>JAQUWX010000050.1 GCA_028692635.1 Alphaproteobacteria bacterium
TCGTTGGAAGAGCGCATAAAGCAGCATATAGATATTGCGGAAATTATTGCTTCGACCGATGTGACTCATGGATCGGAGCGCTTGTGGCGCGATGTTGCGGGAGAGGCTGCGGCAACATGGCTGAACGAGTGGCTGCAATCTGCTAAGGGCTTTCCGCTTTTGACCGGAGAGGAATATCTGGGGCTTTGCCAGGGATTGATGAGAACCGTGGTCGTGCGGCCATTGCAGAGCCAGCATCCGCGCATAAATATCTTTGGCCCGCTTGAAGCCAGAATGCAGCGCGCCGATCTTGTTATCATTGGCGGGCTGAATGAGGGATCGTGGCCACAGGAAGCCGATATCAATCCATGGCTTTCCCGCCCGATGCAGCGCGATTTCGGATTGCCGTTGCCGGAGCGTAAAATAGGTCTTTCTGCGCATGATTTTGTTCAGCTGTCCGGTGCGTCTGAAGTTCTTATGACGCGAGCAAAGCGTATCGGCGGGACTCCTGCCGTTCCATCGCGCTTTTTATTGCAGTTGAAAGCTGTGTTGCAGGCTTGTGGGGCGGGCGAGGATATTCTTGCGCCGACAGAGCCTTGGATGCGCTGGGTTAGAAAAATAGATGAGCCGATGGAGATAAAAGCCTGCGATCCTCCCGCTCCGCGTCCTCCTGTCCGTTTGAGGCCGAAAGGCTTGTGGGTGACGGAGATTTCTACATGGCAGCGCAATCCTTACGCTATTTATGCCAGGCGTATTTTGAATTTGAAAAAGCTGGACGGTATCGATGAGGATGCGGATGCTTCGGATAGAGGGCAGATAATTCATAAGGCTCTGGAAATATACGCTCGCGCTTATCCTGACGCTCTACCGGATAATGCGCTTGAAAAATTATTGGAAATTGGCCGTGAAGTTTTTTCCGCATATGAGGATTTTCCCCATGTTGCCGCGTTCTGGTGGCCTCGTTTTGAGCGCATAGCCGAATGGTTCGTTTCAACGGAAACGCAACGGCGCGAGAGCGGAATAAAGATCGTTGGAGTGGAAGCAATAGGTAAAGCGCTTTTTGGCGGAGGCAAATTTCTTCTTCAGGGAAGGGCGGATCGCATAGATCGTATGGTTGACGGATCGCTGGCTATTATCGACTACAAGACTACTGAGCCGCCTTCCCAAAAGATAGTGGCGTCCGGGTATGAGCCTCAACTTGCGCTGCTTGGATATATTGCTTCTGTTGGAGGGTTCAAGGATATCGAAACCGGAAAAATCCAGGACTTGGCCTATTGGCATGTGCATGGCGGTAGCGATATTGCCGAAGAAAAACCTCTTAAGGCTAATGCGGATGAGCTAATTCTTATGGCCAAAGGCAGGCTGGAAATTTTGATAGACAAATACTCAGATCCTGCGACGCCTTATCTGGCTGTGCCTCGTCCTCGGTATAGTCCCTCTTATGACGACTATGCTCATCTCGCTCGGCGGGCTGAATGGAGCGCAGTTGGGGGAGATGAGGAATGATCGAAGAGCTTCTTCAGCCCGTGAATAAACAACAGCAAAAAGCGTCCGATCCGACTAAATCGGTGTGGGTGGGGGCTTCGGCTGGATCAGGGAAGACAAAGGTGCTGGCAGATCGAGTGTTGCGCTTGCTGTTAAGCGGAGTTCTGCCGCAAAGGATATTGTGTCTGACTTTTACTCGGGCCGCTGCGGCGCAGATGTCTATTCGGGTGACGGAGCAGTTATCTTTCTGGGCCACTTGTTCGGAAGAAGAGCTGCGCGAGGCGTTGTTCGATTTGCATGCCGAGGCTCTCGAACCCAAGCAGATTGAGCGCGCTCGCAGCCTGTTTTCTAGAGTCCTGAATTGTCCCGGAGGGATGAGGATCAGGACTATTCACGCTTTTGCTCAGGAAATTCTGCGTCGCTTTCCTCTTGAGGCGGGAGTGTCTCCGCATTTTGTTTTGTTGGACGATGCTGAAGATGCCGTTTTAAAGAACGAGGCTCGGCGCGAGATGTTTTGCGCGGTGTCAAAAAACAGGAAAAGCCGGGAGGGACTGGCGTTTGATCTGTTGATAAAAGATATGGGAGATAAAAGCTTATTCTCTGTTTTGGAAGAAGTCACCTCGGACATGTTTCGTCTTGAAGCTGCTTTGTCAAAGGCCGGTGGGATTGAGAAACTTGTGGAGAAATTGCGGGCTCTTCTTGGATTGAAGCCCAGGGAAGATGAGAAAAGCATATTGCGCGACGCGGTTTCTGACGATGCTTTTATGTCGGACGATATTCGTAACTCTGCGAAGTGGCTACAGGGCGGAACGGAAAGCGAAAAGAAAAAAGGAGCTGCTATCGGGGATTGGCTTTCTCTGACCGTCGCAAAAAGAGCGAAGGGTTTTGAAAGCTATTGCAGGTTGTTTTTGACGGAAAAATGGCAGCCGTTCGCAAAACCGGCGAACAAGAAGGTTCGCGAGGCTCATCCTGAAATCGTCGATATTTTGAATGAGGAAGCCGCTCGACTGATAAACGTGCGAGCCAGATTAAGCGCTGTTTATACCGTCGAGAAGACGCGGGCTATACTTTTGTTGGCTGTGGCTGTGGGTAAAAAGTACGCTGCGCATAAGGCGGTTAGATCGGTTCTTACTTATGACGATATTATTAATTGCGCTAATAAGCTTTTGCGTAAAGACGGCATCGCTCCGTGGGCGCTGTTTAAGCTCGATGGGGGTATAGATCATATTATGGTCGATGAGGCTCAGGATACTTCTCCGGCTCAGTGGCAGATAATATCGGTTCTGGCCGACGAATTTTTTAACGATATAGGGGCTAAATTCGATCGCAACCGCACTCTTTTTGTGGTGGGCGACGAAAAGCAATCCATTTACAGCTTTCTGAAGGCCGATCCTGCGATGTTCTCTGAAATGCGCGAGCACTTCAGATCGCGCATTACCGAAATGGATAAAAACGCATATAGCGAAATTCCTTTGAATGTTTCTTTCCGGTCGGCTCCGGCAATTTTGCGAGCTGTGGATGCCATATTCAAAAACGAAGATGTTCGGCGCGGCGTTTCTGCTGAAAATATTGCGCACCATGCTTTCCGTCGCGATGCCGTCGGACGAGTTGAGGTGTGGCCCATTGTCGCTTTGGAGAAAGAAAAAGATAAGCTCGACGAAGAATGGACTTTATCCAAAGAAAATGAGCGAGACAGCGATGCGGCTTCCGTGCTGGCCACTAATATCGCCGATAAGATAGAAAAATGGATCGCGTCCGGGGCTATCGTCAGGGGGCGAGCCGTTCAGCCCGGGGATGTGATGATTCTGGTGCGTCGGCGCAATTCTTTTGTCGATCATATGGTCCGCGCTCTTAAGGAACGCGACATACCAGTGACTGGCGTGGACAGAATGAAGCTTGCCGAGCAACTGGCTGTCATGGATTTGGTGGCGCTACTTCAATTTACCTTGCTGCCTGAGGACGATCTTAATCTGGCGACTGTTCTGCGTGGGCCTCTGCTTGGATTGAGCGAGGAAGACCTTATGGCTCTGGCGGCGGAGAGGGAAGGCTCGTTGTGGAGCAGCCTGAAAGCTACTGGGGCCTTCGCCGCGGCTGCTGATTATCTTCATCGCTGGTTGGCTAGGGCGGATAAAGTCTCTCCGTTCGTTATGTTGGCGGAGATTTTAAGCGCTCCTTGCCCTTCCGATAAAGTCAGCGGGAGGAGAGCTATATGGTCGAGGTTGGGGCCTGATGCTCTTGATCCTATGGACGAGTTGCTGAACGCTGCGCAGGAATTCGGGACGATGCGATCTCCGTCGCTACAGGCGTTTTTGCACTGGCTGATGGTAGCCAAGACCGAAGTAAAGCGAGAGATGGATCAAAGCGGCGGAAGAGTCCGTATAACTACTGTTCATGCTGCAAAGGGGCTTGAGGCTCCGATAGTGATCCTGCCGGATACCACAAAATTACCGGACAGAAATAAGTTGTCCAAGTTTCTATGGAGCGAAAAAGAAAATGCGCCGTTCTTCGTCAACAAGGATTCATGCGGATCGTTGCTGATGGGGTTGCGCGATAGCGCCTGGCAGAAGCAGATGGAAGAATACAGGAGGCTGTTTTATGTGGCGCTTACTCGAGCGTCGGATCAGCTCTATATCTGCGGGTGGAATAATTCTAAGTCAGATGGATCGGGTTTGACTTGGTACGATATGGCCAGGCAGGCTCTGGCTCCTTTGCGTGAAACTGCGGACGATGACGAGGTTATAGCTTTCGCTGATCCCGATATGGTTGCTTCCTCAATCGAAAAGCAATCGCCTGAAAAACCGGACAATATAGTTTTGCCTGAATGGGTGTATTGCTCGGCTCCGGGCGAGTTGCCGCAGTCTCGCCGCCTTGCGCCATCTCATCAGGTTGATGAGAGTGTGTCTCCGGGAAGTAAAGGTTTCGCTCGCGGAAAGGTTGTTCATCGGTTGCTACAGAATTTGCCCGATATGGCTCCTGAAAAACAGGAGGCTGCTGCTAGGCGTTTCTTGGCCGATCCACAGCATGGTTTAAGTAAATCTCAGCAGGATGAGGTGATGCGTGAGGTTATGAAGCTCTTGCATCATGCTGATTTTGCTCCGTTGTTCGGAGCGGGTAGTCGGGCCGAGGTTCCTGTCATTGGGCGCTGGGGAGATGTCCTGATAGACGGGCAGGTGGATAGGATTTGCGTTTCTGACGATGCTGTGTGGATTGTGGACTATAAGACTAACCGCAATCCGCCTGCTATGGCTTCGGATGCTCCAAAATCGTACCTGCGCCAGATGGCAGCATATCGAGCTGTATTAGCAGAGATTTATCCGCGCCATACCATGCGCTGCTTCTTACTGTGGACGCAGGAGCCACGCCTTATGCTTATTCCGGATGAATTATTGACTCTGGGGGATATAATCCCCATATAATTTTCTGTGAACATTCATGCCAGGGGGATTACCATGAGCCAGGCCGTTAAGCAGATCAGCGACAGTAGTTTCGATGCCGATGTAATATCGGCTTCCGGGCCGGTATTGGTGGATTTCTGGGCAACATGGTGCGGTCCTTGTAAAATGATCGGTCCGGTGCTTGAGACTCTGGCTGTCGAGTTGCAAGGTAAGGTCACTATCACCAAGCTTAACGTCGATGAGAATCCCGGCAAGTCCGGAGAATACGGAATCCGCAGCATTCCTACGCTGATGCTGTTCAAGGACGGGAAAGTCGTTTCGACGAAGATCGGATCAATCACCAAGCAGGCGCTACAAGCCTGGATCTTGGAGAATGCCTAACCGAATTCGCTGGGGGGCGGGTCAACTGGCACGTTTAGGTCTTCGAGAAGAAGTTCCTCGTTTGTGAGCTTCATCTGGCCAATCGTGAAGTGTTCCGGCGCGCCCAGGTCAGGATCGAAAACATCCATTTCATACGGCGCGACTTTTATGTCGGTGCGGAAAAGGGCGTTCTTGAAAACGACAGTGCAGGTCATTGTGAAAAGATTGTCGCGGCCAATACCCTTATAGGTAACCGGCATAAGCTTTGCCGCAACGTCGGCTTTTTCCTTTTCGTTGGCGTTTGGCAGCCAGGTAACGTCCTCCGGCTTTTCAACTATGATGAAACGGCCCAGTTGTCCTCGCACAAAGTGGAAGAAGAATTTGGAATATGAAATCAGAGTTTTGCGATCGAGCTTTATCGTGGTGCGCTCATTTACGCTGTAAATAGGCTCGTTGGTCCAATTTAAAAGACAAAAATCATCCGCGCTGCACAGCATGTAACGCACATTCGGCGGTGGCAGAGTCATGTCCGTAAGCGCATAGAGCTTATAGTCATCGTAAAAGGGAAGATCAGCGCACTGCACCAGCGTTTTATCCGCAGGCAAGACGACAGGGAGAATTTCCGGGGCCGCCTTCGTTAGAAATTGTTGCGCAGCAGTCGGCTCAACTTGCTTAAAAGTCAGATCATGCATAAAGAAAGCTCCACTTGTGTGCAATCCGTGATCACTTGGTATATGTCATTTGTCAGACTTTTACAATTGTAGCCAATTCGCTGGCGCTGTCGCTGGCGCCGATTGCGACTCTCGCGGCTAGCATACGGCTTACGAGATCGCGCAGACCCTCCATATTGCCGGAGGCGCTCATTTTCTTGCCTTCTGCCACCATATCATTGAACTCGGTTGCGTCGGGGAAGAGATATGACTCGTTCTCCAGGCGCTTGTACCAGGTTGCTACGTAATTCGGGTCTCTCCACGCGATGGCGAAGAATTGATCGCGCATTCCGTCAAGATAAACGTCGGCGCTTCCGTATTCAGTTTCTTCGCTTTCGTCGATGATCTGCTGAACGCGATCGGCGTATTTGTCGAATTTTTCCTTTTCTTCCTTCGTCGCGTTCGCTCTGGCGACGCGATTGAATACTGCCGACATCTTGCCCAGCTTGCGTTGTAGAACTGCGGCGCGATATTTCTTGCAGAGGCGGGCGATGTCCTGGCGGACAAAGCGCGTCTCGTCCACCATGCGGCGGACTGTCTCAGGATCATCGGCGGATTCGCCCAATATCTCGCGCTGCTCATCAAGGCGAGCTTTAAGTAACTGCACTTCCGATCCGCCTTCGGGACCTATGGCTGCCGTAAGATCGCCCCATTCTTCCTCTCCCTGCTGGAGGACGGCTTGAGCGAATTTTTGTCCGCTTTCATCGGCAAAAGAAATCTGTCCGGCTTGAGGGGCATAGAAGCGCGGAGCTTTTAATTCCGCCATGTCCGAGGGGCCGTTGGGAAGCTGAACGCCTGCCTGGAGTATGCCGCTATCGCTCATGCGCCAGTTGAATACTATTGGATCTCCGGCTTTGATGGAGCAGTTCTGCGGAATATCTTCGCTGCCGACGCGGAATAATCCTACGCACAGGTTTAGCTCAATGCGTTCAGGATATTCTACCTGGAAAAGCTCGAAGCTTATGCTGCCTCCCGTTCCTGGACTTAGATCGCGAGCGCTTGTGAATTGCACTTGTCCCGTCGTCGGCAGGACAGTTCCCTTGTTGACCAGCGGCATAAGAATATTTTTCTGCGAGCCAGCCTGTTCAAGGACTTTTACCGCTATGGTTTGCGCGGCGGGAATGGATACCGTCGAGGCGATTACTCGGGAAATAGACAGCGTTTGCTCGTGCGCAATGGGCGCTCCGTTGCCGTTGAGAATTCTTACGTTGAAAAGATTCTCCCCCATTTTATTCAGGGGAACCATGATCGTAAGGCCCTCGGTCAATGGAAGAACTCCGGAATCCCAACCCTCAGCCGATACGCGCAGTTGATGCGTATCGTTGGAATCTTTGGGCGTATGCACCGTGATAATGGTTTTATCTTCTGGCGTGCGCTGGCTGTAATCGAACACAAGCTCCGGAGCTTCTGGAACCGGAGACGAGCTGGCCTTCTTGGGTTTGGGGGAGCTTACGTTATCGTTGTTCCACTGGCGGCTCTCGCAATAATACGCGGCGCCTGTGGCAACTACGGTCATGGGGTCGGCGTTGATGTCGGCTGCGATTCCAAGCTCGTCGGATACCATCTGGCGGATCAAGGGAATCCGGCTGGGGCCGCCGATGAATACGATGCGGTCTATGTCGTCGTGGCTGTAGTTGTTTTCACTTAAAAGATTGCGGATCATGTCGATCGTCTGGATGACCGGAGTGCGGATCATTTCTTCAAAGCGTGAACGAGCGAAGGGAATCTCTATGAATATCTCGGTATCGCTTTGGTCGGTCAAGCGTACGTCGTCGTCGGACGCGAATATCGACGTTTCATCCTGAACTGAAAGATCTATCTTCGCTTTCTCGGCGGCAAGCTGCGCAACGCGGATCAGGCGTTGATAATTTTTGTCGCGCTGGAAATTCTCAGGCAGATCGAAGTTAGCGATCAACCATGGGCGCACAATTTCGTTCACGATCATTCGGTCGAAGTCTCGGCCTCCAAGCATGTTGATGCCCTGGTGGGTGACGATGTTGACTTCTCCGTTTATGGCCTGGGCTAGAGCTACGTCAAATGTGCCGCCGCCAAGATCGTATATAAGAAACTGTCCCGAACGCTCGGCGTTTGCCATCGAGGCCATGGCCGCAGCGACCGGTTCCTGTAAAAGGTCAACGCGCTCAAGCCCTGCAAGTTTGGCTGCGCGTAAGGTGGCTTCGGCCTGCATTTGATTGAACGAGGCGGGGACGGTAATGACCGTTCCTATGAAATCTTCTCTGCCGGTTTCGGTTATCGCTTGTCCGATCAGCTGCCTTATGATTTCAGCCGAGCACTCTTCCGGCGATAATGTAAGTCCCGCTCCCTTTATTTCTATCGGAGTTGACGATCCCATCAGCCGCTTGAAACCTGCCGCCACGTTTTCGGGCGATATCAATCCTTGATCGTGCGCACGCCTTCCATAGAGCCTATGGCCGCGCTTATCGACGTATATTGCTGAGGGCAGGACTTCTCCGCCGTCTGCGGGATGAAATATCCTCGCCTTGCCGTCCTCAACTCCTGCGATGACACTGTTGGAAGTGCCGAGATCAATGCCTATGTGCATAATGCTTGTGTAACCCGAAATTGATTAAGAAATGCTTCTCTAATTCTTGCAATTCAGTAAACATAACGCAAGAGTTTCAAACAGTTAATTTTAGTTCATAAAGTAGCGTATTAGGACTTTTTATGTGCCCGAAAGCATAACCATTTCCAGCGCAGTAGGGTTAATTCCGAGATCCTGTGCGGTCTTTGATTTTGTTCCACCGGCGGAAGCGCGGTCGATTTTGGATAATTCAAGCTGCTCTCTGATGAAGGACGTTCTGGGGAGCAGGGGAGTTGTGGCCCATGCAATATAGGGCGGGATGTTCATAAAAAGGGGATGGCGGTTCTTGTCCATAGCCACTAATTCCAGCAGGGCTTTTAGAGAGTACGCATTCGGCCCCGTAAGCTCATAGGTTTTTCCCTGTGTCGATCGTTTGGGTAAAGCGGTCGCAATTCCAGAGGCTACGTCTTTCGCATATATGGGGCTTATTATTTCCGTTCCTCCTCCGACAAGGACCGTTATCGGAGAAAACCAAGATGGAGATATAAGCCGATTCAGATAACCTTCCTCCGATCCGAAGATAAGATCGGGGCGGAAGACTACAGCGTTCGGGAAGAATGTTCTTACGGCTTTCTCTCCGGCCATCTTGCTGCGAGCATAGGCCGATCTTGATTTCTCGCTCGCTCCTAGAACCGATAGGTGCAGAAAATTCTGAACGCCTTCCTCTTTGGCTATGCGCGCAATTCTGGCAGCCGTTTCTACATGGATGTTCTGAAAAGTATCGTGGCCGGACTCGCGCATTATTCCAATCAGATTGATTGCGGTGTTCGCTCCTTTTAAGGCCGTCGCCACTTGGGCATCTCTGTGCGCCGAACATAGAAAGGGTATTATCTGCCCTACGTCTCCCATGGTTCTCAGATGCGCGGCGTTCTCGATGTTCCTGGTGGGGATTCTTATGGAATATCCCTCTCTGGCCAGCTGGGCCACGACATACCGCCCCAGAAAGCCGGTCCCGCCGAATATGGTTATTGTTGATGGATAGTTTGCCATACCAAATGATTTAACGCTCTTTTAAGCCAAAGCAACTGTATTTATAGCGTATGCCTCATTTATGCGGGGGCGGATTGCCGCATTCGCTTGACTTTACCTCTGGCAGGCTCTACCAAACCTTGCTTTATTGAATTCAGCGCTCTGTGCCCAGATGGCGGAATTGGTAGACGCGCAGGTTTCAGGTACCTGTGGCAGCGATGTCGTGGAAGTTCGAGTCTTCTTCTGGGCACCACAAGCTTTTCTTACGCGCTTTGCGCGTTAGAAAAGCTTGTGTCGCGCCGTAGCTGCGAAGCAGCGAAGGCGGACGCCCTCGGCAAAGCCCCTTACTTTATGCAAAAAATTATATAAATTACAACGCAGTATCAATAGTAACTAAATGGTAAAGTCTTGCATGCGAGACTTCACGGCTTTGTTTTTAACTGCTTGATAGGGAATTTATCCTTTGTCTAAACCTCATATAACGCTTCATCACGGAGATATTCCGGCTGATCTGGAGCTTGGAAATCTGGTGGCTATCGATACGGAGTCTCTTGGGCTTCGGTGGGCCAGGGACAGATTGTGCCTTGTTCAGCTTTCTTCCGGGGACGGGACGGCTCATCTGGTTAAGTTTGAAGCGGGGAAATACGACGCTCCTAATCTTAAAAAGATGCTGATCGATCCGGGGGTCACAAAACTTTTTCATTTTGCTCGTGCGGATTTGGCTACGCTTAAATATCATCTTGGGGTTATGACTGCTCCTGTTTATTGCACGAAGATTGCCTCGATAATTGCTCGGACTTTCAGCGATAGGCATAGCCTAAAAGATTTGGCCAGGGATGTTCTTGGGCTTGATCTGGCGAAGGAGCAGCAAACTTCCGATTGGGGCACTCCCGAGCTTACGGATGCGCAGAAGTCTTACGCCGCTTCCGACGTGTTGTACCTGCACAAGATAAAGAGCAAACTCGATGAGATGCTCGTTCGTGACGGACGCGCTGAGTTGGCTCAGGCGGTTTTGGATTTTCTCCCTACCAGGGCTGAGTTGGATTTGTGCGGCTGGAATGATGTCGATGTTTTCGCTCATAAGCCGTTCAACTCGTCCTCAAAGTAATTGGTAAAAGCGGATATTGATGGACAAGGACAGTAAAAATCCATCCTCTCAAGGCTTCATTCGTATGCGCGATACCAGTCGCGCTATTGCGGATACAGGATCTTATTCTCAGCTTATCGGAAAGTTGCGCTGGATTCTGCCAGTCGTCGTGCTTGGGGTTTTTGCGGTGCTGTTTATTTGGCCTATGGTTCGTTCTCATAGCCTGACCAGCGTTGTGTCAAAAGCCATTCCTAATCTTGTGATAGAAAATCTCCGCCTCACCGGAAGAAGCGCCGGAGATGAGCCTTATATGCTTATGGCGAAAAAGGCTTTGCAGGTGCCGTTGTCTAAAAGCGTAATGGATTTGGATAAACCGGAGGGTGATATAACTTTAAGCGGCGGGGCCTGGATGGCTGGAAAAGCCGATTATGGGCGCTATGACCAGAACAATAAGCTTCTGTGGCTTGGTGGCGGGGTTCAGTTTTTTCACGACAATGGGTACCAATTCAATACCAGTGAGGCAAATTTCGATATTAACCGTAATAATGCCTGGGGAAGCCAGCCCGTTCTAATTCAAGGCAATTTCGGGGAAATTACAGGGGATGGCTTTCGTATGCTGGATGGAGGTAAAGTTGTCGTCATCACCGGGCACGCGAAAGCATTACTTAATTTGCAGCCTAGCTCTTCATCTGGTACCAAGGGGCCATGATGCTTAACCGTTTGCACATGATTGGGATCGTTTGCGGAGCGCTTGTCGCTTTGCCTGCTATTGCTGCGCCCGTTGAGAAGCCAAAGACAGAGGAGCCGACTTCTTTAGAGGTGACTGCCGAGCAGAGCCTTGAGTGGTATCAGGATCAGAGGCTTTATGTCGCCAGAGGAAAAGCCAGGGCGGTAAAGGGGACCATGATTATAGATGCGGATATTCTCACGGCGCATCAAAGAGAAAAGGCTGAGGGCGACGCTTCAAAAACCCCTGTCCAAAAAGATCAGGCTGAGGAAAACAGCTCTATGGGCGATATAGATCGCATGACTGCCGAGGGCAATGTGCGTATGACCGATCCTCGTCAGCAGGTGTTCGGTGAAAGAGCCGTTTATGATCTTGATAAAAAGGTCATCAATATAACCGGCAATAATTTAAAATATCTGACGGCTAACGAAGTGATAACTGCCAGAGATTCTATGGAATACTATGAGAATGAAAATCTGGCCGTTGCTCGCGGCAATGCTGTTGGAGTCCAGAAAAAAACAGCCGACGATCAAAGAAAGATCGAGGGTGATGTATTAACGGCGCAATTTTCGACGCTTCCAAACGGGGAAAAGGAATTAACGCAGCTTTTTGCTGACGGCCATGTTACAATTATCACCAAGGGCGATATCTCTCGCGGCAACAGGGCCGTTTATGACGTTAAGCGAAACATGGCCATATTGGAGGGCAATGTGCGTATAACTCATGGCGGAACTCAATTGGCTGGAGATAAAGCCGAGGTCAATTTCGCCAACGGGCATAGTCGATTGTTGAATGAAGGCAAAAGACGAGTGAGGGCTATGATGATGCCTGCGTCAGAGACAACAAAGAACGTCAAAAAAGGCAGTGCCCAATGAGCGCTTCTGGAAAAATCATTCCGTTTGCTGTTGCTGACGGCCACAATAATTCCGCCAAGGAAGACAGGCGCGCTCCATTTTTGGACATCGGCCCGGGCGTCGTCGTCGAGCATCTTGGTAAGCAATATAATCGCCGTCCTGTCGTTCATGACGTCGGATTCTCGCTTAAAAGGGGCGAGGTCGTGGGTTTGCTTGGGCCTAATGGCGCCGGTAAAACAACCTGCTTCTATCTGTTGACCGGGCTGGTTACGCCGGATACCGGATCGATTATGCTCGATGGGATCGATATTACTTCGTTGCCCATGTATCGTCGCGCTCGGTTGGGGCTGGGGTATTTGCCGCAGGAGTCGTCCATATTTCGCGGGCTTAATGTGGAAGACAATATTCGCGCTGTGCTCGAGGTTATCGAGCCGGATCGCGATACTCGCGAGGCTATGCTGGATGAGCTGTTGATCGAGTTTGGGATCACTCATTTGCGTCGCGCTCCGTCCGTGGCTCTGTCAGGCGGTGAGAGAAGGCGCGTGGAAATTGCTCGCGCTCTGGCGGCTCAGCCGCACTTCCTTTTGCTGGATGAGCCGTTCGCTGGAATCGATCCTATTGCGCTTGGCGATATTCGCGATCTGGTCTGTCAGTTGCGTGAACGCGGACTCGGCGTTCTTATCACCGATCACAATGTGCGCGCTACTCTAGAGATCGTCGATAGGGCGTATATCATTCATGATGGACGGGTGCTTATGGAAGGCTCTCCCGAGGACATCGTGGCTCACGCGGACGTAAGACGCGTTTACCTGGGCGACGAATTTAGTATGTAAGCATAGCCCCCGAATTACATCGGCGCATACCACAGAGAAAATTCCATACCGATGCATGCCACTCCGGTTCCTCCGGCTGCCGATTGTGGGCAGGTGGCGGGGCAGGTGAAATTAAGAGGCGTGATGTTGTTTATTG
>JAQUWX010000111.1 GCA_028692635.1 Alphaproteobacteria bacterium
TGATTGAGGTTTTCGGTCCGCCTTCTAATAAACTGCTTTTGCGCTCCAGCGCTCCGTTTTTGAAAAAATAGTTTCCAGACGCTTGTAATAAAGAAATGTTCTTTAAAATATTATTTTGCGGATAGGGTATCCCGGTTAAATTCTGCAAAAGAACGAAGGTGTCCAACTCAATGACTTCGCCGGAGAACATCAATTTGCTGGAAATATTGCTTAGGAAGAGTTTCCCCTTCGCCGTTCGGGCATAAATTGGATAAACATTTCCCCCCGGAACAAAAAGTTGCAGGCCGTCCTGGTTCGTTCGGATAAGCAGGTGTCTTTGGGTGGGGAGCCCCAGATAAACTTCCTTGCTTCCGCTGGTTTCCTCGACGTTTATTCCTGTTCCTTGAACGGTTAGGTCAAAAGGATTCTCCGCATCGACTTCGATGCTCCAAATTTTTAGTTGAGGGTGCGTGTTTTCAGAAGAAGACTTCATGCGCGGAAGTTACCAGTTTGCTGATTGCGGCGAGACGTTGCTGTGTTTGCCCAGGTATTTTATAGCATAATTTGCCAGACGGTCTATTTCGCTATCAAAATCTCCGGCGCGATCTTTGTGCACGCTGTTCTTTTTGAGGAGCACGGAATAAAGATTTACGCTTTCCGTTATTTCGAAAGTCGCGGCCACGTATGCTTCGAGCGCTTTATCGTTCGAGGAATAGCCGCTTAGTATTTCGCGAATGATTTGTGGCAGTTTGCGCGGATCGCTGCACCTTTTGACCATGTTTTCAGGCAGCGCGTTGTATGGGCAGTCTCCGAAGGTTATCACCGGTCTGCCTATTATGGCGGCTTCAAGAGCGACCGATCCGGTCACTACCGCTACCATCTTTGAGCTTTTTATTATTTCTCGCGCTTCAAGCGCGGGGTGGGCTATTACAACTTTCGGGATGTTTAGCATTTTCTTGTATGAGCCTAAGGATCGCTTGCCTACCATCCAGGGATGTTCCTTTACGACCAGGATCATGTCCGCGGGGAGGCTCATTGCCAGCATGCGGATGATTTCAATCTGGTTCACATATGGCCTGCCGTACACAAGCAGCGATACTTCTGGCTCGGTATGCAGGGGGTAGAATGCGAAGCTCTTGCCCTTTAGGGCTTCGCGGTGCAGATAGCGCGATCTTAGAAAGCGGTTTGCCGCTTTTGCGCGCAGGGGGTTGATGATCGCTCCATGGATGAGAGCGCGCAAAGGGTCAGCTACATGATTATCGGAAAACGAGATGCTTTTGCGGTATTTCATGTAATTTTGCGCTATCCTTGTGGCGCTTCTATATATGGAGTCCCTTTTCGGGTTGATTTTAAGCGCCGGTTTGTCGGACGGTTTTACTACGCCCTCATAACGGCCATGCTCGTTTCTTACTCTGATTATGTGTTTTCTGGCTTCTTCGGCGTATTCGGAATTGCCGCTCTTTAAAACTCTTTCATACGCTTGCGCAAATTCGGGCGATGGGTCGTTTAGCGTTGAGTTAAAACCTATTCTGTCGCCTATGCGAGTGGGCCGTAGGTTGAGCACTCGTACGCCTCGTGAGCGGGCGACTAGATATGCGATATAATCTAAAAATGTGACGCAGATAAATCCAACCAGGATATCCGGCTTTAATTCATCGAATAATTTTTCTACGCTTTCTATTCCGGCCTGTAAGATGCTCCATAATTCTTCGTCGGAGAAGCGGCGGCGGTAATCCTGCGCATAGGTGCAGTCTTTCCCCATGTAGAGGCGGCGGTCGGCGACGATGGCTCCGAACAGTCCAGCTTCCGCGCCGAGCGTCTTTTCGTATTTGGCAATCTTATCCATGTCCGGTTTGTTGCCGCGTTTGGCCGTTACTTCCCATTCCTTTAATAGGATATGGCCGCGATCCTCAAATTCCGGTTCAGCTTCAAGCCAGTTGCCGTATGACATGCTGTCGGCGACGATGAAGCCAGCTTTGTCGATTGGCCCCTTCTTGTTTAAAGAGCAGAGAAGGGCGTTAAATAGCGCCAGACTCTCGCTTTGCGTGGTGAAGAGAATTCTCATTTCGCGTAGCCATCCACGTCAAAGCGATCGATATTCTTTTTTATCCACTCAACCGTTAACTCAAGTCCTTTGCGGAATGGCGTTTCGCTTTTCCAACCCGTCAATTCGCGGATTAATTTATTGTCGGCCAAGAGGCGGTTCACTTCGCTTTTTTCGGGACGGATGCGGGATTCATCTGTGATTATCTCAACTTTGCGGCCAACGATTTCACATAAAATTTTCGCCGTTTCGGCTATCGACCATTCTTCGCCAGAGCCTATGTTTACGGTTTTCCCTTCAGCTTCTTTGCATAAGGCAAGAGCCATCATTCCTGCCGCTGTGTCTTTGACATAGTTGAAGTCTCGGGTGGGGCTTAACGCTCCCAGCTTTAACTTGTCTCGGCCTGCGATGAGCTGGCTGGCGATTGTGGGTATTACTGCTCGGGCTGTCTGGCGCGGGCCAAAGGTGTTGAACGGTCGCGCTGTTACGACAGGAAGTCCGAACGATAACGCGAAACTTTCCGCCATTTTGTCGGCGGCGATTTTGCTGGCCGAATATGGCGATTGGCCGACTAACGGGTGGCTTTCCGGGATGGGAGTTATTTGCGCGCTTCCATAGACTTCGGAAGTGGATACGTGGACCATGCGTGTCAGACAATCGTTTTCACGGCATGCCTGTAGTACGTTTATGGCTCCTGTTACGTTGGTGTCAACGTAAGAGCGCGGCGCTGCATAGCTGTATGGGATTGCGATCAGGCTGGATAGGTGAAATACATAATCGCTGCCTTTTACTCCTTCGCGCACTCGCTCGGTGTCGCGGACGTCTC
>JAQUWX010000112.1:0-1451 GCA_028692635.1 Alphaproteobacteria bacterium
AAAATAACGCGCAGCTTCATCAAGGCGGCGAGACGAATAGCAGGCCTGTTGTAATCCGCGAATTGAAGGAAAGTGCCGCCGTAAGGAATTATTCCGCCATGCAGAGCCATACCGTTCATAATGGCCGCCATTGCATGCTCACGAACGCCGAAGTGAATGTACCTGCCCCCAAACGACGAAGCGGAAATATCGCCGGAACCTTTTACATAAGTGTTGTTCGACGGAGTAAGATCAGCCGACCCGCCGATAAGCTCTGGAATAACGGGAACCAAAACGTCCAGCACAGCGCCGGAAGATTGGCGAGTAGCATGTTTGGGTTTTTCCGCCGCGATTTTCTGTTTAAGCTGATCCAGCGCCTTATTCACATCGGTAGGCAAAGCGCCATATACTACCATGCGATCGAATTCAGCGCGCCTTGACGAAACGATATATCGCTTATCCCACGACTGCCTGTCCTCGACGCTACGCTGCCCGGCAATGCGCCAAGCCTGCATGATTTCATCGGGAATAACGAAAGGAGGATAATCCCACCCCAACTGTTGACGAGCAGCCGCAACTTCCTCCGCTCCCAGAGGAGAACCATGACAACCGCTGGTCCCCTGCTTGTTAGGAGCGCCGAATCCGATAACAGTCCTGCAAGCGATCAAAGACGGCCTGTCCGTAACCGCAATGGCAGCCTCCGTAGCTCTCTCGATAGCCGTGGCATCGTGCCCGTCCACAGCCTGCACATGCCATCCATACGCAGCAAAGCGAGCCTGAACGTCCTCGGTAAACGACAGAGAAGTAGGCCCATCTATTGATATCTTATTATCGTCGTAAAAAACTATCAGCCTGCCAAGCTTAAGGCTCCCCGCGAGAGAGGCAGCTTCATGGCTTATCCCCTCCATTAAATCGCCATCCGAAGCGATAACGAAAGTACGATGATCGACAAGCTCATCTCCGAAACGAGCATTTAAAATTCTCTCAGCCAGAGAAAAACCTACGCCGTTAGCGACCCCCTGCCCCAAAAGACCGGTAGTGACCTCGATACCCATCTGAATATCGCGCTCGGGATGGCCGGGAGTAAGGCTGTGCAACTGGCGGAAATTTCTGATCTCCTCAAGTGTCGTCTTGGCATACCCTGTCAGATACGACAGAGCATAAAGCAGCATCGATCCGTGCCCCGGCGACAGAATAAAACGATCGCGATCGGGCCACTCAGGATTGCCGGGATCGAAGCGCAGAAACTTTCTCCAAAGAACCGTAGCCACATCGGCCATGCCCATAGGCATACCCGGGTGACCGGATTTTGCCTTTTCCACAGCATCCATAGCTAACGCTCGTATGGCGTTTGCCATTTTGTTGTGCAGCTGATCGTTATTCGGGGAGAATACGGACATATGGCAGACTCACTCAAGCTGGTTACTTTTGCAGCAAAATGCCGAAAACGCCCACTATATGCAATGCCGAAA
>JAQUWX010000112.1:1551-2837 GCA_028692635.1 Alphaproteobacteria bacterium
GCCGAAAAAAGTCAGGTTATAAGCGGTAAATTCAGTGCTTCGGCCACTGCGGGATGCGCTATTTTACCGTCTCTGACGTTGAGTCCGTTTTCCAGCCCGACATCGTCGGCCAGAGCCTTACGCCAACCCTTGTTAGCAATAGCCAGAGTATAGGGCAAAGTAGCGCTATTTAAAGCCAGAGCGGATGTCTTTGCGACAGCCCCCGGCATATTGGCGACACAGTATAGTATTACGCCATCGATCATGAACGTAGGATCGGAATGAGTAGTTGGCCGAGCGCCCTCTATGCACCCGCCCTGATCGATGGCAACATCGACGATGACCGAGCCTTTTTTCATCTTGGATATCATCGCCTTGGTAACCAGCCTCGGAGCGGAAGCCCCCGTGACGAGCACAGCGCCGACAACAAGATCGGCATCGAGAACGAATTCCTCAACAGTCTCCGTAGTGGCATGAACCGTGTGAAGCTTTCCACCGAATCTTCTATCCAGATCCACCAGTCTGGGCAGCGAGTTATCAAGCACCGCAACGTTTGCGCCCATGCCCACAGCAATTTGAGCGGCATTTGATCCGACAACTCCGCCGCCAAGAATGACGACTTTGGCAGGAGGAACTCCGGGAACGCCGCTAAGCAAAACGCCTCTGCCGCCATGAGCTTTTTCCAGAAAATGAGCGCCGACCTGTATAGACATGCGCCCGGCGACTTCCGACATGGGATGCAAAAGAGGCAAGTGTCCCTGTTTATCGGTCACAGTCTCGTAAGCGATAGCGACGACCCCAGCCCTCATCAAAGCCTTAGCCTGCTCTGGATCGGGAGCAAGATGCAGATATGTGAAAATGATCTGCCCCGAGCGCAACATGTCGCACTCATGCAATTGAGGCTCCTTCACCTTCACGATCATATCGGCTCTGGAGAAAACAGAAGCGGCATCGGGAACGATTTCCGCTCCGGCGGAAACGTATTTATCGTCAGACATTCCGGACCCTATTCCTGCGCCGGACTGCACCAGGACGTTATGGCCATTGACCACCAACTCACGAACGGAAGCCGGGGTCAGGCCGACTCGGTACTCATGAACCTTTATTTCGGTTGGAACGCCTACGATCATCTTCATCTCCCCATATCAAGGAACTTGGCGGATTTTGGCACTGTTTTAAAGTTAACGCAAACTTTCGACACGAAACCAAGCGTATTTGCGTAATGCAAATGAAGTAAAATTAATAATTGCTTATCCGGTTGTGGACTAAATTGGCCTTGAAGCGATTCTATCAACAGAATCTTTTGG
>JAQUWX010000113.1 GCA_028692635.1 Alphaproteobacteria bacterium
CCCTTGACGACCTGGCCGTCTTTCACATCGAGACAAGGTATAATGCGTTTTGCCAGCATGCTTTTTATCCGTTCAATGTTTTAATTGCGGCAGCAAGATCGATCTTGCCCTCATAAATAGCCTTACCCACAATAGCTCCGGCCACGCCCATATAAGACAACGCTTTAAGATCGCCCTCGCCATTAACTCCGCCTGAAGCGAGAACATCGATATGCATAAACCTGTCACGCAGCGCCTTATAAAGTTCAAGATTAGTCCCCACAAGCATCCCATCCCGGCTTACGTCGGTGCAAAGGACAGTCTTAAGCCCGCTGTTTTTATAAACATCCATAACATCCCATAACGACAAACTGCTGGACGCCTGCCATCCGTGAGTAAGAATTTCCGGGACGTTATTTTTATCCATCCGCACATCGAAAGCCAGAACGACGCGCTCTGGCCCGAACCGCGTTATCCAATTTTTGACTTCATCCACATTCTTCACAGCAAGACTGCCAACAACGACACGCCCAGCCCCAGCCGCAAGCAACGCTTCGACATCGGACGCAGCTCTAACTCCGCCACCCACCTGAAGCCTAAGCCCGGCATGCCCTGCAATCTTTGTTATAATCTCCAGCTGGCGAATTTTCCCCGCCTTTGCTCCGTCAAGATCGACAACATGCATCCATCTTGCGCCAGCCGCCTCAAACCCGCGAGCCACCAGCAAAGGATCGTCGCCATAAATCGTAGCAGCGTCAAAATCCCCCTGTTTCAGCCGCACGCACTTGCCGCCCTGAAGATCGATTGCGGGAAAAATCTCCATATTTTTCATATCTCCAGAAAATTACGCAAAATACGGCTGCCTATTTTTCCTGAACGCTCAGGATGAAACTGGCAACCAAAAAAGTTATCCTTCGCAACCATAGAGGCAAAAGGAATCCCATAATCCGTGACAGCGACAGCGCTATCATCGACAGAAACCGCATAGCTATGCACGAAATAAACAAAGCTATCGTCCGGCACGCCTTTTAACAAAGGGTGATTGGGAGCTTTCGCCTTTATCTGGTTCCACCCCATATGCGGTATAGGATTTTCCGAAGAAGCGGTCATGCGCCGGATTTTTCCTTTTATGATATCAAGGCAATCGGTCGGCGACTCCCCTTCCTCGGACGAAGTAAAAAGCATCTGCATGCCAAGGCATATTCCCATCACAGGTTTTGTGAGAGAACGCAAAGTATCGCACAACCCCTTCTCCCTCAAATTAGCCATGGCGAAAGGAGCGGCCCCCACTCCGGGTAAAATCACGCGATCCGCGCCGGATATTACCTCGGGATCGTCCGATATAACGGCCTCAGCCTGCAATCTACCCAGCGCAGCCATCACCGACGTAAGATTGGCCACTCCGCTATTTACGACAACGATCATAGAGTCCCCTTAGTGGACGGTATAGCATCGCCCTCAAGCCTGAAAGCCTGCCGCAGAGATCTTCCCACAGCCTTAAAGCAAGCCTCTATCATGTGGTGAGCATTATCTCCCTTGACCGTAATCTGTATCGAAGCGCCCAAAGCAGTCGCAAGCGACCTGAAGAAGTGAGGAACCATCTCGCAGCTCATCTCTCCCGCAGACGGAACTGCAAACGCTCCGTTAAACTCGCAGTAAGGCCGCCCGGAAATATCGACCACAGCCTGCGCCAGAGCCTCATCCAGAGGCGCATAGAAACCGAACCTGGCAATGCCGCGCTTATCCCCCAGAGCAGCTTTCAGAGCCTCTCCAAGAGCCAGAGCGCAATCCTCTATGGTATGATGCTGATCCACGCCGAGATCGCCCTTACAGTGCATTTCCAACCCGATCCCGCCATGCTTAGCAAGTTGCGCCAGCATGTGATCGAAAAACCCGATACCGGTATCTATGTTTAGAAAATTCTCCGCATCGAGATTCACGGTTACATCTATTTTGGTTTCATTGGTATTTCTCTTAACGCTAAACAAACGAAGCGTCCGCGCTTTAGAATTATCCTCAACATCGACGCCCACAGCCCTAAGCACCAGATCGTTTTCCTCGGGAGTCCCAACGGTCAACCTGATAGTATCGGCAATATCCCCGCTGCGATCGCGAGCCAGTATCCCGAATTTCTTCAACAGCCCCATAAAATCCGCAGAACCCGTCGTCCGTATCATGATAAAGTTGGTTACGCTTGGAAAAACTTCCTTTATCAATTTGGATGAAGGCAAAAGCTTCATCATGCGCTCGCGTTCTTTGGCGATAAACTTGATACGCTCGCCGCTCTGAGCCAGCCCATTAGGACTATAAGCATCCATGGCTGCCAAAACACTACTCCTCGCGAGAGGATACGGAGCCTGAATGCATTGCATCCTTTTAATTATCTCTGCGTTTCCGATTGCGCACCCGATCCTCTCCCCCGCAAGCGCGTGAGCTTTCGACATAGTGCGCAATATGACCATATTGGAACAATCGTTTAACAACGGGATTAACCCATCCGGGGCGGAAGAAAATTCGACATAAGCCTCATCGACAACCACGATGCTTTTCCCGGCCCTGGCCTTGCAAAGAGCGACGATATCCTCGCGCTCCATCTTGTGCCCCATAGGAGCGTTCGGAGAAGTTATAAATATAAGCTTAGTCCGCTCAGAACAGTTTTTAGCGATATTTTCCAAATCAAGCTGATAACCGGAAGATTTCTTCAGCGGAACCTTGATAGTCTCCGCCCCCTGCACTCCGGCATAAACCTGATACATGCCGAACGTAGGAGGACAGACCATTATCTGATCCTGCCCGGCGACGCATAACATGCGGATAATAATATCGATACACTCGTCGC
>JAQUWX010000051.1:0-10639 GCA_028692635.1 Alphaproteobacteria bacterium
ATAACCGCAGTATATGAATTGAAATCGGTTTCCTGGAAATAATCGAAAGCCTTCTTGATCGTCTCAACCCTTATGCACGGCAAGCATGGATTGAACACAAATATATAATCGCTTGGAACCTCAAGATAATGAGCAAAAGTCACCGTAAGCGGATTGACCCCGCGCTGCACAGCATTGGGGCTTCTGCGTAGAATCTCGACATTGGGATATCTCTTCCCGACCTCTATCAATTCCGGCTCGGCAACCGCTAAAAAGCGATGCTCAAAAAAATCCATTTGGTTCAATTTTTCCAAAGCTATCTCAATAAGACTTTTGTCCGCGAATTTCTTCATCAGTTTTTGCGGAACTCGAGTGGATTGCAATCTGGCATTAGTCACCACGGAAACTGATTTAACTGGCTTGCTCATATTCGCCACTTCTTATCCTTATGAAAAAACGCGCTAATCCTGCAATTGGCAACCATGGTATCCTCTAGCCTACGCCAAGACAATATGTTAAACAGATGCCTACCAAAAACTCCCCACATTTAACGGTTCGGCCAAATAAAATGAAGAAAATATCTGTGCCCCTGACGAACAGGACAAATTATTCAAAACTGAAGCTGGTTTTGCTCTCTCTGAATAAATACAGCGATATACAAATATCGATTGTCGCCAGCTCTACCGTTCTTCTAGAGCGCTATGGCAAGGCGTTCGAAGACGTGATTAAAGACGGCTTCAACATCGATCAGAAGATCGATTGCGTGCTTATGAACGATTCTCATGAATCTATGGCCAAAACCGTCGGCATGTCGATTATTGAGCATGCTACTTACTTCAGCTCGGCCAAGCCGGATATGCTCCTTGTGGTTGGGGACAGATTTGACATGATGGCCCCTGTGGTCGCGGCCTCGATGATGAACATCCCCATCGCCCATATTCAGGGCGGAGAGGTCAGCGGAACCATCGATAACGTTGTCCGCGACGTCTTTACCAACTTCGCGTCCATGCACTTTGTCGCCACGGAAAAAAGCGCGCAGAAGCTTCATCAGCTTGGAATAAAAGACGATGTCGTCTTCGACTATGGCTGCCCCGCCGTTGAGTATATAAGCAAAATCGACATCGGGGATTCTTTCGACGCTGCAAGGCTTATGAAAAGCTTTAAGCGCGTCATAGATATCGGACGGGACGAAAAGTATTTTCTGGTCATGGTGCACCCCGATACCACAAACCGGCACGATGTAAACATGGATAAAATTCTCAATGTCGTGGAAAAATTCGGCATAAAGGCCTTGATTTTTTATCCAAATGTGGACGCTCACAATTCTGAGATTGTTGCAAGCATAGCAAAACACAAAAATAACGAGAACTTTTTCATGATCCGCCACATGCCAATAGACGGTTTTGTCCACGCTATGGCGCATTGCTGCTGCATGATCGGAAATTCCAGCGCAGGAATCCGCGAAGCTTCCTCATTTGGCACCCCCGTTATCAACGTCGGCTATCGCCAGGTGAACCGCGAAAGAAATTCTAATGTAATAGATATCGGCGACGATTACGATCTGCTGGATGCAATGATAAAAAAGCACATGGATTATAAATTTGATCGCTCGAACATCTATCTGAAGCCGGATTGCTCCAGAATGATTGCGAAGGAAATCGCGGGCTTTCTTGGCATTAAGGGCTGATCAATCCATGGCTCTTTATCCCAACATAAAGATCCTTAATACCGAGCCGGGCAGACTCTCCGATAGCGCAAAAAATGCGCTTAAAACGCTAGCTTCGGTTGAAAACGTAGAAGCCGATAGAGAATATCTGCTTGAACACATCAACCAATATGACGTTCTGTTTATTTGCATGAAAAACGTCATAGACGAAAAAATACTGGATAGAGCGGCCAAGCTTAAATACATCGTCACCCCAACGACGGGCACAGACCACATAGACGTGGCAAAAGCTGAAAAACTGGGCATAAAAATCATCTCATTAAAGGGCGAAACGGCCTTTCTTGAGAACGTAACCGCCACGGCAGAACTTGCCTGGGGATTGCTGCTTTCTTTATGCAGAAACATACCGGCTGCAAACAAAAGCGTAACCGACGGAATTTGGAATAGAGATTTGTTTTATGGCCGAGAGCTGAAAAACAAAACCCTGGGCATAGTCGGGTATGGCAGGCTTGGAAAAATGGTAGCGGAATACGGAAATGCATTTCGCATGAATATTGTCGCCCATGATAATAAGACATTGCCCGCCCCTCCTTATGTAAAATTCGTGGATATGGATGAGTTGCTGCGCGTATCAGATGTAATCTCCGTACATCTTCCTTTGGAGGAAAGCACCAAGCTCTTTTTCGACAGAGAAAAGTTCGGCAAAATGAAAAACGGAGCAATATTCATCAACACTTCTCGCGGAGGAATTGTGGATGAAGCCGTTCTGCTAGAATTATTGATCAGCGGTAAATTGCTTGGCGCCGCCATAGACGTAATGGCCGAAGAAACTTCCCTGGCTCCCGACTGGCTCACCAAAAGCAAGCTACGCGAATATGCCGAGAAGAACCGAAATCTTCTGATAACTCCGCATATAGGCGGAGCCACCAAGGAGTCGGTCGAAGACACCAACATGTTCATAATTCAGAAGTTGGAGAAACATTTAGGAGCGCAATAAAATGGAATGCTGCACTAAAAAACCGCATCGCGCCTCCAATCAGACTGCCGTCAACGCTTTATTCATCTGAGGAAAAGCACATGAAAATTCAAATCCTCGGCACCGGTTGCCCTAAATGCAAAGCCCTTGCCGCAACGACGGAGAACGCGGCAAAAGACCTTGGCATTGATTATGAGATCGAAAAAGTCACCGACATGGCCAAGATCGCTTCTTTCGGAGTCATGATGACTCCCGCGCTTGTCGTTGACGGCAAGATAAAAAGCGTAGGCAAAATACCATCTTCCGATGAGATGAAAGAGTTGCTCACAAAATAGGCGGAGCTACGCGCTTTTTCCCATAAAGAATTAGCAGTCCCACAAAAGAAACTGCCGTGAATCCTGCTCCGGCAAGAAACGTGGCGCTCGGCCCGACAACGTCCCACAACAAACCCGCTAAAGCGCTAGCGGCCAGCAGCACAATCCCGCTTACAAAGTTAAACGCTCCGAATGCCGTGCCAAGCATTTCCTTGGGAGTTGTATCGGCAACAAGCGTAGCCAGAAGACCTTGCGAAAATCCCATATGCAATCCCCAGAACGCAACGCCTATCATTACTCCCCAAATGCTGGTTGCGAACGCAAGAATAATATCGGCAATTATCAATATCCCCGTACCGATAATCAGAATAGAACGCCTGTCGATGCGATCGGATAAAACTCCTACAGGATATGCTGCCAGAGAATAAACCACGCTCATCACCACCATAACCATAGGAACCCATGCGGCAGATAGTCCAACGCTTTGCGCTCGCAATACAAGAAAAGCCTCGCTGAATCTCGCCATAGTCAGAACGCCTCCGACGATAACTATCCACCAATACGCGCTACCAAGCTTGGCAAGTTCGCTTTTGCTGATAGGAAAGCGCATAGGCTTTCCGTCTCCTTTGCGTTCCGGCTCGTGAACGAAGAAGACTAGAAGGACAACGGCCATAACTCCCGGGATCACAGCAAACCAGTAAACAGAGCGAATGTCGTTCGCAAACACGAGCATCAGAACAATCGCCAAGATAGGACCAACAAACGCTCCAACCGTATCAAGCGATTGCCTGAGACCGTACGCCGCTCCACGCAATTCATAAGGCGTGATTTCCGCCACCAGCGCGTCGCGTGGAGCGCCGCGAATGCCCTTTCCTATCCGATCGACGATGCGTGCGGTAAAAACCCACCCAATAGTTTGAGCAAGCGGAAACAGCGGTTTTGTCAAAGCCGATAGTCCATAACCAATAACCGCCAGAGCTTTACGCTTACCCAACCAGTCGCTTAAAACTCCAGAGAACATTTTGGAAATCAAAGCCGTAGCCTCAGCAAATCCCTCCAGAATGCCCAACGACAAAGTTGAAGCGCCCAACGTCGAAATCATAAATACCGGCAACAGGCAGTGAACAAGCTCTGAAGAGACATCCATAAACAGGCTGACAAAACCCAACGTCCAAACAGCACGCGGCATGCGGGACTTGTTTATATCGTTATTGGATTTATTACTCATCTCGCCCTCAGGAAAAATATATCCATAGATCAGACCAATAGCATCATGTATATTAAAAAAGCGCCTTGCAATATGTGGGTATGAGGTCAGGGCAATGCTTGACATAGCTGGCCATAAGAGGATCATAAAATCCCCAATTCATATAACGGAGATGCCAGATGAATAAACCCAGCGATGTAGCAGTTCTTGTCGGCAGTCTTCAGAAAAACTCGATCAACCGCAATGTAGCAAAAGCATTGATCGAGCTTGCTCCTGATTCGCTAAAATTAAGCATCGTAGAGATAAGCGGTCTCACCATTTACAATCAGGACGAAGACGGACATCCCCCGGCAGCATGGACATCATTCCGCGAGCGCATAAAAGCCGCCGATGCAGTTTTATTTGTCACCCCGGAATACAATCGTTCAGTTCCTGCCGCATTGAAAAACGCCTTAGACGTTGGATCAAGGCCATATAGCCAGAGCGTCTGGGACGGCAAACCAGGAGCCGTCATAAGCGCCTCTCCCAGCGCCCTGGGAGGATTCGGAGCCAACCATCATCTACGGCAATCTTTGATGGTTCTCAACATCCCTACGATGCAGCAACCGGAAGCCTATATCGGGGGAGCAGACAAGCTCTTCGACAAGAACGGCACGCTTATCAACGACAGCACTCGAGTGTTTCTGCAAAGCTTCACCATGAAGTTCGCAGCATGGATCGCCGCAAATAGTAAATCATGAATCGGCATTGCTTACGATGACTCATGCCGTCTTTTGCGCCGGATATATTGGTGTTAGCATAGGCAAGTAAGCTGAGTCTGTATTGGCTGATCGCAGGGGGATTTTATGCAAAAACTACTTCAATTATTCGTGGTTGCAGTTCTTGCGCTGACACCATCCATCCACGCAAATGCAGCTAACGGCATAGATAGCAGCCCGGGCGTAAATCTTCCAATTAGTGCCGGAGGCTTTCCCGTCGCCATCATGCAAACAGACGGAAACGCCGTGTTCTCAAAAAATATATACGCAACCGGCGGAATTCAACCAGGAACCGTTTCCAGCTCCTGCACCACGGCGCTCGCCGGTATGATGCGCTATAACGCGACAGATAAAGTTATTGAGTATTGTAACGGCGCAAGTTGGAGCAACGTAAGCGGCGGTGGAGGCAATTGTCCTAGCATTGTCGTTGGCGGCTCAAACCAAGTCACAATTCCAGCAGGCATTCCTCTGCAATTGTTTGTTTGGTCTCAAAGCTATTCATCTGGCGGAGGTTCTCATAGCGATCCGGTTAACTCATACATGTATCACTATTATCAATGCATAAATGGGGCGTGGACTTATGTTGGCGGCTAGGAGCTGATCGTGAAAAAGTTATCCCAATTACTGGCAATAATTGCTTTAGCGCTTGTCTCTTTTAGCAGCCTCGCTGCTGCAAGTGGAAGCAATTGTCCTAGCATTGTAGTTGGCGGCTCGAACCAAGTCACAATTCCGGCAGGCATTCCCTTGCAATTGTTTGTCTGGCCTCAGAGCTACAGCACGGGCGGCGGTAGTTGGGACGATCCAGTGTCCGCCTATCGATACATCTACTTCCAGTGTGTAAATGGCGCGTGGACTCAAATCTCGCAATAGCATGAGAATAAATTTTCACGTCTAATGCTTATCCATTAAAATTATGAGGTTTTTGTGTCTATATCTTTTCCAAAGCCCTTCTTACTTTTCATCGCCCTATTCTGCCCCGTGCTTCTGGGAGGATGCTCCAGCGTTGCTCGCGGCGTGACAGAGGCTGTGCTGGATAACCAGAGCGCCAAAGAAGATACCCGCATGTGCGAGATCGAAGGCACGTCTTTTGGCGGCATTCGTCAAAGCCTGGACAGCCAGAGCGCAGAAAATCCTAAAACAACGAAAGTCCTTATGGTGCACGGCATCAGCAGCCACTTGCCGGGATATTCCAACAGATTCCAGAAAAAGCTTTATGAAAATCTCGGCCTGACCATGACCGACGCCACCATCAAAACAATTCAGCTGGACAGCAATAGAGTTCAATGGAAGGACGGAGAAACGCACACGCTCGGCACTTTACGCATAACTCGCCATACCGATGCTGAGAATCGCCGCCAGCTTATATTCTATGAACTGACGTGGTCCCCAATTACTGCGCAGCAAAAACAGACTCTAGAGGAAGATTCTATCAACAATGACGGACTTCTGCGAGCCAATCTAAACGGTTCGCTGAAAGAATTTTTGAACTCTACCGTACCCGATCTTCTTATCTATAGCGGCAACGGCTATGGCAAGATTACAGCATCGGTCGCGCAATCCGCCTGCTGGATGATAGCCGACGATTGGGATGGCCTTCCGGAAAGCGGCGCGCATCAATGCGAAAAATGGGCGCGTTCCAGCTTTTCCAGCCTTGCAAGAGACGATCACTTCTTTGTTACGCACAGCCTTGGAAGCCGCATAACGATCGATACCATCCAGAATTTTGCCTCGTTAAACGGAAAAAAGCATCATGATCCCAACCTTCACTCTGTAGGAAAAGTTGTGAGCGATAAAGAATTTACCGTCTTTATGATGGCAAACCAGCTACCCTTGCTGCAAATGGGACGCGACGCTCCGACAATTTCCGAAGCAGAAAAAACCTATTGCGCAATCGACGGAGAGAAATCAGATGAACGGGCTATGCGCAAAATGAACATTATTGCGTTTAGCGACCCGAACGATATCCTCTCTTATCCTTTGCCCATAGATTTCGCGGCTAAAAAAATCGATAGCCGAATTTGTCCGTCCGTCACAAACATCAGCCTTAACATCGCAAACGAGAAAAACTTATTCGACGCAGTTTCATTCGCCAATCCTCTGACAGCGCACAGCGGCTATATGGAAGACGACCGCGTAATAGACCTAATCGCCAACGGCATTCGCCACGACAATGTAACGTCATTGATAAATAAGCGCTGTAAATGGCTTGAAAAAGCAGAAACCAAAAAAACGGTGGGAACCGTTGGTACACCACTTTCTGCGTTTCGCGCAAAAAGTGGTGGGTACGACAGGGATTGAACCTGTGACCCCTACCATGTCAAGGTAGTGCTCTCCCGCTGAGCTACGCACCCACTTAATTATTACGGGCTTCAAACTTCTGCACTTAAACCATGGCGCAGTTGGAGAAGGCGATGTAGCATCCCTTCGCTCTTGAAGCAATGGCAAGATAAAAAAAAGACCGCAGGGTTAGCTGCGGCCAAGTATTGGGAGGAAACATATAAAAATTGCTTCCAGGGGATGCACTGACAAGCAGTTATCCCGCACTGCAAAAAGTAGCTTAATTGTGATCGCGAGAACAAGGACTAAAAATACTCTTTGAAATCAGGGTGTTATTGCCCTTATATAATTAACAAGATTAGGGATTCGGTTATTTTTTTGCACCACAACAGGAAATTTTGATGAAACAAGACGGTCAATCAACTCTATTTAAAAATGGATTTCCGATGTCCTCTCTTCCTTTGGTCCCCTATGACATCCCGGACAAAAAGCTCTGGAACGGAATCGTCCTTGTCGGAGAAGCTCCGGGAGCCGATGAAGTAAAGCTCGGACACCCCTTTGTAGGGCGCAGCGGTCAGTTATTGAACGACATCTTGAATAAAGCCGGAGTGGATCGCTCGACTTGTCTGGTGGCAAACGTGTTCCGCTTTCAGCCGCCTAAAAACAAGATAGATCATTTCTTCATATCAAAACGATCTGCGGATCAGCAGAACGTCAAAATAGCGGAGAAATACGGCAAATTCGGCAGCGCCTGGTGCCGCGCAGAATTTGCAAAGGAAATCGATAATTTGGGAAAGACGCTGGACGATTGGCGCCCTCGCATAATAGTTGCTTTGGGTCGCACTCCTTTGTGGGCGTTGACGGGAGAAAATGGACTGCTGGATAAAGTGGGAAGCACTCTGAACTGTCGCCTGGCGCAAAACATCAAAGTAATGCCGACGTTTCATCCAAGCTATATATTGCGCGGCAACTGGAGCAAACAGCCCGACTATATTAATCACATAAAAGCGGCAATGAATGAATCATTGAATAATTAGTTGTTTAACAACGGATAGAAGAGCACAGCCTCGTTCGCGCAATCAGCCAGCTTGCCGCTGGACCGCACATATAGGAGCCTTGGTCAGCTTTTACTAACCACATGGAATCATTTATATTTTTTACACACAGGCAACACTAGAGCCAAAAATAGGGATATAAGTCGGGTTTGGCTTGCGCACCTCCATGATAAGAGGTTAATCCTTTCAGCTTGGGTTTTAATTATTGGGCAAAGATTCGTCTTTGCTTGGGGAGAAGCGCGTGACAACACCAGCAAAAACAAAGCTTAGCAAGCGTGAGCAGTTGCAGCAAAGAATGGCGCAGGAGTGCGAAGTTGACGCTACTGACGTGCAGCCGCGAGACATGAGCAAAGTGGGCACCCCCCTGCTCGATACCGTCAATATCCCGAAAGATTTGCGCAAATTAAAGCCGGAACAGCTTCCCCAACTGGCTAATGAGCTTCGCGCAGAAACTATCAATGCCGTTTCTATGACTGGCGGGCATCTTGGCTCTGGACTTGGCGTGGTAGAGCTTACTGTCGCTCTTCACTATGTGTTTAATACCCCGGAAGATATCATAATCTGGGATGTTGGTCATCAAGCGTATCCTCACAAAATCCTAACCGGCAGGCGCGACAGGATAAGAAAACTACGTCAGGGAGGAGGTCTTTCAGGCTTCACCAGACGTTCTGAAAGTCCGTATGATCCGTTCGGCGCAGGACACAGCTCGACATCCATATCTGCAGGGCTTGGGTTTGCCATTGGCCGCGATTTTAAGCGCAAGAAAAATCATGTGATTTCCGTAATCGGAGACGGATCTATAAGCGCCGGAATGGCATATGAGGCTCTGAATAATGCCGGAGCTTCGGATTCTCGCTTGATCGTCATTCTAAACGATAACGATATGTCTATTGCCCCTCCTACCGGAGCGGTCAGCTCGTATCTTTCGCGCATAGTTTCATCCAAGGAATACAGAAATCTGCGCTCGATCGCGAAGGAATTCGCTAAGATATTCCCTCGCCCGATAAAAGAAGCCGCTCGCAAGGCTGAGCATTACGCTCGCGGGATGGTGACTGGCGGGACGCTGTTTGAGGAAATGGGATTCTATTACGTCGGCCCTATCGATGGGCATAACCTTGACCACCTTGTTCCGGTACTGGAAAACGTGCGCGACGATAAGCTGGGAGGACCGGTTCTTATCCACATCGTCACTGAAAAAGGGCATGGCTATGCTCCGGCGGAGCAATCTGCCGATAAGCTTCATGCGGTATCCAAATTCAACGTAGTGACAGGAGCGCAGGACAAGCCGAAAGTTTCCGCTCCTACTTATACAAAAGTATTCTCACAAGCTCTTGTGCAGGAAGCAGAGCGCGACAACCGCATACTCGCGGTTACTGCGGCGATGCCTGCTGGAACGGGACTCGATCTTTTTGCCAACAAGTTTCCAGAACGCTTTTTCGATGTCGGCATTGCGGAACAGCATGCGGTGACCTTCTCTGCCGGTCTTGCGTGCGAAGGATTTAAGCCTTTCTGCGCGATCTATTCCTCTTTCATGCAGCGCGCATACGATCAAGTGGTGCACGATGCCGTTCTGCAAAAGCTTCCTGTGCGTCTGATGATGGACCGAGCCGGTCTTGTCGGCGGGGACGGAGCAACTCATGCCGGAATTTTTGATCTGGCGTTTCTCACCTGTCTGCCGAATATCATCGTAATGGCTCCATCTGACGAGTCCGAGCTGGTGCACATGGTTGCCACTGCCGCAGCTATTGACGATACCACCTCCGCTGTGCGCTATCCTCGCGGAGAAGGCTCAGGCATTGCCCTGCCGGAGCGCGGAGAAGCGCTGACCATAGGCAAAGGCCGCATAGTCAAGGAGGGCAGCAAGATTGCCATACTTAACCTCGGCTCCAGAATGATTGAGTGCAAAAAGGCCGCCAATGAGCTTGACGCCAGAGGGCTTAGCACCACAATCGCAGACATGCGCTTTGCCAAGCCGCTCGATATGGATCTTGTCGTAAAGCTGGCAAAATCACATGAAGTGCTTATAACTATTGAGGAAGGCACTATCGGAGGATTTGGAAGCCACGTTGTCCACCGCCTTGCCAATCTCGGCATGATGGATAAGGGCCTGAAAATACGCGCAATGACCATCCCTGACCTGTTCCAGGATCAGAACGACCAATACAGTCAATATGAAGAAGCGGAACTCAACGCCAGACACATAGTGGCCAACGTGTTGAGCGTTTTAGGAGACGATGCCGCAGCAACCGCAGCCAGAGCATAATTTCGCCGAAATTACAGACTAAACGGATGCCCCACAATCCATCACCCAACGGGATATGAACATGAAAAAATCTAACGCCTCCGTCATCCTGATTTTTGCGCTCTGCATGTTCATGGGGACTCCTGCCGCTCGCGCAGAGAACAG
>JAQUWX010000051.1:10739-12934 GCA_028692635.1 Alphaproteobacteria bacterium
TGGGGCGGACTTATTCACAGCCTTTCATACAGCGGATATCACGGGGAAGAGAACCGCCTGCCGGATGAAGCCATCGATCAGGACATGGCTTTATTATCCCAGTATGTCCAAGCCATACGCACATACAGCACCGGAGATGGCCTCGACAGAATTCCTGCGATAGCGGCTCGCCACGGGTTGGAAGTAAACGCCGGAGCGTGGATTGGCCCTGATCCGAAATCAAACGCCGCCGAATTGGCGCGACTTATCGCTGTAGCTCAGGCTAATTCCAACGTAACGAAGCTTATGATAGGAAATGAAACCCTTTTAAGAGGGGATATCACTTCAGGCGAACTTATAAGCTTAATAGAACAAGCAAAGCGCCAAACAAACATTCCGGTATCGACCGCAGAACCATGGCACATGTGGCTTAAACATCCAGAGCTTGCCAAGGCAGTAGATTTTATAACCGCTCATACGCTTCCGTATTGGGAAGGCGTTCCTGTTGATAGCGCTATTCCATATGTTCTCTATCGATACAGACAACTCGCCGGAGCATTCCCCGAGAAGCACATACTGATCGGAGAAGTCGGCTGGCCGAGCGAAGGACAGTGGGTAAAGGGATCGGAGCCTTCTCAAATCAATCAGGCTAAATTCATCCGCCAGTTTCTGAACATGGCAAGCTCGGAGAGAATAGATTACTCGATCATCGAGTCATTCGACGATCCATGGAAGCGTAGCATTGAAGGCAGCGTCGGAGGACATTGGGGACTGTGGGACGTTAACAGACATCCCAAATTTCCCATGAGCGGGACTGTCGTGGAATCCACAAGATGGGTATGGGGCTGCGCTTTGGCGACATTGCTCGCGTTGCTTCCCATACAGTGGTTCGTAAGAAGGCGGCAGGATTTAAAATTCGCAGGACAGCTATTCTATGCATTCGTTATCCAGACTGTGTTTTCGATGCTCATATGGGCTGTGCTCGCGGCCATGGCGGAGAATATCATCAACAGCAATACTATTGCGTGGTCCGGCCTGATTGGAGCGCAGGTTGTCCTTCTGGCGCTGCTGCTTGTCGATGGGCTGGAGCTTACCGAAGTCATATGGGCTAACCGCCGCAGGGCTTTTCTGCCTCAAAACTGGCAACCGGGGCAGCCTGCGCCGAAAGTCTCTATCCATGTTCCGTGCTATAATGAGCCTCCGCATATGGTCATTGAGACGCTTAACGCTCTGGCGGCTCTGGACTATCCGTCCTTCGAAGTCATCGTCGTGGATAACAACACCAAAGACGATGAAGTGTGGAAGCCGCTTGAGGCTCATTGCGAAAAACTGGGGCCGCAGTTTCGCTTCTTCCACCTGCCGAAATGGCCCGGATTTAAAGCTGGAGCGCTGAATTTCGCTATTTCGCAAACAGCTCATGACGTTGGCATCGTCGGAGTAATCGATAGCGATTATAAGGTTTCTCCGAATTGGCTGCGCGCAACGATCCCGTATTTCGAAAAACCCGAAGTGGCGTTCGTCCAATGCCCGCAAGATTACCGAGATAGCGCGGAAAGCCCCTTCAAGCGCATGTGCTATTGGGAATATGCCGGATTTTTCCACATCGGCATGGTCCAGCGCAATGAGCGCAACGCCATAATCCAACACGGAACCATGACGTTAATCCGCAAGCACGCCCTGCAACAGCTAAAGGGATGGGCGGAGTGGTGCATTTGCGAAGATGCCGAAATGGGTCTTCGCCTGTTCGAAGCAGGATATGAATCCGTATATATGGAACACTCGCTGGGACAAGGCTTGGTTCCTGACAGCTTCAGCGGATACAAAACCCAACGCTTCCGCTGGGCGTACGGCGCGGTTCAGATACTAAAGCGCCACTGGCGCGAATTCATGGAAGGAAAGTCGCTTACAAAAGGACAACGGTATCACTTTATATCGGGATGGCTACCGTGGTTCGCTGACGCAGCGCATATGGTGTTCGCCTTTGCCGCTATAATCTGGTCCATTCTTCTTATGTTCAAGTATGTGGAGTTCCCGCCTACTGTATTTTTAGTGCCCACGTTAAGCGTTTTTGTATTCAAGATCGTAGCCGGTTTCCTGCTGTACCACGTCCGTGTTCCCTGCGGATGGAAAGACAGAACCGGAGCCGCTCTGGCAGGCATGGCTCTTACCCATGTCGTGGGACGCGCAGTGTGGCAAGGCATGTTCACATCCAATAA
>JAQUWX010000114.1 GCA_028692635.1 Alphaproteobacteria bacterium
CAAGATTAAAAGCCATAGAAAACGGAGAAATGCCTTCCTTTTCAACGATGCTTTTATTCAGATCGAGGGTCAGAATCATCGCCTCAGGAGCCTCTTTCGCCGGAGCCTGATAAGACAACAAGCGCCAAGCCGCTACGCCGATAAGAACGACGAATATAGTAAATGAAACCCCGATAACGGCGAACAGGCGCAATAGAAAATTTTTCATGAGACCCCTTTTGATCCAGATTTCCGTTCATATTGCCAGAATCACATCATGAGTCATACGATATTCTGTAACCCAGATGTCAGGATACTAAAATGGAAAAACATCCCATACAAATCGCAGCAACGTCCGGCCTGAACAAATCATCCATGCTGGATCAAGAGATGTGTCAGTACATGCTGCGATCGGTTTTAGCCGGTCTATATCTTGGAATTATAGTTTTCCTTTACTGGAGCCTTCTTCAGAACCTTTCAGGCAGCCCCTTCGGCAAAGTCGTAGCGTCGTTGTTCTTCGGAGTCGGCCTGTTTATCATCGTAATCACCGGAGCCGAGCTGTTCACCAGCAACAATATGTATATGACCATATCCTCTCTGGCCGGAAGGACCTCGTGGAAACAAACGATGTTCTTGTGGATAGTTTGTTATATCGGAAATCTGGCAGGATCTTTTTTCATCGCCCTGCTCTTGCTCGGAGCAGGATCGTATGCATCCTTGCCTCCCGATCACGCGCTTTATGTCGGAGCGCTTTCTAAAGTCAACCTGCCCGCAGAAATCATCTTCTTCCGAGGCATTCTGGCGAATTGGATCGTGTGCCTTGCCATATGGACGAGTCTTCACTTCAAGGAAGACGTGGCAAAATTCCTGGCTATAATTTTCATAATCTCGATATTTCTCTATCTTGGGTTCGAGCACTCAATAGCCAACATGGGCACATTCTCGATGGCGATACTCGGCAAGGGAGAGGTAACGGTGCTTGAAGCCGCCTATAACCTCTTCTGGGCGACAGCCGGCAATATAATAGGCGGAGGAGCGATTATCGGGCTGATTTACTGGGTTATTAACCGTAAACAGTATGCGATCGGAAAGGACTTTTGAGAGCTATCGCCGAGATAACTTGACAAAAGCCGCCGAGAACGCGAGATTGCGGCCCCGTTAGCAGATTTTCAAAGCGCTTCAATAAGGCAGGATTAGTAAGATGGCAAAAACTAAGAACGACATCAAAATGGTAAGCTCCGCTGGCACCGGTTTCTTTTATGTAACCAAGAAGAATCCCAAGAACAACACCAAGAAGTTGGAGTTGAAAAAGTACGATCCTCGCGTGCGCAAGCACGTCGCCTTCAAAGAAGGTAAGATCAAAGAAGGCAAGAAGAGCTAATCTCCTATATGGGCCATGCCTTCGCGGCCATTTATATAGCCATTAATAAACGGCACGTTTGCGGTTAGATCGCGCAGCTTTTTCAGGCTCTCTTTAAGCGACGCTTTTTTGTCCAAAGCCTTGCGATATATCTTCGCAACCTCAACCATATCGACATCTTGCGGAGACAGGCGGAAGTTATCTATGCCCATTTTTTGCAGCTCCGCCAGATTTTCCAGCAGAACCACATAACCATGGGACATGGTTTGAGTGCCATTTATCGTGAATAATTTCTGACCATCGATAGTATCGGCAGGAAGACCGTCCGGATCGTCCTTACACACGAACTGACAACCATCCTTATGCATCCCACGCGCACGCGCATGATAGCAGCGCATCGAAATTGCAAGCGGCTGACGACCGAAAACCATCACTTCCTTTTCGACTTTTTTATCGGCCCCCGCCAAAATAGCCATTGCCGGAGCCGCCAATTCCATCGACATAACAAGCCGCACCGCACCCTTCTTCACGAGAAACTCCAGCGTCCCTTCGTGGAATACATTTATATTCGGCCCAATGACGAACGGCCTTCCCTCCAGAATTTTTATACAGGAAACGTCGTTGGCCTCGATCACATATCCAGCTTCGCAGTTCTCCCTGATGGAGTTCATCTCCTTCTCAGTCGTCACCAGAGAGAGCGTCGATAGAACGACCTCTTTCCCCGCAGCCTTAAGCCGCTGAGCAACCTCCGGCATGTAGGAGGCGAATAGAGGCTCTCTCTTCGAACACACCACCTCGCCCAAATACACGCGCTCCACATCGGCCTCGTCAGCGATACGAAAATAGAAGTCGCGGCGCTTTGTGGCCTCCCAGTTAAAAAGCAGAGGTCCAAGAGTAAGCTTGCTCATTTCCACCCCTTCTTATAGGCGCCGAAAGTCTCACGTCCACCTTCAACTATGGTGTTTAAGTCGTTGATATCAGGGGGCTGTTCTCCCCGCTCTAAAGCATCGATTATCTTGCGGAAAGTGCCTACCACCTTCGCCACATAAGCCCTGCTGCGCTGCCGCCCCTCTATCTTCAGAGCCGTAACTCCAGCCGCCTTAAGCTGAGGCAGGATGTCGATTACGTTCAAACCCACCGGCTCCTCGAACAGGTACGACGCAGTTCCATTTGTGACGTACCGCCCCTTACACGGAGTAGGATAGGCCGCAGGCTCATTCCTGCCAAAGCTGTTAAGCGTCATATTGCCCAGACACGATACCAGCTGATCGCCGCGCTCCTGGTAACAGACGTGGCTGGCAGGAGCGCAAGCTCCGTCACTGCTGGGAGATATCCCGGTGATATACGATGACAGGAAGCAGCGCCCCTCCACCATGGTTCCCACACTGCCGAAAGCGAACACCTCGGCCTCCATCTTTATCTGCGCGATAAGACCGGCGACTTCGT
>JAQUWX010000005.1:0-19415 GCA_028692635.1 Alphaproteobacteria bacterium
TTCTCTATGTACGCATCTTTCCCGACAGCTCCGCTTAAAGAGACTGATCGTTTAAGCGTAATCGCAAGCTCGGATGAAATAAAGCTTTTATGGCAGCACAATATAAACGTGCATGGCATGGACATCCTGCTTCACCCCGATGATCTCACGGCAATAATAAACTGGACCTCATCGCAAGGCAGTCCAAGCGTAGGAGAAATCCTCGCCAAATTTTCCACTCTTGATACCGGAAAACTATGGCGATCGCTTACCTGGATGCTAAAGCTCGGGATTATGCGGCTGGGGTGAGCGATATCATCTCCATAGTTCATTCATCTCCGGACGCAGCGGACAGGAAAGATATCTGCAGTGTCTTTATCGGTAGCCGCCGAATATCCGTCATAGAAACGTACAAATCTCACGTTAATAGCAGCATTTTCTGTAGAAGATACATAAAACCTATTTTCACTAGTCATGAATCCGCCAATACTTCCATAATTTGCATAAAGAATTTGAAGCTCGCTTGCTGCAGGCAAATACCAGTCGTTGTGACCACCATATGTTTGGTTTGCACATGCTTGCGCAGCAGGTACGCCCATAACAATACCGTCATTATAATTTCTATAGTTAGCGATAAGACCTATCGTGTTTGCCCTTCCAGTATTAAAAGACGTATATCCAGTACTTACCCCCTGTGTCCCCCACTTAAGAAGACTTGCAGTTCCCCCTGAACAGTTGTTCTTTGTCCCACTAACACCAATGTCGCATGGCATGGCGAACATCTTGACATTGCCATCAGGGGATAATCCAGCATAAACGCTCCCATCAAAGCAAACGGTACCAACGGTGGGATTGGTCACCGCGCAAGGATCGTCTCTTGTGGTTAAATTCCAACTAGAAGTTGTCGATCCAATCGAAACTATCGCTGTTTTAACAGTCAATGCGTAAGACGAAGAAACTTGTTTTATAGCAATTGTATCCCCGGCAACAAAACCTTTGACGGATACACCTCCCCATATTCCATTTCTCGATATCGCGGTACATCCATTACAGTTAGCAGTCAGATTTAAAAAATTTCCCGTCAACATTATTTCGTTGCTTGTTATAGTTGTACTTTGATCCAATCCGATACGATCCACGAATCCGAAAGTATCTGGTCCAGTCTTTATAGTATTCAGAGGACTCCACCCCACCCCATCACATCCCTGAAACCCCGTTCCCGTCCATTGCAGAAGCCCCGCATGAGATGTATCGCAATCCGTTCCCGTGGCCGATCCAACAATGAGCGCCTGTTGCGTCCAAACCAAACTCTTGCACACATAGCAACCATTCACGTTACAGGCTGAATTTCCCTCCTGTGCAGCGGTGCAGCTTGCTCCAATGGATTGAGCGTAAGCTAGATCCATTGGAGAAATGCAATAGCAACTCAACAATAAGAAAAGAGGAAACAGCCTCATCGCGTCACCTTGCAGCAACGACAGATGATCTGATATTTTCCCGCCGGAGATGAGCAGGATTGAGCTGGACTTATGGGACTGGTTACTCCGGTGCAAATCGCTTGCAACTTTTTGCAATAGTCGTCGCAGCTTTTAAATGCATTTCTATCGAGCGGAGGCGGATCAACGCTAAAACAGCTTAATGCTCCAATTTCCACAGGATCAAATATATCATCGGCCAGCGTTTGACCACATACTACAAAAACAAAAAACAAGACAAAAACCCAACACGCCCGCATCCCATCCTCCAAACGCGCAAAGGAAAGCGCCACCAAGAAAGCCTTGGTGGGCTGGGAGTTGATAAATCGTATACAGACGACTGCAATGGCCTTTGGGCTGTGATGCCTTGGACATGCGCCACTGCCTCCCAGCCCGTTGAGCTAGAGGCAGCGTTTAAACGGCAACGCTCCGCAACACCGAAAAACAAATTCGATGTCGCAGGTCACATAAAACCTTTAATACGAAAACATCCCTGTTTTCGGACAGGCTTCATATGACAAACCGCTGTATACGAGGTTATCACACCCCCAAAGGCGCGCCTTCGCACACCTTCAAATGGAATTTAGCAGCATTGTTTGAAAAACGTAAAGTTTTATTTTTGACGCTTGGGGTAAAAATCACTGTATCTTGCTGATAACGCGGTCGGCTGGCAGTATCACTGACACCGTTGTGCCTTTGCCCATCTCGCTTTGCAGATCGAGTACTCCTCCGTGCAGCTCCACTAGAGCCTTGGTCAAAGGAAGCCCTAATCCGGTGCCTTGATTTTTGCGGCTCAGAGCGCTCTCAATCTGTCCGAATGGAGCCAAAGCTACCGAAATATCCTCAGCAGATATTCCTATACCGGTGTCCTGAATGACAATGCATATGCGGCCAAATTCATCCAACCTGGCGTTGAGAGAAACGCTGCCGCCCTCAGGAGTAAACTTGATGGCATTGGTAAGCAGATTGGTAATTATCTGTTTAATAGCCCTCTCCTCTCCGCGGAAAGCGGGGATGTCATGAGGAACCTTGGAGTTCAAATGCAGCTTTCCGGCTTTTGCCCTCGATGCCACCAGACGGACGACGGATTGCACCACGCGCTCAATATCTATGATGCTCTCAGTAAGCTCTCTTTTTCCGGCCTCGATCTTAGACATGTCCAGAATATCGTTTATAAGCGATAGCAGAAGCTCACCGCTATCGTGTATGTCGCTTGCGTACTCTATGTACTGCGGTTGGCCGATAGCGCCGAACAACTGATCCTTTATAATCTCGGAAAAACCTATGATCGCATTAAGCGGAGTTCGCAACTCGTGGCTCATATTAGCCAGAAACTCCGACTTGCTCCGATTGGCAAAATCCGCTTGTTCCTTTGCCTGAGTCAGAGCCATCTCAGCCTTGCGCCGCTCGGTTATGTCGTACATCGTGCATTCGAAGTATGACAACTCCCCCTTGCTGTCATGCACGGAATGTCCGCTCACATTCACCCATATGGGCTTTTTATCTTTGGAATAAAGCTCTGCCTCATATTCGCGCTGGCTTGCGACTTTTAAGCGCTGGAACCAGTCGCGACGGCGATTAGGATCGACGAACAGATGGTTGTGCAAATCGGGCTGAGATAAAAGCAGCTCCTGCGGATTATCATAGTTGAGTATCTGAGCCATGGTGCGATTGGCATTAAGCCACTCCCCCGAAGGAGCGATCTGACAAATGCCAATACCGGCATTTTCAAATATCGCACGATACTTTTGTCCGCTTTCGCGCAAAGCCCTGGCCATGCGCTCCTCGTCGGCTATCTTGCGACTAAGCTCGTCGTTCGCCCGGTGTAAAGATAAAGCCAGATCGGCAACCTCCGCCCCACGAATGCGCACCACGCGCAGATACATGACCAGCGCCCAGGTAAGCAACAATCCCGCAATCATAATCAGATAGGGCAACACCACGATAAGAACGGCGTTGCCGCGCAGCATGCTGCTGAAAGAAAGCCTCCACCAGCGATCAGCCAGCATGATCTTTTCCTGAGCTTCCCGAGGTTCGATCAAACTGAAAGTCGATGACTTATCGCTTAATTTTATGAAAGGCTTTTCGCCGTTCCCCAAATCTTCCGTTGCGGAGAACTGAGTGAGAATTCCTCCCTTTTGCAAAGAGACAATTTCCGAGAACAGTCGAGATATGGGAGAAAATCCTATGACAACATTAATTTGCCCCTGCTTGCCCCCAATTATAGGACGCACGATCACAAGCCACTTGTTATCCGAATTTTTTCTATCCGATAAAACCGCGGATGTCGGACGAGGAGTTTCTCCGACAGAGCGCAGAACATCATGAAACTGTCTCAACTCATCGGGAATAAGCATAGGCACGTTTTTGTGTCCGAACTTGAAAACCTCTCCTATCTTCCTGACCTTTCCGCCTTCGATAGTGGCAAGATAAACGAACTCGATAGTGCTCTCATCGCGATCCGCTATGGAAAACAGGTTGCGCAACCTGTCCGCAGAAATATCGGGGTTTATTACAAGCACTCCCGAAAGAGCCTCGACGAAATATTGGTCCTGATTGATCTGCTGTTGCAGGTGGCTTATTCCCTGCGTCACAAATTGCTCGACCTGATTGGTGAGAAAAGCGCTTACTTCCTGCCGCACCAGAAAAAACATAAGCATGGTAATGACGGCTCCGCCTATGGCGATAGCGCCCAAAAGCCACCGCGTCGCGCCGAGGACGGGAGGTAAAGCTATGGAATGTTGACTAGAAGATTGCATCATAGGACTCTGTCTATCTTAGGATAGTTTGGTGCAATTATAACTAAAATCCGGTTAATCCGCCCCACATCGCGCCCCAAGAGGGCATATAGGCATAAATCATTGTGAATACTTCATTATACGGGTTTGGCTTCCTGACATCATGAAGCTAGTATGGACAAATATTCACCTTCACCCAAGCTCATATGTTCACCGGTTTTTCTTTATCCGATATTTTGCGCAAATGCGGGAGTCTGTTCGAAAAGCTTCTCGATATTGCTCTCCCGCCTCTGTGCCTGAATTGCAACGCTCCCGTAAGCTCGAACAAGACGCTGTGCGCCGATTGCTGGAAGGCCATACAGTTTGTTTCTCCGCCGTGGTGCAGTTGTTGCGGAGCGCCTTTTAGCATCCCAATAGACTCTCCGACTTTGTGCGGCAACTGCATGGCGTATCCTCCCGAATACGCCGCAGCTCGAGCAGCAATGATATATAACGACGGCTGCAAACGCCTTATACTTGGATTCAAACACGGAGACAGACTTCATCCAGCTCCGGCGCTTGCGGAATGGATGTTAAGGTCCGGCAAAGACTTCTGGCAGGAAGTCGATCTTATAGTTCCTGTTCCCCTGCATCGCTGGAGATTGCTCAAAAGGCGATACAATCAAGCCGCTGTTCTCGCCAACGAGCTTAGCCGCATAGGCAGCAAGCCCGTATCCACGACCGCTCTTAAAAGGATTCGTTCAACTCCTCCGCAAGGCAAGCTTAACCGCAAACAACGGCAGCAAAACATAAAAGGCTCTATCAGAGTCAATCCGTCCTGCGCGAGCGAGATAAAAGATCGCGTTATCGTCCTTATCGACGACGTTATGACGACAGGAGCCACAATCAACGAGTGCAGCCGCATGCTGCTTAAAGCGGGAGCAAAAAAAGTTTTTGTCCTCACGCTGGCCCGCACAAAGATGGCGGATTAGGTCAACCGTTATTTTTTCCGCGCAGCAAGCAGATAGTTCACGTCCAACGAATGCGGCTTCAATTCAAACTTGAAGCTGAACGGATTGAAAACCATTCCGGTTAAATCAAGCGTAGCAAGACCGTAACGCTCTAAATGCTTCACAAGATCGGAAGGACGGACGAACTGTTCCCAGTCATGCGTTCCGCCCGGTATCCACCCAAGCACGTATTCAGCCACTACTATGCTTAACAAAAAGCTCTTTTTAGTGCGATTCAAAGTGGCCATTACCAGCATTCCACCTGGCCGCAGAAGCTTGCTTAACGACTTCAGGAAAGATTGCACATCGGCGACATGCTCTATCACTTCGAAAGCAGTTATCAAATCAAACTGCGCGTCGGTGCCAGCCATATTCTCCACGCTGTCCACCGTATAATCGATCGACAGTTTCCCCGCCTTGGCGTGCTTTTTGGCGACAAGAATAGTCTCTCCCGAAGCGTCAACGCCCGTAACTCTGCCACCCATAATTGCCAGTGATTCAGCCAAAAGTCCGCCTCCGCACCCGACATCCAGCACGGTCAATCCGCGAAGAGGTTTGGATGCTTCTTTGTCCCGCCCCAAATGAGCGCACACCTGATCGCGCACATAATCGGCACGCAACGGGTTCAGCTTGTGCAGCGACTTGAAAGTTCCTTCCGGATTCCACCAATCTCCCGAAACGGCAGAGAAGCGGGCTATTTCATCGTCGGCTACGCTTGAGGATATTTGACGCGACATCTAAAAACTTGCTAGTTAAATTGAGTGGTCCACCAAGTCGATTATGGACCATAGTTAATCAGGGAATCAAGTTATGGCTTTGTTTGTATTAAAATTCGGCGGCACGTCCGTAAAAGACATAGAGCGCATCAAGAACGCCGCCAGCAAAGTTGCCGCTGAGGCAAAGCTTGGCCATAAGATTGCTGTGGTTGTATCGGCAATGGCTGGCGTTACCGATAAGATGATTGAATACTGCAATGGAATTTCCCCTGTGCACGACATGCGCGAGCACGACGCCGTAGTCTCGACCGGAGAGCAAGTTACCGCCGGACTTATGGCTATGGCCCTGCAACAACGAGGATTAAATGCGCGGTCATGGATGGGATGGCAGATTCCGCTTTGCACCGACTCTAACCATAACAAGGCCCGCATAACCGATATTAACGCCGCCTCGCTTAGAGATCGGATAGAACAAGGAGAAATCGCCGTAATCGCCGGTTTCCAAGGCATCAGCGAGGATCAAAGCATAACCACACTGGGCCGTGGAGGATCGGATACCTCCGCAGTCGCGCTGGCAGCGGCTCTTAAAGCGGACCGCTGTGACATATATACCGATGTTGACGGGGTATATACCACCGACCCCCGTATCACATCGAAAGCTCATAAATTAAAGCGCATATCATATGACGAAATGCTTGAGCTGGCATCCCTTGGAGCAAAAGTGTTGCAAACACGCTCGGTGGAAATGGCCATGCGCCATGGAGTCTCTGTGCAAGTGCTTTCTACTTTCACGAACGCCATAGGCAGCGAATATCCAGGAACTTTGGTTACAAACGAGGAAACAACCATGGAACAGAGAACCGTTACAGGCATAGCCTATTCGCTAAACGGAGCAAAAATAACTCTGATCGACGTCGCGGACACTCCCGGAGTTGCCGCCATAATTTTCGGAGCGCTTGCTCGAGCAGGCATTAACGTGGACATGATAGTGCAGACATCTTCCGAAAGCGGAACCACAAGCATCACATTTACCGTAGAGAAAAACGATCTTGACCGCTCCTTGCATATCCTAGAGTCTGAGCGTCCTAAGATAAAATATACAAATCTGTTGGCGGATAAGGATATTGCTAAAATATCGCTGGTGGGGCTTGGCATGAAAAGCAACCCCGGCATCGCAGCCAAGATGTTTGAAACAATGGCCGAGAAAAAGATAAACATTCAGGCCATAGAAACATCTGAGATCAGCATAAGCGTGTTGATATCGGAAGAATATACCGAACTGGCCGTGCGCGCTCTGCACTCTGCCTATGGACTAGATAAGTCCTGATTTTTGAATAAGGCACCTATTTTTATTATGGAACAATCAAGCTCTTTTCTACAAAACCTGATGCAGCGCGGCTGCGATTTTCTTGGCTCCTCTTACGCCATAATGGGCGGCGCAATGGCCTGCGTGAGCGAGCGAAACCTCGTGTCCGCCATATCCAATGGCGGAGGCTTTGGAGTGCTCGCGTCCGGATCAATGTCCCCTGACATGCTGCGCGATGAGATAAGAGCGACGACCGCTCTTACATCGAAGCCTTTCGGAGTAAACTTGATAACCATGCATCCGCAATTGGATGACCTGATAAAAGTATGCACATCGGAAAAAGTGAGCCACATAGTTCTGGCTGGCGGCGTTCCCAATGCTCCGGCGGTAAAACTGGCGAAAGACGGCGGAGCAAAAGTCATATGTTTCACGCCAGCAATCTCGTTGGGCAAAAAGCTTGTGCGCATTGGAGTGGACGCTCTTATAATCGAAGGAACGGAGGCCGGAGGACACATAGGGCCGGTTTCCACGTCAGTGCTGGCTCAGGAAATATTACCCGCCATCCGAGAGGTCCCTATTTTCGTGGCCGGAGGAATTGGCCGCGGAGAAGCGGTATTGTTTTACCTGGAGATGGGCGCTGCCGGAGTTCAGCTTGGAACCCGCTTTGTATGCTCGAATGAGAGCATAGCTCACAAAAACTACAAACAGATATTCATACGCTCCTCGGCTCGCGACGCCATGCCATCGATACAGCTTGACCCTCGTTTCCCGGTAATCCCGGTGCGAGCCATATCTAACGATGCAACAAAAATCTTTCTATTGAAGCAACGGGAGCTGATCGAAAAATACGATTGTAACGAGCTATCCCGGGAAGACGCCCAACTTGAGATTGAGCGCTTTTGGGCCGGATCTCTGCGCCGGGCCGTCATAGACGGAGATATTGATAACGGTTCCGTCATGGCCGGTCAAAGCGTCGGAATGGTAAACAAGGAACAGCCTGCCGCAGAGATTATCAATGAGTTAATAGCTCAGGCTAAAACCACAATAAGGCAAAGAACGTCTACATCAGCCTAGGCACTGGGAAGTTTGCTTTTTTGGGTTAAATTCTTTAGATATATGGATGTAAGAGCATTCAAGAATAAGGCTCCTTATTTTATCAGGATATAATGATGACATCACCCAATAAACCAAAACGTCGTCGGCATACAATCTCCACCGCACCGGGCGGCGGAGCCTCGAATTACGAGGATCCCGCGCAAGAGCAAGCGGAGGAATTTCATAACTCTCCGCAACAACCCTCCCTGGAGCTGGACCGCATTGGCGATATATTAAAACGGGTGAGAGAACGTCGTGGAGAGTATCTGGAAAACATTTCCGACTATCTTCGCATTCGCGTCGATTATCTTTCCGCCTTGGAAAACAGCAAATACGATGAGTTGCCTGCGGACGCCTATGTCATCGGATTTCTTCGCACATATGCTAATTATCTGGGATTGGATGGAAAAGTCGCCATAGATCAATACCGAAGCGAAATGGCAGGACGTCGTCACAAGCCCCGTTTAAGCATGCCTCAACCTATCTCCGAGGGGCAAACCCCTTCGACCGCCGTTCTTGTTGGCGCAATTGTGGCTGCGCTTCTGGTTTATGCATTGTGGTACAGCCTGTCCAGCTCTGACCAAATAGCCGCAGCGCCTACGCCCGCACTCCCCCAGATTACCGAAGCTGAAAAAACTGCGGCGACCACAGTTGCTGCCGTCGTCCCCGCGCCTGTTGAGATAAAGGCTCAGGAAATCGCTCCTGCTGCACAAACACCGGCGCCGACCACGCAAACGGCTCCCGCTGCGACAACGACGACTACACCGGCTCCAACCACGGCGGCTCCGGTTCAAAATACTGCACCAACGGTCAAAGCGGCGGAGACTCCTTCCGCTCCGGCCAGCGCCACAGAAACCGCGACCTCGAATGAAAATCGCATTGTAATTCGAGCCGAAAAAGAAAGCTGGGTTCTGATAGTCGATGCCAAGGGCAGCACTATGCTTGATCGTATTTTCAGGCAAGGTGAGACCTATAACGTCCCCAACCAAAAGGGCCTTAAACTTACGACCGGCAACGGCGGAGGAATAATAATAAGCCTGGACGGAAACGATCTGCCCCCGCTTGGAAACAACGCAAAGGTCGTTCGCGGCATTGTGCTGGACCCGGAAACGCTGGAAAAACAGCTACCTCCGCAATAGTTAACCTTTCGATTTTGTTTTTCGCTTTGAGGCGCTATAACCTCATGAGCTTATAATTTATTGCGAGTTTATACCCATGGAAAATAAAAATAATCCCGGAGCGCATAACCTCCGTCCCTGGCGCAAGATTCAGCGCCGCGTAAGTCGCCAGATCACAGTCGGGAATGTCCTTGTGGGAGGAGACGCTCCCATAGCAGTGCAGTCGATGACGAACACTCTGACATCGGATGCCAAGGCTACCATCGAGCAAATACGCGAAATGGAAGCCGCTGGAGTCGATATCGTGCGCTGCTCGTGCCCGGATGAAGATTCTACGCTGGCGCTCAAAGAAATCGTCCGCGAAGTAAAAGCGCCGGTAGTCGCTGACATACATTTCCATTACAAGCGCGGCATCGAAGCCGCCGAAGCCGGAGCCGCGTGCCTTCGCATCAATCCGGGAAACATCGGCTCTGAAGACAGAGTTCGAGAAGTAATAAAAGCCGCAAAAGACCACGGTTGCGCAATGCGCATAGGCGTGAACGCAGGCTCGCTTGAACAAGAGCTGCTTGAAAAATACGGAGAGCCTTGCCCCGAAGCCATGGTGGAAAGCGCCCTCGCCCACGCGAAAATTCTGGAAGACAATGATTTCTTCAATTTCAAGATAAGCGTGAAAGCTTCGGATGTATTTCTTGCTGTAGCCGCATATCGCCGTCTGGCCGAAGCATGCGATTATCCTCTGCATCTTGGCATAACCGAAGCTGGCGGCCTACGCATGGGCACCATAAAAAGCTCTATCGGACTTGGCGATCTTTTGTGGTCGGGCATAGGCGACACCATCCGGGTTTCTCTATCCGCCGATCCTGTTGAAGAAGTGCGGGTCGGGTTCGATATTCTCAAAGCTCTTGGTTTGCGCAATCGCGGCGTTACGATTATATCGTGCCCCACTTGCGCTCGCAGACGTTATGACGTTATCAAGACCGTAGAGGAGCTGGAATTACGCCTCGCGCACATAACGACTCCTATGGAAGTCTCCGTCATAGGCTGCGTTGTAAACGGACCCGGCGAGGCCATGATGACCGACATTGGTATCACCGGCGGCGGCAACAACACTCACCAGATATACATCAAGGGACAGGCCGATCACCGCCTGAAGGACGGCGACATAGTGTCCCATCTGGTCGAGCTGGTCGAAAAACGCGCTGCCGAGATCGAAGCGGAAAAGGCGAAATAAATTGTCATTAGACGAAACCCTGGCCACTGTTCTGGCTCGATATGACGAGCTTGGCGCAACGCTGTCCGGCGCTGGTCTGCCGACCGATCAGTTTGTAAAATTATCCAAGGAATACGCGGAGTTAATCCCTGTTTCTGAAGCTATACAGAAGCTTCGCCAGGCGCAGCGTGAGCAAGCCGAAGCTGAAGCCATGCTCTCCGATCCAGAGATGCAGGACGAAGCGAAGCAAGAGCTGGAGCGGATTAAACAGCAAATTCCACCGCTTGAAAAACAGGTGCAGCGAATGTTGCTGCCCAAGGACATAGCGGACGAAAAGAACGCCATACTTGAGGTCAGAGCCGGAGCTGGCGGAGACGAAGCGGGACTGTTCGCCGCGCTGCTTTTCGACATGTATCGCAAATACGCTGCGGTTAGAGGTTGGCGCTTTGAGGTAATTGAATTATCGGAAAACGATCTTGGAGGACTGAAAGAAGGCTCTGCCCTAATTAGCGGCAAGGGCGTCTTTGCCCGGCTTAAATTTGAATCTGGAGTTCATCGGGTCCAGCGCGTTCCTCAGACCGAATCTTCAGGCCGCGTCCACACATCCACCGCGACTGTCGCAGTCCTGCCGGAAATGGAGGAAGTGGACATTGCAATAGACGAAAGAGATCTAAGGATCGACGTATATCGCTCATCTGGCGCAGGCGGACAACACGTCAACAAAACCGAAAGCGCTGTGCGCATAACGCACATGCCGTCCGGAATTGTGGTCGCCATGCAGGAAGAGCGCTCGCAGATAAAGAATAGAGCCAAAGCCATGAAAGTTCTGCGCGCCCGGCTTTACGAACAAAATCGCAGCACCCGCGATGCCTCCTATGCCGCCGTCCGCAAAGAGCAAGTCGGAACAGGAGATCGCTCGGAGAGAATTCGCACATACAACTTCCCTCAAAGCCGCGTGAGCGATCATCGCGTAGAGATGACGCTTTACAAAATAAACGAAATAATTTCCGGCGAGGCGCTCGATGAGTTTATCGACGCCTTAATCACCAAGGATGAGGCGGAAAAGCTTGCCCAGATTATTGGTTGAACAAATAAAAATATCCATCGATGCGCTGGAAAAAGCGGGCGTTGACAATCCTGTTCTTGACGCTCGTCTGCTTATAGCTTACGCGCTTGATTGCGACCGCCTGAAATTATTGATGGACGTAGATCGCACTTTATCGGACAAAGAAATTCTTAAAATTGAAACCTTGATCGCAAGACGAGCCAGCCATGAACCGGTAGCGAGAATCTTCGGAAAGCGAGAATTCTGGGGACTTAACTTCGATTTAAACGAAGACACTCTCGATCCTCGTGCGGATAGCGAAACTTTAATAGAAGCAATTTTGCGTTTAACGCAGACTCCGCCGTCGCGCATACTCGATCTTGGAACCGGGTCCGGGTGTCTGCTGCTTGCGCTTTTAAGCGAATACCCGCAAGCGACAGGACTTGGTATCGATCTGGCTCCTGGAGCCGTCCAGCAAGCCAAGCAAAACGCCAAGCAACTTAATCTATCCAAAAGAGCCGAATTTAAAGTCGGAGACTGGCTGGAAAACATAAGTGAGAAATTCGATATAATAATCAGCAATCCTCCTTACATTGCTTCCACGGAAATCCCCGACCTCATGCCGGAAGTGCGCAATCACGATCCTTTAAGAGCGCTCGACGGAGGAACCAGCGGCCTTGAGATATACAAGATTTTGATTCCTCAAATTCCAAAATTTCTCAATCCCGGCGGCATGATCGTCATGGAAGTTGGCCAAGGCCAGGCCAACGAGGTAATTTCGATGATGCAGCAAGCTGGATTAACCAAACCCTCAAAACACAAGGATTTGGCTGGCATAGAAAGATGCGTGATTGGATGGAAATCACCGTAATATCCACTTGCCGTAAACCGTTTACGGCTCCATAAATGAAACATGCTGAATGCTGAACAACTATTGCAGGCGCTTGAATGGCAAGTCGCAGCCGGAGCCGATGAATCTATCGGGGACGTCCCTTGCCTTTCTGAATGGGGAGAAAAAACTCCGCCTGCGACAGAACATACGCCTCCCAAACGCCACACATCCGCTCTTTCAGTAGCGCACCACATAAAACCTACTTTGCCGCCATCTATGGTGGACGCTCAATCAATAGACGGGCTTCGCGAGGAACTGCTTAAATTCGAAGGCTGCGCCATAAAGCATACTGCCATGAATTTAGTTTTTGCCGACGGCAATCCAGCATCGCGAGTGATGCTTATAGGCGAAGCCCCGGGAGAAGACGAAGATAGGCAGGGAAAACCGTTCGTCGGCGTAAGCGGAAAATTGCTGGATAGAATGCTGGCAAGCATCGGGCTTGATCGCACTTCTGTTTACATAAGCAACATTTTGTTCTGGCGACCTCCGGGAAATCGCTCTCCGACCGATGCCGAGATCGCAGCATGCCTTCCGTTCGCTGAAAGACACATAGCTTTGGTAAATCCGGAAATCATCGTCATGCTCGGAGGCGTCGCCGCGAAAAGTTTACTAAGAACCAAAGAAGGCATAACTCGCTTGCATGGAAGATGGTCTGAATATACTCCGCACCTTGGCAAGAGTGACGCTCGTCCGATCAAGTGCCTGCCCATGTATCACCCGGCTTATCTCCTGCGCCAACCGTCCGCAAAAAGACAGGCTTGGAACGATCTTCTGTCGCTGAAACAGGCCCTGGAAAAGAGCGAATCATAGCCCTTTTTCCGCCCATGCGGCGTTATCGATTTTTCCCCATTTTACCCCCTCATAACATATTGAATTATATTGTATTTTTGACTGTTTATACTGATTGCGCGCACCCCCAATGAGTGCTACTTAAAAGGTCTGAAAAAATCTGTTTTTTAAGGTCATTAAATTCATGTCACAGACACTTGAGACACCTCCCGCCGAGAACGAATACGGCGCAGATTCCATCACCGTTTTGCGCGGTCTTGATGCGGTTCGCAAACGCCCCGGAATGTACATCGGCGACACTGACGACGGCTCCGGTCTGCACCACATGGTTTACGAAGTCGTGGACAATGCAGTGGATGAATCTCTGGCCGGTTACTGCACTCGCATCGACGTGATGCTTAATGCGGACGGATCGTGCACTGTGCGCGACAACGGTCGCGGCATACCGGTGGATATACACACGGAAGAAGGCGTGTCCGCCGCACAAGTCGTGATGACTCAATTGCACGCGGGTGGAAAGTTCAACCAAAATTCGTATAAAGTCTCCGGCGGATTGCACGGCGTCGGCGTTTCCGTCGTCAACGCTTTATCGGAATGGCTGGAACTGCGAGTGTGGAGACAAGACGCCGAATGGAGCATGCGCTTCAGAAACGGCGATGCCGAATCTCCGCTAAAAAAAGTCGGCCCGTCCAGCAATACCGGCACCGAAATCACCTTTCTTCCCTCGACGGAAATTTTCACACATACCGTATTCGACTTCGCCACGCTTGAGCACAGATTGCGCGAACTTGCGTTTTTAAATTCCGGCATCAATGTGATTTTGACGGACGCTCGCGGCGTTGAGCCCAAAAGCGTAACCCTTCATTACAGCGGAGGGCTTGACGCTTTTGTTGCTCATCTAGATAAATCCAAGGTCGCATTGCACAGTCCTCGCGTTTCCTGCCGCAAGGAGATCAACGGCACTGTGGTTGAGTGCGCGATGCAGTGGAACGACAGCTATCACGAAACCATGCTGTGCTTCACCAACAACATTCCGCAGAAAGACGGCGGAACGCATCTTGCTGGATTCCGAGCAGCCTTGACCAGAAACGTAAATCAATATGCCGAAAGCAGCGGACTGGCCAAAAAAGAAAAAGTCGCTCTTTCAGGAGAAGACGCACGAGAAGGATTGACTTGCGTTCTTTCGATCAAAGTTCCCGATCCTAAATTTTCGTCCCAGACCAAGGAAAAACTGGTTTCATCGGAAGTAAAACCCGTCGTCGAATCCGTCATCGGCGAAATGATAAATACATGGTTTGAAGAACACCCCGCCGAAGCGAAAAAAATCGTCGGCAAAGTAGTTGAAGCCGCCGCCGCTCGCGAGGCTGCACGCAAAGCGCGCGACCTTACTCGCCGCAAGGGAGCGCTTGATCCGGCATCCTTGCCTGGCAAACTTGCTGACTGCCAGGAACGCGATCCGGCTAAATCGGAAATCTTCATAGTCGAGGGAGACTCCGCCGGAGGTTCCGCAAAACAAGGACGTTCGCGCCTATCTCAAGCCATACTGCCATTGCGTGGAAAAATCCTGAATGTCGAGCGCGCTCGTTTTGACAAAATGCTCTCATCTGCGGAAATCGGCACGCTTATAACGGCTATCGGTTGTGGGATAGGGCCAGAGGAATTCGACGGCAGCAAAGCGCGTTATCATAAAATTATCATCATGACCGACGCCGACGTTGACGGCAGCCATATACGCACCCTTCTTCTCACATTCCTGTTTAGACAAATGAGGGAGCTGATAGACCGTGGATATGTATATATCGCTCAGCCTCCGCTCTATCGCATCAAGAAGGGCAACAGCAAGGAGCGCTATTTAAAGGACGATCGCGCTCTTGAAAGTTATCTGCTCGACACTGGACTTGACGCTGCTTCGCTCACTCTCCACGACGGGAGAAACCTGCAAGGCGTAGGCCTCCGCAGCATGGCTGACCAGGCTCGCATTATAAAGAACGCCATTCAGGCGCTTAACCGCAAAGTCGGACACCAGGCGATCGTTGAGCAAGCTGCAATTGCTGGAGCGCTTAGCGTAAGCTTAACTCTCGACGCAACAAAGGCTCAAGAAGCGGCAGAGTATGTAGCTAGAAGACTGGATACTCTGTTGCCTGCGGGAGAAAAAGGCTGGCAGGGAAAATCCAGCAATGGCGGATTGGAATTTGTGCGCGCACGGTTGGGAATAACTCACCGCTTCACAATTGACGCAGATACATTGCGTTCTGCGGAAGCCAGAAAATTGGACGGCATGGCTGCGGATCTTCAATCGTGGTTCCGCGCTCCAGCTCTGCTGACCTTCAAGGACGGATCGACGATGGCGCCTTCGGGACCAGCCGGACTTATCGACGCCATCATGCTTGATGCCAGACACAATCTCACTATCCAGCGCTACAAAGGATTGGGAGAAATGAATCCCGAGCAGTTATGGGAAACCACGCTTAATCCTGATTGTCGCTCTCTGCTTCAGGTAAAGGTGCATCAATCCGACGTTGCGGAGAATGTCTTCTCGACGCTTATGGGCGACGTAGTAGAACCACGCCGTGACTTCATCGTCGAGAACGCGCTCAACGCGACGAACATCGACGCTTAATCTTTACGGCAGTCGCGATCCCATTATCTCTCGCACTCTATTTGCGACTAGCTGCACGTCGTTCAGAGGCTGATAGCTCCATTTTTCCAGCGCTCCGGTAAAGGGGCGCGTGAAGCCGTCATCTCTCAATGTCTGATGGAACAGCCTGAATTTCTCCGAACCGCCTGCAAGCTCAACAACATATACCGGCTTACCGGTAGAGCATGCCTCGGAAACCATGTTGACGGAATCTCCAGTTACAACGATCGCATCAGCAATCCCCAGCATTCCGTAATAGGGGTTCTCCCCTTCCATATTCCATATGTACGAAGGAACGTCCTTAAGCCCCTCCTGTAGGACAGCCAGGTTGTCTTTTCCCGTCCGACGAGACGGAGTAACCATAAGACTGCCTCCAGTGCTTTTGACCAGCGCTTTTAATTTCTCCGTCAGGGGTTTCATCTCTGTTGGAGTAAGCTGATATACCGAGTTGCTACCGCCTATAACCACTGCAATTCTAGGTAGATGCAGGCACTCAAACAAAGGCGCGAATTTTTCAGCCTCAGAACACAACATCTCGGGCGTAACCCGGTGCAAAGAGCCACGAGTTGTTATAACTCTACTCCCTACAAGTCCATCGTGTCTTGGCACAGCGAGTAGATCAAAGTGAGACGCCTCTACAACCGGGTTCTGTATTTGCACCGCAAATGTCCGCGCCTTATCGCCCATATGCATAGTAATATTTCGTACATACATGGCAGCCGTTGCGCCAGATCTTCCGGATGCAATTATAATGTCAGGCCAGGGTGGACTAATGGGGTCGCCTTTGCTACTGAATGAAAAGCGCAATCCTAAACGGAGGAAGGGACTAAGCTGGCGCCAGGGTGAACGCAGGCGAATGCGCTTTACCACAGGTTGCAAACCAAGAGAAGCGGCAAGACCCAGACATTGGTTCTCCATGCCCGCTTTACCTTCGGTCACAACCCAGCATGTTACTTGGCTCTTGTTAGACATATTGTTAGTATCCACTAGTTGTATAGCCATAGGTTAAGGGATTTTTATGAAGCACGTCAAATTAGATCGCATAGATTTGAAGATATTACGAGAACTACAACAGGACGGTCGAATTACTAATGTTGATCTGGCCAAACTGGTAGGAATTTCCGCCCCCCCCTGCCTTAGGCGAGTACGCGCTCTGGAGGAATCCGGGTATATCCGAGGCTATCACGGAGATATCGCCGCCGACAAAATGGGATATGGAATAACTGTTTTCACGCAAGTCAGCCTTATCAATCATTCTGAGTCTGACCTTAACAATTTTGCCCGCCAAGTAGAAGCATGGCCCCAGGTGCGCGAGTGCTATATGATGACTGGCGAGAATGACTTTTTACTGAAAATAGTCGCCGAGGATTGGGACGCGTTCCAGAAATTTCTTACCAACCTGCTGGGCAACACCAGCAACATACAGCATGCTAAATCGGCTCCAGTCATGAAGCGTATAAAATACGCTTATGGAGTGCCGCTGGATAGCAAGAGCGAACCACAGGAAAGCAAAGAATAATGCTTACGGAAACAATTGCGTGGCTGGTAGATACAAGCCGCCGTTATGCGCTGGCGATTATCGCGTTGGCAATCATAGCAAGCTGTTTCCTGGGCAATTATGTAGTATCGAATATAAAGATAAACACGGACATCAATCAGCTTTTATCCGCCGAGCTTGACTGGCGCAAAAGAGAAGTAGCTCTTGAAAAAGCGTTTCCGCAAAATGTCGATAGGCTGGTTATCGTCGTTGATGGCGCCACCCCGGATATTGCTGAAAACGCCGCGGCCTCGTTATTTGCGGAAATGGGTAAACGCTCCGACTTATTCAAGAACACGACAAGACCCGATAACATTCCGTTCTTTCGCAAGCATGGATTGCTTTATCTTGACTCCAAAGAGCTTGGCGAAACTCTGGATATGCTGGTGCAAGCTCAACCGCTTCTTGGCACAATAGCAAGCGATCCTTCTTTGCGCGGATTATTCGGCACGCTTAACCTGGTCATGCTTGGGCTGCAACAGGGACAGTTTGAATATGAAAAGATAGATCAGCCTCTCGCAAAACTGGCGGAAACAATTGAAGACGTTCTGGCTGGACAGGACAGGCCATTGCCTTGGCTTAGCATGATGTCGGGCAAAACTCCGACGCTGCGCGATTTGCGTAAAATAATACTGACGCAGCCCGCGCTTGATTACGAAGCTCTATCTCCCGGAGAAGCAGCCAGCACCACTGTGCGTAAAATTGCGCAGGATCTAAAGCTTACCTCCAATAACGGCGTCCATGTTCGCCTTACCGGATCCGTAGCGTTGAACGACGAGGAATTCGCCAGCGTCGCTAACGGGACCATGTTCGCGACGGGGCTTTCGTTGACTCTGGTTTTGGTAATTCTATTTCTGGCGTTACGCTCAGTTCGTCTTATCGTTCCCATTCTTCTGACTCTTACGACAGGACTGATAGCAACCACGGCTTTCGCTCTAGCCGCTGTAGGATCGCTTAACCTGATATCCGTAGCCTTCGCGGTTATGTTTGTCGGCATTGCGGTGGACTTTGGCATACAGTTCGGAGTCCGATATCGAGATCAACGACACACCGAAGCAGACAATAGCAAGGCCATGTTGCTGACTGCGCGCATTATTGCCTTACCATTATCTCTTGCCGCCGGATCGACCGCCTTGGGATTTTTTACGTTTATTCCCACAGATTACCGTGGAGTAGCCGAGCTTGGCCTCATCGCGGGAGCCGGAATGATAATCGCCTTTATATTGAATCTCACTTTACTGCCTGCTCTTTTGGCAGTTTTTCGTCCTCCGGCAGAACCTGAATCCATAGGGTTTTCCTGGGCAGCCCCGATTGACCGATTCATAATAAATCACAGAAAAAAAATTCTTACGGTCACGGCATTGCTTGCTATTGCGGGAACTGTAACGGCGACAACGCTCAACTTTGATTTTGATCCTTTAAATCTGAAAGACCAGAGCACAGAGTCCGTATCCACGCTGTTCGATCTTACACGAGATCCGATGGCAAGCATCTACACGATAGAGATCCTGTCTCCTTCATTGTCGGAAGCGCAAGAGCTGGCAAAACAAATCGAGAAGCTTCCGGAAGTATCGCAAGTCATGACACTTGCCAGCTTTGTGCCTGAAGATCAGGCACAAAAGATATCTCTCGTAAGCGACGCTAATATGCTTTTGTCTCCGACGCTAAATCCGGCGGAACAGTTGCCCGCCCCCACAGACGATGAGATTGTGGACACTCTGCAAAAAACCATTACAGCAATAAACGAAGCGGCCAGCGATCGGCCATCCGCCATTCGTTTGTCCCAAGCTTTGGACGGAGTCGTAGTAAGGCGCGATCACGCTCTATTGCAAAGAGTGCACGATGTGCTTGTGCGAGGAATGGCAGATCAATTAAATCTGGTGCGCGA
>JAQUWX010000005.1:19515-55823 GCA_028692635.1 Alphaproteobacteria bacterium
CATCCTGGTACGAGCAGCATGGGAGAATTATTAACTATTTCTCTGATATATTCCCTGCTGTGCACATTTTTTGTGCTTCCGGCCTTGATGGGCCGCCCCAAATCGGATTAAACATAGTTAGTATAAAGTCAGGCGATTCACTTTCTCAATCCTTACTCCGTCACGCTCGAGGTTTTTCATGTTATCACATCGCAAATATATTGTTTCAGCCGTGCTCCTGACCAGCCTGTCGCTGGCAGCTTGCGCGTCCACGCCGGAAGCTCCCGCTGAGAAAGCTGAGTTCAAAGCTATGAACGATCCTCTTGAACCAACCAACCGCTATGTGTTCGAGTTCAACGATTTTCTCGATCGTCTGTTGATCGCGCCTCTGGCCGGATTGTACAGAGCCACCGTGCCGCCTCCCATCCGTGAGAGAGTTGCAAATATTCTCAGCAACATGTCGGAACCTGTGATCTTCGCCAACAACCTGTTGCAGGGAGATTTACATAAAGCCGGGATAACCGCTAAGCGCTTTGCTGCAAATACTGTGGTTGGCGTCGGCGGCGTATTTGAAGTCGCCAACGATTGGAACCTGCCGCAACAGCATGGCGATTTCGGTCAAACCCTATACACATGGGGCGCTGGATCGGGACCCTATATCGTCCTGCCGTTGTTCGGGCCGTCTAACGTGCGCGATGCAGTTGGCCTTGGCGTTGACACTCTTATGTCTCCGTGGAAGTACGCTGTCGCCACTGGCGGAGCGACTACGGAAGATACGTTTATGATAACCGACACTGCGGCATCGGCCCTTACCCGTCGTGAGGCGGTGCTTGAAGCCTATGATAGCCTGAAAGAAGGCTCTCTCGACTTCTACGCCCAGATGCGCAGCGTCTATCGTCAACATCGGGCTAAGGAGCTGGGTGAGAAACAAACCAACGAAATGCCTAAGTTTGACGATTACGACAGCGAGTCGTACACGCCTGTAGTGCATTAATTCTGCCTAACAAAGAGACCTGCGGGAGTAAATCCCCGCAGGTCTTTTTTTTGTGTTTTCCTTGTATTTACTCGACTTTTTTGTTCAACAACAAAACGAATAAAAATAATTAATATCTTGATAAGGATGGGATTTTACAATTATCCCTATATGGTGCAATTTGTATGTGGAAACTGTCGTATTGGTTATTTTTTTGCCAAGCAAAAACCAGAGGACGTCATGTTTGCTTTTCATAAAAATTCCAGCTCATTCATGTGCGCGGTAGCGCTCATGATCGGACTGATTATAAGCCCGAGCTATGCAACAGCTACAACCATAGTCCTCCAGAATGGCGTAGGCGGAAGCGACCCCGATGAGACAAGTGAACGCGGAAACGAGAGCCCTTTTTATAGCAGATTTCCCGGTGCAAACGACGGCGGCTATAGCGGGCTATCTGGCGATGAGAATTATGCGAGCGGCGGAGTGGTATCTGAAGGCGGTGAAACCACTATCCAATCAATAATAGAAGAAACATCTAAAGTGGTAGGATACCTATCGGAGAAAAAATCCGCTCAGGGCATGAAAACAAGTCAGATCGGCATAAATTTCATAGCAAGCCACGAAGGATTAAGAACGAAAGTTTATCTGGATCCAGTAGGATTGCCCACCATCGGATATGGCCATTTGATAAAGCGAGGCGAGTCTATCCCCAACACAATAACGGTGGAACAGGCTAAAGAGCTTCTTCGCCAAGACCTCGCGACGGCGGAAAGCTATGTGATAAAGAACGTGCATGTCCCCATTACGCAAGGACAGTTCGATGCGCTGGTATCTTTCACCTATAACCTCGGCGGGGGTGGCTTCGAGAGGTCATCTGTGCTGGCAAAACTTAATGCCGGGGACACTGCCGGAGCGACCACTTCACTGTTGGCCTATTGCAAGGGAACTATTAATGGTAAACTGACCAAGCTCGCGGGCCTTGTCAGACGTCGCTCAGAAGAAGCCACTATGTTCAATGGGACTGTATCATGAAAAAAATTCTAACTTTCTTCGCATTATTTTTTGTTCTTGCGCTGGGACCGTCTCTGGCTCTGGCCAGCGATGCCGACCCCGTGAGCAGTGCGGATAAGGCTTACTTTGTGTCTGTCCGCGACGCCATTATTAAGAACGATAAAAAATGGCTGGCCAGTCAAATAAACGCGCCTCTGCTTTGCGACATAAAAGGCAAGAGAACCGAGGTGAATAAAGAACAATTCCTCAAACACTACGATGAAATTATAAACGCCCATGTCCGCAAGGTCGTCAAAGAACAGGATGTTGAAGATTTGTTTAAAAACTCTTTCGGACTAATGGCCGGGGATGGCGTTCTGTGGATTGTGCAAATTGCCGATGACGATGGCAATCCAAAGGAAGACGGATATCGCATATACACGATAAACAATACTCCCATCGATCTGTCTAAGTTATAAAAGACTGAACCAACGCTCGCACGCCGTAAGCTCGCGCAGGACGCCAGCGCGTGTAGTTGCGATTTCGGCGTCTTCTCCCCAGCGCTCCGTTTGATATTCAATATCCAGCTCTGACGTATGAAAAACATCGTCGGCGCTTTTATGTTTTTCGGCCAGAGCAAGACCAAGCACCAAAGATCCAGCGACGCTCACAGCGCTTTGCAACCCCATGAGCCGGAAATTGTCATAAGAATCCACAACGGCATGAAGCGCTGACAAAGCTTCTTTTTTCTGAAGCATGGGCATAATGCCCTCGCTGGCAATTAGTTTTGCGCCAAAGCGCTTTTCGCACCAATCGAGCAACGGTTGCCATTTCTTGTGCTGCAATATAACCAGATCTTTCGGATGAGAAGCTCTGTGGCAAAGCAGTTCGCTACCGGCATAAGCGGTTATCTGATTGATGATCTTAGCGCGATCCTTAGGCACCACATCGATAGACGTAGCTGCAAATTGAGTAAGAGGCATCAACCTTGGATTCAGTTTTTTTATATCGCCAGCATTGCGCCACTCATCCGCCACAGCCTCCGCCAGAGCAGCGCTGGGAAGCCTATAGTCATTACCGCCCGGGGTTTTAAGAATTTTTCCTTTTCTTTCGACCACATAGCCGGATTGATCCTGAAATACCGAATAGTCGCTCATGTGCAGCCTATGAAGATAGAGAGCCGTTATACTGTATGGGCGTAAATGTCCCGCCTTTTCAGTATATTAGAGCACATTATCGATTGCCCCAAGCTCTCTTTTAAAAATCTTGTCGCGTTATAAAAGATTTACGCTATATCTCACCCCCTATCCCCTTCCGGTATAGGGGCAAACTATTGGTGCGGGTTATGAATAACAGTAATTTTATAGTAGCAGTCGCTCTTTCTATCGCCATCTTGATCGGCTTTCAGTATTTCTATGAACAGCCTCGTATAGAAGCCGCTCAGCAACAACATCTTATGCAGAAGTTGGCTAAAGAAGTTAAGCCTCCGCCCAAGGAAGAAGTTGCGGTAGTTCGCCGCGAACGGCAGGCCATTATCAGCGAAGGCAAGCGCGTAAAAATCGATACCCCTGAATTGAAAGGCTCTATAAATCTGAAGGGAGCGCGGATAGACGACCTGTCGCTTATAAATTACCAAACCACCGCGGATCAAAACTCGCAGAAGATTGTGCTTTTGTCTCCGGTTGGTTCAGCTGACCCGGATCAGCCTTATTATGCCGAATTCGGTTGGCTTGGAGAGAATTTACCTGTGCCGGACAACGCCACGGAATGGCAATCCGACACAAAAGAATTGAGCGTATCGAAACCGGTCCACCTTACATGGAACAACGGACAGGGATTGCTTTTTGAAAGAACCATCGCCATCGATGAACATTTTATGTTCACCATAACCGACCGCGTAAAGAATTCCAGCAACGGCACCGTTCTCCTTTATCCGTTTGGCTTAATTGCAAGACACGGCAAACCGCAGACGCAGGACCTTTTCATAATGCACGAAGGCCCCATGGGAGCGCTAAACGGCACCATATCCGAATATAAATACAAAGACCTTATGAGCAAAAACAAGATCGTCACTCAAAGCGACGGCGGATGGATCGGCTTTACCGATAAGTACTGGCTGGTAGCGCTTATCCCGTCGCAGGATGAGAAGATATCGGCCAGCTTCACATACGATAGGGGAAGCGATCCCAATCCCGACAAAGGGCTATTCCAAAGCGATTTTCGCAGCACGCCCGTGAGCCTTGCCTCCGGGGCCACCGCAGAGAAACGTCTGCACCTATTTGCCGGAGCAAAAAGCCTGCGCATGCTTGACCAGTACGCAGGACAACTGAACATTCCGCACTTTGATCGCTCTATTGATTTTGGATGGTTCTATTTTCTGACCAAGCCATTCCTGTATTTACTGGATTATCTTGGAAGCGTGTTTGGCAACTTCGGGCTGGCAATCCTGGCGTTCACCGTCCTCCTGAAACTGGCGACTATGCCGTTGTCTCTAAAATCATATCGCTCGATGGCGCGGCTGAAAGAGATACAGCCGGAATTGCAGAAGATTCAGGAGAAATACAAAGAAGACAAGATGGCTCAAAGCGCTCAGATGATGGAGCTTTACAAACGCGAGAAGGTAAGCCCGATGTCCGGGTGCCTGCCCAATCTTATACAGATTCCGATTTTCTTCGCGCTTTATAAGGTGTTGTTCGTAAGCATAGAAATGCGCCACGCGCCTTTCTATGGATGGATACACGATCTATCCGCCGCAGATCCGACCTCGGTTCTGACGCTGTTTGGAACCTTGCCATGGTCGTTCATGCCTCATCTTGGAGTATGGCCTCTGTTGATGGGAATAAGCATGTTCATGCAGCAGAAACTTTCTCCTCAACCGCCAGATAAAACTCAGGCGCGGATGTTCCTGTTTTTACCTATAATTTTCACGTTCATGCTGTCGCAAGTCGCGGCTGGTCTGGTAATTTACTGGACATTGAGCAACCTGCTTGGCATCGGCCAACAATGGTTCATCATGAAACGCAGCGGGATACATAGAAAATGATTGAGGATGAGGACGTAAGAAGGCTCTTTGCGCAGCCTTGCAAATTCGTCCTCGCCGCGGCGGCGCCGGAACAATTTCCGGCAACGGCAAACGCGCCTCTCGAGGTTGCTCTTATAGGGAGATCGAACGTCGGAAAATCATCGCTTATAAACGCGCTTACCGGTCGAAAGAGCCTAGCCCGCACATCGAACACTCCGGGCCGCACGCAACAGATAGTCTTCTTCGATCTGGCGCAAAGACTGATGCTGGTCGATCTTCCAGGATACGGGCATGCGTCCGCGCCTACTACCATGTCCGAGAAATGGAACAGCCTGGTCAGATATTACATACAGACAAGGCCGAACCTGCGTCTAGTATGTCTGTTATTGGACAGCCGACATGGCGCTCTTGCCAATGACATAGACATGATGAACTTTCTTGATCGCGCCGCGATAAGTTATCAGATAATCATGACTAAAGCCGACCAACTTCGCGCAGCAGAGCGAGATAACAAAGCGCACCAGGTCGAAGCCATGCTAAGCAAACATCCAGCGGCTCGCGCAAAAATAATATCGACCAGCGCGGAGAAATTGGTGGGATTACAGGAAGTGCAGCAAGCCATTGCCGCGTTCGCCTTGCCGGAGAAAACTAAAACCCGTTAGGGGTTTGAATATCGAACAAATACCCCAGCACCCCAGCGGAAAGAGCCCATCCTGCTATGCCGATCAGGCCTATCGCCGTGATACGGTTAACCCATAGGACGGTGTTTTCGGTGAAGTGATGCCGGATGAGCGAAATTCCGCCATTAAGCAGCACCCACCATCCAGTAGCCCCCAGGAATATGCCTGCCACAAGAGTCAAAGCATCCAGATGGCTGCGAAGCTCACCGAACGCGGCGACGACAGCCAAAGTCCCAAACAGCGTCACAGGATTGGTCATAGTAATGACAATGCCGCTTATGAACGCCTTCAAAGCGCTCCCCACGCCGACTTCCATATCCGCTCGTTCTTGCAAAGGATGAGGCCTATCGAACCACGAATGTATGGCAACGGCGAAAAGGAAAACGCCGCCTATAATGTGTATGGAATGATTATATTTTGTTATCCATTCCGTTATCTGGGAAATACCAAGCGCGGCGATGGAGGCAAAAAAAGCATCGGTAAAGGCCGACCCAAAACCGGTAGCAAGCCCGAGCAGCGGCCCACGCTGTATAGTGCGGCGCATGCACAGGAGTCCAATAGGTCCGACCGGAGCCGCGATCATCAGCCCGAGAATTAAACCACGATATAAAACCCCTAAGTGCTCGAACAAAACAAAGCCTCTTGTTTAAAACCAGAAATCAGAACTTCTTCACCACGACCACGGCATTTAATCCCCCAAACGCAAAGGAATTATTAAGAGCAATCCGAATAGGAACCTGCCTTGCCTCATTAGGCACATAGTCCAGATCGCATTCAGGATCCGGCCCCAGATAATTTACGGTCGGAGGAGCCGTATCGTAATTGATTGCCATAATAGTAGCGGCCATTTCAAGCGCTCCCGCAGCCCCAAGAGCATGCCCGAACATGGATTTACTGGATGAAATGGGGATTTTTCGTGCACGTTCCTTGAATACCTGTTTCAGAGCAACTGTTTCGGTGAGATCGTTTATCCTGGTGCCTGTCCCGTGCGCATTTATATAATCGACATCTTCCGGTTGCACCTTAGAGTCCTCAAGAGCATTCAGAACAGCCCTGGCCGCTCCGCCTGCATCGGGAGAAGTAAGATCCTTCGCATCGGAGCTCATCCCAAAGCCAGCAAGCTCGGCATAAATTCTGGCGCCGCGTTTTTGAGCGGACTCAAGCGTCTCCATCACAAACATCGCAGCGCCTTCTCCGAGAACCATGCCAGCGCGATTAATCGAAAACGGACGGCAAACATCTGGAGACATCACCCGCAGAGCTTCCCATCCCTTTAAAGTTCCGAAAGTCAGGCAGGATTCCGCCCCGCCCGTCACGACAGCGTCAATCATCCCCGACCGAATAAGATGAGCCGCCACCCCCATAGCATGAACGGCGGACGCGCACGCGCTGGCAACAGTAAAACCAGGTCCCGTTATTCCAAGATCCATACTTATGTGGCTTGAGCCTGCATTGACCATAAGGCGAGGTATCGTGAACGGATGAACTCGAGGAATCTTGCTGTCCCCAAGCAATCGCATATAGGACTCTTCAAGAGTGTTTTGCCCACCAACGCCAGTACCCGTTATAACGGCGGTGCGAGGCATATTCTCCTCAGTCATAACCATGCCAGAATCTTTAAAAGCATCCCGCGCAGCAACGACCGCCAACTGCGCAAAGCGATCCATCATGGAAATTTTCTTGGCGTCGATATACGCGGCAGGATCAAAATCCTTAACCGCCGCCGCAGGAAATCTCACCTCACCGCCGCGAAAATCGAATCCAACGCTATCGATGCCGCACTTTCCGTCGAAAAGATTTTTTCGGAAAGATTGCGCATCAGAACCTATGGGGGATACGACTCCCATGCCCGTTATGACGATACGACGCATAGCTTATTTTTTCACAGATAACTGTTTATCGACAACGGAGACGATATCTCCAAGCGTAGAGAATTCTCCGATATTTACGTTGGCATTGAACTGCATATCTATTCCAAGCTTGTCTTCAAGAGCGAAGATAACCTCGACCATATCGAGCGAAGAAATGTTCAAATCCGCAAGCTTGGCATCCAACGTCAACTTATGACGCTCGATCATGGCCTTTTGCGCAACTATATCTAGAATTTCGTCGATCTGAGATTGGATCATATTTTTCTCTTTTTGATTTGTCCGCTTTAATTCTTTATTACGCCTTCAATTCCGTCAAGTCGCTCGGAGAGGCTTTCCACCTTGCGAATCAATGATTTGATTCGACTCATATTATGCATCTGTTCAATAATCGCAGCCCTGGGTTTGGCCGGAGCGCCCATGACCAGCGATTTGGGCGGCAAATTACCCGCAATGCCGCTCATAGCCATAGCTATAGCATCATCGCCTATTTTAACGTGATCCGCTATTCCAACGGCGCCACCCAGCACAACCCTATTGCCGATCTCAACGCTTCCGGCAATTCCGACACGGCCGCATATAAGGCAGTTGTCTCCTATTACGACATTGTGTCCTACCTGAACTTGATTATCGATTTTTGTTCCATTGCCTATGCGCGTAGATGCGATGGTTCCTCGATCTATTGAGGTGTTGGCGCCTATCTCCACATCGTCGCCGATCACCACAGCGCCCAAACTGGCAATGCGCACCAATCCACAATTAACAGCGCCGATTTCTCCGGTAGCTTTAGCGCTCTCAACGCTGCCGGGCTTTGGAGTCACAAAGCTGAAACCGTCCGCCCCTATGGAAGAATTGAAATGTATGATCGCACGAGCGCCTATGCGCACTCTGGCTCCAATTTTTACTCCGGCGTGTATCAAAGCAGATTCGCCAATTACAGCATTAGAACCGATATAAACTTGCGGATGTAAAACGCTTCCATCGCCGATGACAGCTCCGGCTCCGATATAAACAAAAGCTCCGACAGCAACGCCTTTTCCCAATTTTGCGCCATCTTCAACAACCGCAGAAGGATGAATTCCGGGAGCGACAAATACTTGCTCGTCAAACATCTTTGTAAGCGCAGCCATAGCAAACCGCCCGCGCTCAACGATTATGTATGCGTCCAGCGCTCCGTCTTCGATCTCAGCTCCACCGCTTACAATGGCGGCTCTGGCCGATCCATCCTTTAAAAGCGGGATCAGTTTATCGTCAATGGCAAGAACGATATCTCCCTCACCGGTAACATCGGCAGGATGTGCCACGCGGCTGATCTTAATGCCGTCGTCTCCAACCAGTTTGCCGCCAATGGCCTTGGCTATGTCGCCTGTTGTAAGAATCTTTGTCATATGGCCGGTTTAGCTGGTTTAAACGATAAAAAACAGAGTTTTTGTGTTGTAGTTAGATATGCTATCAATAGACATGCATATTTTACCGTTTATGGCCCTTTGTATGGCCTTTTTACTACCCATCGAAGCCATGGCCGCAGAAACGGCCATTCCCGTCTTCGGGGCCGATGGTAAATTTGATTTCTGCGCTATTGAGCACGATTATCCTGACAAAACAGGACTTACATTCGCCATGAATTCTGCGAACGAGATAAATCTTGGAGCGACTATTCCTAACGCCGGATTTATAAAAAACTCGAACTACAATCTTAAATTGGGCTTCGACGGGGCAGACCGAAAAAAGATAAAAGCTCTGGCGCTACGCGAAAACACCATACTGCTGCGAATGGGAGCGGATAAAAGCTTCGTTCAAAAAATAGAAACCGCTAAAGATCTGGAAATAGGCGGCGGTGGAAAAACAATGTCATTCTCCCTCGCCTCTTTGCACACGGCTATAAATTCGCTGAACGATTGCGTTAAAAACAATAAAGACAAAATTAACCCTGAAACGACGTCTCTCCCGGAAAGTATAAAAGATCTATTAACTTCCGCTGGCCTCAAGGACATAGTCCCCCTATCGATGAGCGGCATACCTGAAGATGAGCGCCCGGCAGATTTTGCCTGGCGCAGCGGCGAGCTTCTTGGCGGATACCGGGACATAGATGTTCCCGCAGACAAAGACCTCACCACCTTGATAGGCATACACATCAACGGGTTAAAACAGAAATGTCATGGATCGTTTAAAGCCGATGTCGAAAAGGAGATAAAAGCTTCTGGCATGACTATGCGCACAGCCCTGGCTTCATGTAAGACCGAAAAGCAACCTATAGTGGTGTCTATACTGTATTATCTTTCCTCATCCCACCGCCTGACCATAATAAGCCACGAAACAGCGTCTAACAACAAGAAGGAGGCCCTCGCAATCAGGGACTCATTATTAACAACCGTCAATAAATCAGCGGAAAAACCTAAATAAAATAACGCACTGGGAATCAAAGTAGATTCAGAAAAAATTAATGGTACCAGCCCTATCCTTATACACAGTCAGCGAGTGTTCAGCCTCAAAACCACTCAAGTTTGAGTTCTAAATTCGCCCAGCTTTTTCTTCAAACGTAGCGCCGGTATTTTATATATGACAGATTCAAAGATGGACCCCAGCATAGCCGCAGCAGCTGCCGCTTCGCCTTTGGCTAAGATAATGAACGCTGCGGGTAACGTGGGTTATCACTGGGATCTCAAAGCGGATCACATCATATGGTTCGGCGAATGGCAAAAGCTGTTCGGCGCTGAGCGCTCTCATCCGCCTTATGACTCAAAAACATTTTCCGATGTGGTTATTCCCGAGGATCGCTATATCGTGTTTGGAACCGGCGAAAGCGTGATTGACCGCAATTATCGCCTGCGACTGCCGGATGGTCGCACAATATGGGTCCATGAAAAAGGCTCGCTGGAGTCAGACCAAGCCGGTCCTATACGCCAATGCGGAATGCTGAGCCTGGTGGAATCCTTATCACAAAAAACTCAATCGGTAGATAAAGCGGAAGATCACAGCATAGATCCTCTGACAAAGCTGCCCAATCGCGAGCATATGATTGCCGATTTAAACAAGCTGTTGGCGACTCCAAAAGAAGATCATCGCGCAAGCTGTTATATGGTCGTCGGCATAGATAAAATGGCCTTTGTAAACGAGGCTGTCGGTCCCAAATCAGCGGACACCATGCTGTTCAACGTTGGATCGCGACTGGCGGAGTTAATGCCGGGAAAGACTTTGGTCGCTCGCGTAGGCGGCGATCTGTTCGGAGTGTTATTGTCCGGCAACAATGGCCGCAACTTTGAGAGCGTCGCTGAAAAAATTCTACAGAATTTCCGGGATCAACCGGTACAGGCAGCGACAGCCCCGATATTCATAACCGTTTCAATCGGCGTTGTCCGACTTGACGATAAAGTTCCCGCGTCGGCATCGGAAGTCATGATCCGCGCTGAACAAGCTCTGTGCGAAGCGCGCTTACGCGGCCGCAATGTTATGGTCGAATATCAAGCGACCACTCCCAACAGCGAAGCCAGACGCGTTACTATGGAAATGGGCGAGCGCTTTAAATACGCTCTGAAGAACAGCCAGCTGCGTCTTGCCTATCAGCCCATAATCGACGCCGCAACGGGACAAGTGGTTTTCTATGAGGCTCTTGTGCGCATGTTCAAGGAAGACGGCGAGATTATTCCCGCAGCCGATTTTGTCCCCGCGATCGAAGAATTAGGATTGGCGCTTGAGCTTGACTATCACGTGCTTGAGCTGGTGTTGCAGGAGCTTCAAACTTATCCAGATTTACGTCTGGCTATGAATATCTCTGGCTTTACCGCCGCTCGTGCGGATTGGCCCGATTATTTGAGCTCACGTCTGGTAGGGCGAGAGAGCATCGTACAGCGCCTTATTATCGAGATAACCGAAACCGTCGCCATAACCGATGTCCGTGAAACTCAGCGTTTTGCCGAAACTCTGACCAAGCTTGGCGGCAAGGTCGCTATTGACGACTTTGGATCGGGCTTTACATCGATACGGCATTTAAGATCGCTGTCGCTGTCGATCATGAAAATTGATCGTGAGATGCTGAACAATCTTTTGGACAACAGCGAGCAAGAACATCTTGTGCGCATGATGATCGCCATAGCCCGCGGACTTGGGTTGAAGACCGTCGCAGAGGGCGTCGAGACAGAGGAAGTCGCCAATTGGTTGCAGAAAGAAAAAGTCGATATGATGCAAGGCTATTACTTTGGCCGTCCGTCGATTGAGCGCCCTTGGCTATCGTTAAAGGGAGCCGATATGTCTGCTCAGAATGTGAAAGCTCTTCTGGGAGACAAAGTCTTCGGCAAGGACGGCGGGCTTACCGAGATCCACGTAGGGGCCTTCTCCCGCAACTAGCAGCCACAAATATCGTTATATTTCAACAAGTTACGGCACTAAAAAATAAAAGTGCCGCGACTGTTTTCCGGGGCTTGACTGCAAGAGCCGCAGGGCCGACCTTGCGGGACACATAAATTAAGAGCCCCTATATGACAGATACAACTAACAATAAGCCCGCGGTGGCGTCAGACGAGTTTTCAGGAACCGTGCGCACGATAATAATGGCGATCCTCATCGCCGTTCTAATACGCATGTTCGCGTTCGAGCCTTTCAGCATTCCATCCAGCTCTATGGTGCCCGGACTGCTGGTAGGGGATTTTCTTTTTGTGTCAAAATTTTCGTATGGTTATAGCAGCCGCTCTACCATGATGGGAACCATGCCTATACCTGGGCGGATATTCTTCAAAATGCCTGAGCGTGGCGACGTGGCGGTATTTAAACTGCCATCCGACAACAGCACCGATTACATAAAAAGAGTCATCGGCCTGCCCGGAGATATGGTCGAAATGCGTCACGGACTTTTATATATAAACGGCGCTCCGGTACAGCGCGAGAAACTGGCTCAACCCACGGCGCAGGAATATATAAGCTTCGACGAAACCGTAACCGACTATATCGAGACGCTTCCGAACGGGAAAACCCATGTTATCCGCAAAAACGGCGAAGACATGCCGCTGGATAATACGACTTCATTTATAGTCCCGCCCCATCATTATTTCATGATGGGCGACAACAGAGACAATTCCCAGGATAGCCGCACCAAAAGAGTAGGCTTCGTTCCAGAAGAAAATCTGGTCGGCAAGGCGGAGTTTTTATTCTTTTCCATAGACGAAGGAACTCACTTCATTGAATTCTGGAAATGGCCAACATCGGTGCGATGGAAGCGCCTGTTTAAGAAGATAAGCTAATGACAACTGCGCGCAACTCAACCACATCCGTCAAAACGGCAGACACGTCCAAGCTTGTAGCCTGTCTTAAGCATAATTTTGCCAACCCTGAGTTGTTAAACGCCGCGTTGACTCATCCCTCGCTGACCGGATCGAAAAATCACAAGAAGGGAGATGCGTCTCCCTATGAAAGACTGGAGTTTCTGGGAGATCGAGTGCTTGGCTTGGTCATAGCTGACTGGCTCTATGCTCTTTTTCCCGGCTCCCGCGAAGGCGATCTGGCAAAGCGCCACGCCTCACTTGTTAACCGCGACGCTCTGCGCGCCATAGCGCTTGAGATTGGGCTGGAGCGCTATCTGCGCCTTGCTCATGGAGAAGAAGTCGCAAGCAGCGGTCGCAAGAATCTGGCGACTTTGTCTGACGCGCTCGAAGCCGTTATCGGAGCTATTTTCCTCGACGGAGGATTAGAGCCTGCCAAAAACTTCATCCAGCATTATTGGAAAAACGAAGCCACCAAAGCAGAAGCTACGCCCGTAGATCCCAAGACGGCATTGCAAGAGTGGGCGCAAGGTCACGGACTTCCATTGCCTTCGTATAAAACTTTGGAAAACTCCGGGCCAGCTCATGCCCCTAAGTTTGTAATAGAAGTGACGGTCAAAGGACACCTGCCCGCAATAGCGGAAGGCCCATCGAAGCGCGCAGCGGAAAAATCTGCGGCGGAAGCAATTTTAAAACATTTGAGCAAACCGACAAAATCATGAATAAATCTGAAAACACACCGACACGAGCCGGTTTTGCCGCAATCATCGGAGCGCCTAATTCAGGCAAATCTACGCTTCTGAACCACATAATCGGCCACAAACTTTCAATAGTAAGCTCGAAAGCCCAAACAACCAGAATGCGTGTGCTGGGTTTATTGACCGAAGGCGAAACGCAAATAGGACTTATAGACACCCCAGGGATATTCTCAGGAGCGACAGGATCCAGCGACAAACTAGACAAAGCAATGCTTCAAGCGGCTTGGCAAAGCCTGGAAGGCGCGGACGCCATAGTCCTCATCACCGATGCGACAACGAGCCAGGCGGGCGGTAAAACCGATTTAATAATCGAGACTCTTTCAAAGCAAAAACGTCGCGTCATTCTTGCCATAAACAAAGTGGACAAGATAAAGCGCGAAAAACTTTTGCCCATGGCCGAGAGATTTAACGAAACAAAAGTCTTCGATGAGATTTTCATGATTTCAGCTCTTAACGGCACCGGAGTGCCAGAGCTTAAATCAAAGCTAATATCCTTAATGCCTCCCGGGCCATGGCTGTTTCCCAAGGATCAGCTGAGCGATTTGCCGGAAAGGCTGCTGGCTGCGGAAGCGACTCGCGAACAGCTTTTTTGCCAAACGTATGACGAACTACCCTACTCTGTGGCTGTTTTGCCGGAAAGCTGGGAGGTAAAAAAGGACAAATCCATCGTAATCAGGCAGACGATTCTGGTAGCCCGCCCCAACCACCGAGCCATTGTGCTTGGCAAAAATGGAGCCAAAATTAAGGCTATTGGCCATGCTGCAAGGCAACAAATGGCGGTTTTGTTCGGCTGTACGGTCCACCTGTTCCTACAGGTAAAGGTTGATGATGCATGGCAAGAAAAAAATGAATTCTACCGTCTGTTCGGATTGAGCAATTAAGCCCCTTTCAACAGTTGCATGTAGCGTTTCTCTCTGCTATTTCCGGCCCATCGAAAGTTATCTCTTCAGGCTCAAATAACTGGGAATGTCCGTGTCAGAATCCACCCACACTCGCTCACTAACCGGCGACTCTGCCATACTAGCGCGGCGCTATGCCGGCGCGCTTTATGAGCTTGCCAAAGCCGATGGACAAATTGACGCCACTGTCGCCGAGCTGCAAGGACTCAAATCCGTATGCCGTGACAGCGACGAATTGCGCCATATCATCAGCAATCCTACGCTGTCTCGCGGAAAGCTTATGGATACGGTAAAGCTGATATCCAAATCTGCGGAACTAAGCGTTCTTACCGGCAACTTTCTTTTGCTGCTTGCAAAGAACCGCCGCTTGAATCTGCTATCCGGAACAATCGACGCGTTTATGGCCAAGTTGGCGGTGGCTCGTGGAGAATTCACAGCCGAGATTGGCACAGCAAATCCACTTAACAAAAATCAAGAATCCGCGCTGATCGCGCAGTTACAGAAACTTACCGGCGGCAAGGTGCAGCTGGAAATAAAACAGATTCCGGCTCTGCTTGGCGGACTTACGATAAAGATGGGGTCGCGTCTCATAGATGCGTCCCTGCGCGGCAAGCTGGCAAGACTGGAACGTCAATTAAAGGCACAACGGGAGGCAGTTTAAATGGATATTCGCGTAACGGAAATTTCCTCGATTTTAAAACAGCAGATCGGCCAAATGGGCATTGGAGCCGAGCTGGCCGAGGTTGGACAGGTATTGTCAGTCGGTGACGGAGTCGCTCGCATATATGGGCTAGACAACGTCCGCGCTGGTGAAATGGTGGAATTTCAGAATGGCGTTAAGGGCATGGCCCTCAACCTCGAGAGCGATAGCGTAGGCGTCGTCGTCTTCGGTGACGACCGCAGCATCGGCGAGGGAGACAGCGTAAAGCGCACGGAATCAATCGTCGAAGTTCCGGTCGGCAAAGGTCTTCTCGGTCGCGTAGTTGACGGTCTTGGCAATCCTATCGACGGCAAAGGTCCTCTGAAGGACGTAAAGCCCATGCGCGTCGAAGTCAAAGCGCCCGGAATTATACCAAGGCAGTCGGTCAACGAGCCTGTGCAGACTGGACTTAAAGCTATCGACTCTCTGGTTCCGATTGGTCGCGGCCAACGCGAGCTTATAATTGGAGATCGCCAGACCGGTAAAACCGCCGTCGTTATCGACGCTTTCCTTAATCAGAGAACTGTCAACAAAGGAAACGACGAATCCAAAAAGCTATACTGCATATATGTAGCCATCGGACAAAAGCGCTCTACGGTCGCTCAGATCGTCAAGACGCTTGAAGATGCAGGCGCGATGGAATACTCCATCGTCGTCGCGGCAACGGCCTCCGAACCGGCTCCGCTTCAATATATCGCGCCATACACCGGATGCGTGATGGGCGAGTTCTTCCGCGATAACGGAATGCATGCTCTGATCGTTTATGACGATTTGTCAAAGCAAGCCGTAGCTTATCGCCAAATGTCATTGCTGCTTCGTCGTCCTCCTGGCCGCGAAGCTTATCCTGGCGACGTGTTCTATTTACATTCACGTCTTCTGGAACGCGCCGCGAAGATGAACAAGGATAACGGCAGCGGATCGCTGACCGCCCTCCCCATCATCGAAACTCAAGCCGGTGACGTTACCGCATACATCCCAACCAACGTGATCTCGATCACTGATGGACAAATATTCCTTGAAACTGGCCTTTTCTATAAGGGCGTACGTCCAGCCATCAATGTCGGATTGTCCGTCAGCCGCGTCGGTTCATCCGCCCAAATCAAGGCAATGAAACAAGTGGCAGGATCAATCAAGCTTGAGCTGGCGCAATACCGCGAAATGGAATCCTTCTCGCAGTTTGCATCTGACCTCGACCCCTCTACGCAAAAGCTGCTTAATCGCGGCAAACGCCTGACGGAATTGCTGAAGCAACCGCAGTATGCTCCGTTGGCTGTGGAAGAACAGGTCTGCGTCATTTACTCCGGCGTCAAAGGATATCTTGATACAGTCAAAGCCGACGACGTAACTCGCTATGAACACGGGCTACTTAACGAGCTGCGCGGCCCGGCGGGCAAAGACGTGCTCGCAGCCGTCCGCACCGACAAACAGCTTAAACCGGAAACTGAAGACAAATTGAAAAAATTGCTGGAAGACTACAGCAAACGGTTTGTCTAAAAAACAAAGCTGATAAATAAAGAAAAGCCGCGAGGGAACAACCCCGCGGCTTTTTTATTTGATGTTTTATAAGGCGAAGTTTTTATGCATTAAACGCCAGCAAATTGGCATGATTAATTCCAACAAACCTCGTCTTGTCAACACCACGAGTGTACATGAGGCGATTAACCGCCAGTTTGGGATTGTTGGTTTGTAAAGACAGCAGATTAGAACAAACTCCACCACTCATCTTCCCCCTACCTCTTTCTCTTGGATCAAGAGGGACCAAAGAAACATGCCCTATGTTATTATCAATAACAGCTCTAACCAAAGGATCTGTTGATTTTCCATCCATAGAGAACTGCGCATATATTTCCCCCGCGCTCACTCCTTTAATTAAAGGAATAAGGATCTCTCCCCCCACATCCTTAAATTTTTTACACTCAACACATTTGGACTCACACATGATGATTATTCTCCTTCATTACACAAAGCCGACAATCTAAAAGGGCATGACGGCACTCCCCTCCTCAAGCCTCGCGGCAATGACAGAAACACATGAAGCCAACCTGATTGTTAAGGGAATAAAAAAGCTCCCAAAAGCAAAATGGCAACCACAATCAGGTAACCACAAGCCCGGAAGCCATGTGGCGCTTTAGCTGTTCATAACGCGGCAGCAATCTGCTCCTGTCAAATCCCGCAGGTTCCAATAACGCCAGGAACCCGCCCCCATTAAATCAAATACAAAGAACGCCTGTCAATCGGTTTAAAAAGTGCCCCAAAAAGCCAAAAAACAGCCATTAATCATCAAAATAGTGTTTTAAACCCCCAACAAACCAGCTAGATAATCATCCATCAGATAAGTATGTATATGCTAAGAATAATAGAGTATCGAAGCAGTTACGGAGGGGTGGCCGAGTGGTTGAAGGCGATCGCCTGGAAAGCGGTTATACGGATAAAACTGTATCGTGAGTTCGAATCTCATCCCCTCCGCCAATTACCGTTACAAAACGGGATTCTCCGTTTTGTAAGCGTGGCACGAAAACGCAAGGAAATGCGGTGTTTTTGCATTTTGCAACTGGACTCCGTGCGCCCCAAATTCACCCCAAAATACCTTTTTTGCCCTCTCTCTTGGCCACTTCTCTCTGTGGTAACTGGACTTTCAGAGAAAAGTCCAGTTCCTAATCCGTCAATGACTTAGCCCACTTTTTCGTTTTCGCTCAAATGGTAGGCGGATGATGCGTATGTTCGTGTTGTGGATTACACAATCCACAAAAAACGGATTTGGGTTAAGGGTTTGGTTAGAAAGGTGACTTCATAAGACTATTGGTACATAGTTTGCGTCAAGAAGTTCAGCACATCATCTTTGCCGATACCAGACCAAAGGAAGAGGCTATCAGATATTTGAGCATTCTACTCGGCAGGCCGTCTGCGAGGGGAACAGGCTGGTGATGGTGATTGCAAAAGGAGTTTGTAATGAGTGGGGACAACCTCATCGACCCTAAGAAGAGAATGGAAGAGCTGTCCGTGGCATACGTTCATGCCGTGGCATCTCATTGTGGCTATGATGCGAATAGGCCACAGGTTGACCATGACAGTGTAGACATAATCATCAAAAGTTCTGCCGGGAAAAAACCGAGCATCGATGTTCAATTGAAGGCAACAACAAAAATTGGTGCAAATGGCCCAGACAGTTTTTCCTTCCCATTACCCATTAAAAACTACGATGATTTGCGTGGAGATAATATTAATCCGAGAATACTGATCGTCTTGTGTATGCCAAGCCAGCAAGATGACTGGATAATGCACACAACGGATGAATTAGCTCTACGTAAGTGTGCTTATTGGGTATCATTGCGAGGATTGCCAGACACCACAAACAAGGAATCTGTCAGTATTAATATACCTGCAGCCAATGCTTTTTCACCACAAGCATTGAATGATCTCATGCAAAAAGCAGATCGCAGGGAGGATTTATGAAAACAATCATCACAGATAGAGCTGTTCTGGAGGAGATTTCTAGCCTTGAATTAAAGGCATATCTTGTAGCGCAAGGATGGATGACTGCAGAAAAAATCAAAGACAAAGCTCTTGTTTTGACGAAGGAAGGGCTTGGGACCGAATTAATCCTCCCCTTAAGAAAGGATCTTGGGGATTTTGTATTGCGGATGTCCGAACTTCTCTCGACAGTTTCTGAGATTGAAAATCGCTCAATGCTGTCTTTGATTGATGACATAAACAAATCTGGCGTTGATGTTCTCAGAGTAAGAATGACCGAAGGAACAGCTGACGGAACAATCCCGCTCTCTGCAACAACTGATGTTTTTTATAACTCAAGAGAAATGCTTTTAGCTGCAGCTTGTGCTGCCAAAAGACCGAGCAAGGTTTTTGGAACAAAGAAAAGTGAAGAAGCTTATGATTACTTAAAAAAAGTGCGCGTTGGCCAGACTGAATATGGAAGCTTCATTTTGACATTTCTATCCCCTGTCGCACCAAAACTTACCCCAGATCAACCAACATTTGATGGTATGGAGGTTGAGGAAGACCCCTTTGAGCGATTGACAACAAAAACACTACTAAGGGGGCTCAATGCAGCGAAAGACGCTGCTATAGGAGCCTTATCTGATGGAGGCATAGCCGCTTTCGAGAATGCCGTGTCTTTTGGGGTTAGCGCCAATTTATGTGATGCAATCTCAAATATTGTTAACAGCGCAGGCAAAGCTGAAATTTCATTGACTTGGGCCAAAACTCGACCCGTTTTAAAGCAGACAATGAAGAACGTTGTGAGTTTTGATCGTCAAACGGTTGAAGTGATCGCCGAAGCAGCGCGAAATTTCAGGCGCTCAGAACCTTTGCTTAACCAACCCATTACTGGTTGGGTTTATCAATTACGCCAAGAACAAAGCGGCGATCCCGAGGGGACAATTAGAATTTCAACCACCATCAATGAAAAACCAAGAAAATTAAAGATTACTCTTTCGACAGAAGATTACCATCAGGCTGCCGTCGCTCATAATAGCGGAAAGCACATTTCTTTGGAGGGCGATCTCTATCTACAGGGGAAAGCAACGGAACTGCGCAATCCAAGAAATCTCGTCGTAATAGATCAAGACGACGACTAATTGAACCTGTCGTTCAGATTGTGCTTGTTATTTTTTACAAGCCCGTTTGATTTTCTAGAGAAAACTTCGTCTGCTCGTCCCAGCCCAAAGATGTCAGATTGTATAAATGCTGCAGCGTCAGATAGCGCGGCTGGGTGTTTTCGAGAATGGCTTCGACGATGGTTGGAGCGAGGAACGTGAGCGAAAGTTGACGCAGCACATAGGCATCATCCTGCCGGTTTTTACGGGCGAAGTGTGTGATGCTGTCATAAGGGCCGCTTTCAATTTCCTTTCGCCACAAATGCGCCCGCACGAGAGCCTTTTGCATTGTCTGCAATTGTGGCGTTGCGCCTGCGGCTGGCGTTGTCGCGCCGTCGGGCGTGATCAAATATTTCCGTCCCGCGCGGCGTCTCGGTTTAAGCGGCAGGAGGATAACAATCGTGTCCGTGTTCATTTTGCTGCGCTTCCGTGACCCATTGAGCTAGAATGTTTTTCTTAAGGTGTAATTTTACGCCGTCCTCGGAAACTTCGATCCGTTCGAGGATTTGCATGAGCAGCTTGCGTTGCTCCGGAATAAAGAGTTCTTCCCAAAGAGCATCGAAACTCTGGAGTTCCTTGCGCACAAGGCGTTCGCGGTCGCTCTTTGTAACCGTGGGCTTCCCTTTGTCCCTTTCGCTCATGCAGTGAGCAATCATCGCGATCAATTCAGGCGTTTTGAAAGCCGCCTTGATTTGATAGAGAACCGCGCTTTCCAGTTCTTGGGCAGGAAGCGAGCGAATGGAACAGGCTTCGCGTCCGTTTCTGAGCGACTTGACACAAACATAATAGCGATAGGAAACGCCGCGCGCGCGAATGCTCGTGCAGGAGGGCGTCATGGCCGAGCCGCAGCACCCGCACCATACAATGCCGCGCAGAAGCGCCGGTTGGCGCACACGGCTTGCATTGCCCCGTTTTTGGGGTGCTTGGGCGAGAATTTTGTGCGCGGCATCCCAAAGTGGCGGATCAACGATGGCCGAGTGCTCGCCGGGATAAGATTTTCCTTTGTGGACGGCCTCGCCCAGATACACCCGATTGTGCAGGATCCGGTAAATATACTGTTTGTCGAGAGGCTTCCCTTCGTGGCGACGACCGCCTTGTGTTGTCCACGCCTTCTTTGTGTAACCAACGGCGTTAAGTTGCCGGATGATCCCGACGCAGGATTCCGTCTGCGTGAATGACTCAAAAATCTCCCGCACAAGCGGGGCTTCCATAGGATTGATCACCAACTTGCGGCTGACCACATCATAACCCAACGGAGGGCAACCGCCCATCCACATGCCTTTGCGGCGGCTTGCAGCGAATTTGTCGCGGATGCGTTCGCTGATAACTTCACGCTCGAATTGTGCGAAGGACAGAAGGATGTTGAGTATCAGCCTTCCCATCGACGTTGTGGTGTTAAAAGATTGCGTGATGCTGACGAAGGTCACCTTGTGGCGGTCAAACACTTCGACCATCTTCACGAAGTCCATAAGAGAGCGCGACAGGCGGTCGATTTTGTAAACGACCACGATATCGATCATGCCGCGTTCGATGTCTTCCATCAATTTTTTGAGGGCTGGGCGCTCCAGCGTGCCGCCCGAAAAGCCACCATCGTCATAACTGGCAGGCAAGACCGTCCAGCCTTCAGCCTTTTGGCTGAGGATATATGCCTCGCAGGCCTCGCGCTGAGCGTCGAGGCTGTTGAATTCCATGTCTAGGCCTTCTTCCGAAGACTTGCGCGTGTAAATCGCGCAGCGGACGCGGGGCTTTACGACATCTTTCATGCCGCTGCCTCCTTGGAACTACCGTCATCGCGTTCTTGCCGCAGACCAAAGAATACGGGGCCGTTCCAATGCGTGCCGGTAATGTCGCGGGCGATGGCTGTGAGCGAATTCCATTTGCGTCCGGCATATTCAAATCCGTTTCCAAGAACGATTGCCTCGTATCGTTCTCCACGCCATTCGCGCACAAGGCGCGTTCCAGCGACAGGGATCTTTGCGGGAGCCACACGTCTTTTTGTTTTTGCTCCTTTGGCTTCGGCAAGAAGGTCGTTCAAGCGATTTTCAGCTTTGTTGGATAATCCGCCGTAGGTCAGTTCCTGAATGCGATAGGCCAAAGCATGAGCCATAAAACCACGTCTGTAAGGCGGCGGCTCGACTTGATAGTAATCCCGCCAAAGCTGCTTGAGTTCGGCGAAGCTCTTGTCCTGTAGTTCCTTGATCTGGCGCATAATAGGCGTCATTGCATGCTCTCTCTAGGCGTTTTCTTTTCGCCCACACACACGCTTCCTTCCGCTGAGAAGTCCAGTTCTTCAGCGCAGTATTTTCTGTTTTCTCTCGCTATTTTGCGCAGAATAGCTACGGCCAACAAATCGGCGACAACGTAGAGATGTTTCTTTTTCGATGAAGTATCCATGGGCGGACGCGACACGCATCAAAGCCCAGTCCAGATTGTCTTCCACCAGCGCCATTGTTGGCGCAGGGCGCGGGAGATGCTGCGACGGATGCGCTCGAACAGGTTCATGCCCGCCCCGCGACGCGTTCGGATGGATGCGGCGCGCGCATGGCCAACGCGATAAAGGCATCAAGGTGCGCGTCATGGGCGCGCGCGATGGCTTTGTGATAGGTGTCGACGGCGAGTTCGGCGACTTCAAGGGCTTCGTCGGTGCGGCCTTGGCGCACGAGGTTCAGAGTCTCGCGCACGCAGCGGTGCGCCATGTCCATGTAAAGCTGGGAAACGACGGGGATCATAGCAATTCTCCTTGGGAAAAATGGGGCGGTACAGGCCGCCTAATCCCAAGAACCTATCCAAATAGGCATGGTCTGTCAATAAAAAGCGGAAACCAATCCTTTTTGGATAGGTTTATTACGCCCTCAATGCCCGTTTTCTTACATATGGGCCGTCTTCCTCATCATCGGCATCAAGCGCTGGAAGAGCCGCCCAGAGCATTTCAAAGGTCTGTTTCAGACCTTTCGCCAGCATGGGGGAGCGTGCCAACAGAAGGCGGTCAGGGCCGATCATCTGCGCGACCGTCGATCCATAAACGATCTGAAGCGGAAGCGGCGTGAAATTCGCAGGAGCGACGCGTACCGGCGATTCGGCATCCTGCTTGTGGCAGATGGCGCGATAGGCAAATCCGGCATCACGTAGCGCTGAGCAATAGCCGATGAGTTCGGGAGAAAAAAGACATGGCGTGTTGCCGCACAAAAACAAGGCTTCTGCACCTTCCTGCCCGCGCAAATGTGTGTGTATGTCCTCGAACATGTGGGCGATTGCGCTTTCACCATCCAAGATCAAATGATCTTTTTCCCGCAATGCAACACCGCGCCCACCGATGAATTCGACTTTTTCTCCGAGGTAGGACAGCAGAGCGGTTTCCGTCTTTTGTTGCAGCTTGTTTATGCCCCCCAGCTCAAACTGACGGATCGACGTGAGGGCAGCACCGGATTCCTTCGCAAGATCGTCTTGCGAGATATTCAGGAGCGCACGAGCGGCGCGGAGTTGGTCAGGGGTGAGTGCCATGTTATGCTTCCCGTATCATTAATGCTCAATTTCCGCATTATTCATGCCGAAAGTCAAGATTTTTGTTGATTTTTTCGTTAATTTCTGGTATCTTTCAACCCATGCTTGCAACATTTTGGTAGAGATCATTCTTCGGCGGAAGATTTTTATGAGCAATTCCAATGTAATAGTGTCCCTCATTTTCGAGGAAATGGCGGACGAAGAAAACCTGTTTACCCCCGGCCAACAAGGCTTCATCGCGGGATTGTATCGGCAGATTGATGACGATCAGGTAAAGATTTTAGAGGGCATTATCCTCTCCCGCGCGGAGCGGCTCCAATGCAGCTCTCTGCTTTTGCGCATGGCTTTTGTCAATTTTTATCAGATCGATGAATTGAAAGAATTGCCTCGTGATCATTTCAAAGAGGCTATTATGTACCTGACGCATTTCAAGGGCGTGAATTGAAGCCTAGTCGACGACGCATGTGAGCATGTCGTCCACCTTTTCCTTGATTTCCGCATTCTTCTGTTTGTCGCTTGTTTTGCGGCATTTTTTGTAGGTTTTGCACACGACCTTGGCCAGAACCGCTGGATCGACGTCATGCCCCGCGCAGCGCGCTTGGGCGTAGGTGAGGATTTCGCGCAAGAGCGCTTCGTCGACATCAGCCTCCATCGCTTTTATGTCCTGCGCGTCGATCTCATCGATCAAAGCGGACACGCGAACCTTATAAAATTTGGCCAGTTTTTCGAGCCAAGACAGGCTGATGTTGCGCGTTCCCTTCTCGAAACGCTGAATCGTCTGCGCCGTGACCTTGTGCGCCGCCGCGACTTCCTCTTGGGTAAAGCCCGCTTGTTCTCTTATGATTTTCAATCTGTTCATTCTCATCACCCCATCCAATTTGGATGCACCATCCTATCCGAATTGGATGGTTAACGCAAATGGTTTCATAAAACCATCCTAATAGGCCTTTTTAATCTTGATTTAACCTATCCAAATGGGATATGTGATTATCATCATGAAACTGGCCGATTACCTCATAGCGAAAAAACTCTCCTACGCGGCATTTGCGCGGATGCTTGGCATGGACAGCACAAGCGCCGCCCTGAACGTCGCTCGATACGCCAAAGGCGAGCGCCGCCCGCGCCCCGTCATCGCCGACAAAATCGTCGCCGTCACCAAAGGGCGCGTGAAGCACAAAGACCTCTACAGCATCGGAGCAGTCGAATGACCCTGATCGTCGGCATCGATCCCGGTCTGTCCGGCGCTTTGGCTTTTCTCTTCGGCGAAGAGATGGACGTATGCCCCATGCCGACGCTCACGATCACGAAGGCCAAGGGGCATCGTCGCGTTCTTGATCTGACGGCTCTCGCCAACATTCTCGATGACAAAACAAAAAATGCCGCGCGAGTGAGCGTGTTTATCGAGCGCGTCTCTGCCATGCCAAAACAGGGCGTGGCCAGCATGTTTTCATTCGGCGAGTCCTATGGTGCGATCAAAGGCATCGTCGCGGCTAACTTTCTGCCGATGACGCTCGTCACGCCAGTGACGTGGAAGGCGAAGCTCAAAGTCTCCCGCAATAAAGACGACGCCCGCTACCGCGCCAGCCAACTCATGCCGCGCTTCGCGCATTTATGGGCACGCCGCAGCGACGACGGCATGGCCGAGGCGGCGCTCATTGCATTTTACGGACAAAACTTTGGGGGCGTACAATGATCCTTCGCAATTTTCATCCCGCCGCGCTTGATGAAATGGACATTCCGTCTATTGCCGCCTTGGCTACGCCGGAACTGGCCGACCTGATCGATTTGCTCGACAAGGATGCGACACTCCTCAAATTGCGCAAAGACAAACTCGCCTGTGCGCTGAACCGCAAATACGGAGATAACGCTCACAAGGCACGTCTTGATGCGGGCAAAGACACAGGTGTCGTGCATCTGGAAGATTGCGGCTTCGATGTCGCCGCAGATGTCAGCAAGACCGTCAAATGGGATCAGACCAAGTTGATCGCAGCTTTGGATTCCCTGCCGACCGAAACGGCCAAGCATTATGCCAAGGCCGAATTCAAAGTGGACGAGCGTAAATACGCTGCGGCCCCTCCCGACATCCAAAGGATTCTTTCTCCCGCACGCGCCATTGTGCCGGGACGGGAAACCTACACCCTCAAACAAAAGGACAAGGCGTGATATGACATTTCAGATCATCACCGCCGATCAAAGGCTGTCCGAAAAGCGCGGCATCAAAGGCTGCATTTTCGGACGGTGGAAGATCGGCAAGACCAGTTTGCTCTGGACGCTCGACGCGGCCAGCACGCTGTTTATCGACTTGGAAGCTGGCGATCTTGCCGTCGAAGGATGGGCTGGAGACACGATCCGTCCTCGCACATGGCAGGAATGCCGCGATTTCGCAGCCTATATCGGCGGCCCCAATCCGGCGCTGCGTGACAACCAGCCCTATAGTCAGGCGCATTACGATCATGTTTGCAGCCAGTTCGGCGACGCGGCTGCGCTCGACAAGTATGACACGATCTTCGTCGACAGCATCACGGTCGCCGCGCGTTTGTGTTTCCAATGGTGCACAGGTCAGCCAGAAGCCATCAGCGAGAAAACAGGCAAGCCCGACACGCGCGGCGCTTACGGCCTTCTTGGCCGCGAGATGATCGGCTGGCTCACGCACCTTCAGCACACGCGCGGCAAGAGTGTCTGGTTCGTTGGGATCCTCGACGAAAAAACGGATGACTTCAATCGGCGAATCTTCTCGCCGCAAATCGACGGCAGCAAGACGGGTCTTGAGCTGCCCGGCATCGTCGATCAAGTCGTGACGATGACAGAGATCAAGGCGAACGATGGGACGCTTCACCGCGCTTTCGTTTGTCAAACCCTCAATCCGTGGGGCTACCCAGCGGGCGACCGCAGCGGACGGCTCGACATGATCGAGGATCCGCATCTTGGACGCCTGATGGAAAAGATCAGGCAACCCCTCACAAAGACGGCATCGGAGCGGCTGGAGTTTTGCAGGCCACAGCCGACCGATGCCGAAACCCCCGCATCATGCGTTCAACAAACACAGGAGTAAAAACACATGTACCAGAACCAAGGGATGGATTTCAACGATGCCGGTCAACAACAGGTCGGCGAGCTTATTCCGGTGGGCACAATCGCCAAGGTCGTCATTACCATTCGTCCCGGCAGCGCGGGCCAAGGCGGCTGGCTAACCCGCAGCAACACGAGCGACGTGGAATATCTCAATTGCGAGTTCACGGTTTTGGAAGGCTCGTTCGCCAAGCGCAAGTTCTGGCAAAACATGACTGTTTCCGGCGGCAAGGTCGACGAGCGCGGTCAATCCAAGGCGTGGGGCATCACGAAAGCGGCTCTGCGCGCCATGCTGGACAGCGCCTTTGGCCTTGATCCCGACGACGACAGTCCCGCATCGAAGCAGAAGCGTATCACGCAAGATTGGGGCGCGTTCAACGGTCTGCAATTCGTCGCCAAGATCGGCGTCGAGAAAGGCAAAGACGGCTATGCCGACAAGAACCGTCTTCAGTTCGTTCTGACGCGCAAAAATCAGGAATACGCTGGGGTCATGTTCGGTGCGCAGACGGGATATGCGCCGCAGCAAGCCCCTATGCAGCAGCAGGCGCCTGCGCAGACCCAGCCTCAGCCTCAGCAACAGCCCCCGCAACAACAAGGAACGCCAAATAGCAACGTCCCGACCTGGGCGCGCTGATCTCCGTTTCCATTTTTGTTTGTTTAAGGGTGTCCGATGCTGCTCCGGCCACGACAGAAGATTTTTGTCGAAAATTGCGTTGCTGCGCTGAAACAGCGACGCAATACGCTCGGCGTTGCCCCGACAGGTGCTGGCAAAACCATCATGCTGTCGGCTGCGACGGGCGACATCCTGCGCGAAACAGGCGGCAAGGCCGCGATCCTTGCCCACCGCGACGAACTGACGGCGCAAAACGTCACGAAGTTCGCGCGGGTCAATCCGAGCCTCAGCACGTCCATCTATGACGCAAACAGCAAGTCGTGGCATGGGCGCGCGACGTTTGCGATGGTTCCGACCTTGGCGCGACAGGACAATCTATCGCGTATGCCGCATCTTGATCTGCTCGTCATCGACGAAGCCCATCATGCGGCTGCAGCGAGCTATTTGCGCATCATCGAAGAAGCGAAGGCCAAGAATCCGAACCTGATGCTCTTCGGCCTGACGGCAACGCCCAATCGCGGCGATCAGAAAGCTCTGCGCCCGATCTTCGACAATGTAGGCGATCAAATCCGGCTGGCCGAACTCATCAAATCAGGTCATCTCGTCCCGCCGCGCACCTATGTCGTCGATGTGGGCGTTCAGGAAGATCTCAAGAAAGTGCGAAAGACGGCGCTCGATTTCGATATGAACGAGGTCGAGGAGATTATGAACCGGCCTGTCGTCACCAGCGCGGTTGTTCAACATTGGCGAGAAAAGGCGGAAGACAGAAAGACTGTGGTCTTCTGCTCCACCGTCGCGCACGCAGAAAACGTCAGACAGACGTTTCAGAATAACGGCATCGAGGCCGTTATCGTTCATGGCGAAATGGCAAATGCCGACCGCCGCCTTGCCTTGGCGCGGTTCCAGCAAGGCAGCGCGCGAGTTGTCGTCAATGTAGCTGTCCTGACGGAAGGCTGGGATTATCCGCCGACATCCTGCGTTCTTTTGCTCCGTCCGAGTTCCTATCGCTCGACCATGATCCAGATGATCGGACGTGGCCTACGCACCATCGACCCCAAGGAACATCCGGGCGTCATCAAAACCGACTGCATCGTGCTTGATTTCGGCACGTCGACGCTGATGCACGGCAGCTTGGAGCAGGACGTCAATCTGGATGGCAAGACCTTCCAAGGCGATGCGCCGACAAAAGAATGCCCCGAATGCGGTGCAACGGTTCCGCTCTCTGCGCAGGAATGCGCCCTGTGCGGTTTTGAGTTCTTCTCCAGCGCCGCGACGGGCGAAGCTGGCACAGGCGAAGAACCGCTGCCGCTTGAAAACTTCTCCCTGACGGAAATCGATCTTCTGAAGCTTAGCAGCTTCCGTTGGATTGACCTGTTCGATGATGACGCGGCGCTGATGGCTTCCGGTTTCTCGGCATGGGCGGCAATCTTCTGGCTTGGCGGCTATTGGCACGCCGTTGGCGGGTTCGAGCGCGACGTTCAAATTCTCGGCACAGGCGAACGCGTCGTCATGATGGCCGTGGCCGACGACTTTCTGAATGAGCACGAGACAAGCGAAAGCGCCCACAAGACCCGCCGTTGGATGAACGAACCCGCAAGCGAAAAGCAACTCGCCTTGCTCGGCGAAACCGTGCGGATGGACTTCAGCATGACGAAGTACCGCGCGTCTTGCTTGCTCAATTTCCGCTTCAACAAAGGCCGCATTCGCCAACTGGTCGAGCGCGCCATCGGACAAAGGGAGGCTGCGTGAAATGGTGCGCCATTTGTTACCGCGAGCAACGAGGCTTTGGCTTCATGCCAGCCTTGATCAAACAACCCAACAAACCCGCGCAGCGGTTTTGCAGCATGCGCTGCCTCGATCTTTACGCACGTCTGTTTAAGGAAGGAAACGGCATGATTGACATGACGGATTTTGAACGCGCTTCCCTCAACGCCTGCCTCAAGCCGCTTGGCGAATGCGTGGCCGAGATTGGCATGAACAAGCCGCTTTCCGCTTACAGCAAGGAACAGGTTCTCACGCTGATAGAAGTGATCGTCACGGCCTATCAGGACGCCATGCGCAAAGGCAGTCCGGAGGTGCCGTTTTGATGATTGACTTCAATCACGGCTCGGATCGCGACGCGCAGGATACGCGTGCGTTGCCTGCTGCCGTGCGCATTAACGAACTGGTCGATGCGGCCCTGATCGCGGAACGCGCGACGCAACCGCGCCGCGAATATCTGGGCGCGTCCATGCTGGGAGACCCATGTTCGCGCCGCATCCAGTACGAGTATGTCGGCGCGCCGAAGGATCCCGATAAGGATTTCAACGGCCAAACTCTGCGCATCTTTGCGGCGGGGCATCAATTTGAAGCCTTGTCGATCAAGTGGCTGCGCGCAGCCGGTTTCGATCTGAAGACGGAAAGAACGGACGGTGGGCAATTCGGCTTTTCGGTCGCCAAGGGGCGCATCAAAGGCCATATCGACGGCGCGATCGTCGGCGGGCCGTCATGGTTTTTCTATCCTTCCCTTTGGGAACACAAGGCGCTTAAGGACAAAAGCTGGCAAGATTTGGCGAAGCGCGGGCTTGCTATCTCCAAACCGCTTTATGCCGCGCAAGTCGCTCTTTATCAGGGCTACATGCCCGATCTGGCGCAAAATCCTGCGCTGTTTACCGCGCTGAACAAGGACACGCAGGAGCTTTATCACGAGCTTGTGCCTTTCGATGCCTCGCTGGCGCAAAGCACAAGCGACAAGGCCGTCAACATCTTGCAGGCCACCGACGCTGGTCAACAATTGCCGCGCATGGCGGCCAACCCCGATTTCTATCTGTGCCTCTGCTGCCCCTACGCCCAGAGGTGCTGGCATGGCGCATGAGCAGTTGGATTTCAACGATGCGCGCCGCCAAGGCAACGAGCCGCGCGGCAAGATCGACATCGTTCTGCTCAAAGAACGCATGGGTGATTGCTATCGGCAGATCCTCGACCATCTTCTGCCGAACGGCGTTTATGTCGGCGAAGAGTTCCATTGCGGCGATATTTACGGTGCGCCCGGCGAGAGTCTGAAACTCAGCGTGCGCAAGAACAAGATGGGCGTTGGCGAGGACTTCGCCACAGGTCAAAAGTTCGGCGATCTGATCGACGTTTGGAAGATCGTTCGGCATGAGGATTACACGACCGCGATCCGCAGCATCGCCGAATTCCTAAACATGGCCGAACGCCTGCCTGCGCCCACCGTGAAATCTCAGAAAAGCAAAGCGCCAGAAATCGGCGCGCCTGCCGCCCAGTACAATTACACCGACGCGCAAGGCACGATCATCCTCGTCGTCTATCGCCATGAGTTTGATGACAACGGCAAGCGCAAGAAGACCTTCCGGATTTGGAACGCCGTCACGCGCAAGTCAGAAGCCCCGATATCGGGCCGTCCTCTTTATAACCAAACAGGCATCTGCAAAGCCGATCTCGTCGTGCTGGCCGAGGGCGAAAAAGCGGCGGACGCACTAATCGCGGCGGGCGTTACGGCCACGAGCGCCGTGTGCGGATCCAACGCCCCGACCGACAAGACGGACTGGTTACCCTTGGCCAGAAAGCGCGTCCTGATCTGGCCGGACAATGATCTGCCGGGTCTGTCTTACGCGCAAAAGGCTGCGCAAGCGGCATTGGCCGCCGGAGCCTTGAGTGTCGGCATCCTGCCCATTCCGCAAGGCAAGCCCGGCGGTTGGGACGCTGCGGATGCCGTCGCCGAGGGCATGGATGTTCGGGCTTACGTTGATGCCGCGATGCCGGAACCTGTCGTGCCGCCTGCCGCCGTGACGATCCCCGCTTATCCTGTCGGGGCCATCTTGGATGACGACAGCCCTATGCCGGACGACCTGATAGCCCCACGCATCTTGACGCCCGGCGGCCTTGCGGTTTTCGGCGGCGCGCCCAAGGTCGGCAAGTCCGATTTTCTTTTTTCCCTTCTGGTGCATGCGGCGGCTGGAAGACCATTTCTCGGCATGACACCGCCGCGTCCTCTTAATGTCTTTTGCCTTCAAACCGAGATCGGCTACCACTATTTGCGCGAACGCCTTAAGCAGATGAAGATCGATCCTGAGATTCTTCCTCTCGTTCGCAAGAACCTCGTCATCACCCCGCAAGTGCGCCTGATCCTTGATGACAAAGGCGTCGAGATGGTGCGCGAGACGATCCTGCGCCATTTCGATCCGAAACTGCTGGACATTATTGCCATCGATCCCCTGCGCAACGTGTTCGACGCGGGCGAAGGTACGGGCGAAAACGACAACACGTCCATGTTGAATTTCCTTCAGGAACGCGTGGAAAAACTGCGTTTTCTCGTCAATCCGGACGCTGGCGTCATTCTCGCCCACCACACACGCAAGATCACCAAGCGCATGCTGGAGGAAGACCCGTTCCAAGCTCTCAGCGGCGCAGGTAGTTTGCGCAGTTTCTATACGACCGGCGTGATCATGTTTCGCCCCGACGAGAACCAGACCCTGCGCGAGCTGATGTTCGAGCTGCGCAACGGACAGGCCATCCCGACGAAAGGCATCGACAAGATCGATGGTGTCTGGCGCGAGGTCGAACGGCATTCCAAGCGCCTCGTCAATAAGGAGCATGGCGAGCGCCTCGATAACGAACGTCGTCGCCGTCACGATGTAATCTTGCAGCTCATCTATGACGAAGGGCTGCGCGGCCATCTCTATAGCCCCACCCAGTTCTGCCAAGCCTTCGAAAACAAGGCGGGCCTCGGCGGCTTTCACTCCATTCGCGAACGCATCGACGTTTTAACGACCAAGGGCTTCATCAAGTTCAACAAGGAAGATCGCTCGATCAAAACCAAATACGGCATGATGTGCGTCGAAGGCATGGAAGTGCCGCGCGCTGAGCCGGACGTCGATCCGCAAACGGGCGAGATAATGGACGTGATGCTTTCGTATTTGCCCACCCACTTCAAGCAACCGACAGATGGCGCGATCCTGCCCGTCGAAAATCCGGAAGTCTGGATTTATCACGAGGGAGTCGAGCCATGATTTTTGCCCGTGAAAACCTATCCGTTTTGGCCAGAATTCCTGATCCGATCTTCGTCATTCTTGGCAGGAATTCTGTAATTCCTGACTTGGCGGCATTTCTGAATTTCTGGATTTCTCTTTCCAGCCAATGGATTGCGTGTGGTTTCAGGAATGACGCGTCATTCTTGGCCGCATTTCTGAATTCTTGGAAATCCTTCTGTTGTCTCAAAGACTTGGGCAGGAATTCAGAAATGACGTTTTCCCACTCTCCCTACGGGAGAGAGAGACGCTTTCAGCGATCTCTCCTCCACCGGTCGAGGGAGTTTGCGCGTGGGCATGATCCGCGATGCTTCGAACCCGTTCCCGTTTTCCAATTCCCAACAGACAGGAGACACAGGCGATGACAGCGAACCTGATCAAAGCGAGAGATGCGAACATTTACTGGCGCTACTCCCACACGAACCGTGTCTATGACGTGCGCGTGCGGGATCGGTTCGATTTATGCGAAGAGCGCGTCACCTCAAGCGGCGCGTACTGGACGGGATGGAAACACGCGCGTGGCACAAACCCTGAAACGCTCTTCGGTGAAATGCTGATCCGCTACGGCTTCACGACGATGGAAGAAGCGCGCATCGCTCTCCTGCAGTTCGCCAAGATCGATAACTGCCAATGGGCGCGCAACATGCTCGATGCCAAAATGTACGGGAGGGTCGCATGAAATCTTCCAAGCATCTGAGCATGACCGATGTCGCGGACAGGCTGGAACAGGCCGCGCAAACTCTGCGGCGTCTTCCCCCCGTGCGTGTGCGCGGCTATTTCGGCGCATGGCCTCCCATCATGCACGAGGCGATTTACGCTTACGGCTGGGAAGAAACGCGCATAAAACTCGGCCCGCCTTCGGCGCGTCACATCAGCGAAATGGACGAAGCCTTGCGATGGTTCATGTGGTTGGAACGCGAGGAAGTCACGCTCGTTTGGCTCCGCGCATGCGATCTCAAATGGAAGAAAATCCATCGCATTCTCGGCTGGTCGGTGCGCAAGCTCCAGTACGATTGGCGAATCGCTCTCGCCAAAATCGAGTATCGGCTGGCCAATCCGGACATGAAATTTGAGCTTCCCTGCATTAAAAGAATCCAAAACGGATAGGTGGAAATGCGCAAACCCATAGGCAACCAATTCAAATGTTTGCAAAACAGCATGCGCATTATAGTTGTGCGCATTTTGCGCTGTTTTGGGCATAATCCTGATTATGATTTGGGAAACCCACGCGCGGCAAACGCGGGTGCTCATGGCCCCGTCACCTTCGAACATCATCGAACAGTAACTCACAGGATCGCGGCAAGCTCGGCTTTGCCGCGCCGTGTGATGTGCGCCCTTGCGGCTTTGGCCGTGCGCGTGCGCAGCGCGATAACCCGAACCCTTTCTTCAACCAGCCAACAAACGGAGACAAGCATGACCGATCCCCAAACGACCGACGCCACCACCGACGCCACTTCGCAGACCGCGAACACCGATGCGGCGACCGATGCCGCCTCCGCGCAGGCCGAAACGCAAGAGACGCGCGACCTCGATTTTGTTTTTGAGCAGTACGAAGCCGCGCTTGTCGACTTCAAAGACAAGCTCGACCAAGCCAACGCCGCCAAGGCCACGGCCATCTCGGCTGCCCAGCGCGTCGCCGATCTCAAAAAGGAACTCGATACGCTTGAAGGCGATGTCGAAAAAAGCTTTGCGTCTGTCGAAGCGTTCTTGGCAAGCGCATAGGCCAAGCCAAAATGGATAAGGCATCCACCCGCATTGGATGGGGGTGGGTAGCCTATCCCTTTGAAATCTTGGGTCCTTCCTGCCGGAAAACGTATGCTGGCGGCAAGAGCGCGGGACTTCGCTACATGTAGGTTCGAAAAGCGGGAAGCCACCCCACAGGTTGTGGCTTCGGGCCTTACCCGATTATTTATTGAAAAACAAACAGTTATGCATGCTTGGCAGGTGGATTCCGACGCGTGGATTCCTTAGCCAAGGTGGCCACTCGGCTGTTTCGTTCACGGATCCACATGCCCAACGTCATTTTGCCCAAGGAGCTGGAGATTTGGCCGACTGATCGGCTGAAACCTTATGCCCGCAATCCGCGCACGCATAACACGGCGCAGATCGCGCAGTTGGCGGGAAGCATGATCGAGAACGGGTTCACCAATCCGCTTCTTGTGGTCAGCGACGGCACAATCATCGCTGGGCATGGGCGGTTGGAAGCGGCAAAACAGGTCGGGCTGAAGGAAGTTCCGGTCATCCTGCTTGATCACCTAACGCCCGCGCAACGCCGCGCCTACGTCATCGCCGACAACCAACTCGCCCTGCAAGCGGGATGGGACGACGCTCTCTTGGCGGAAGAGATGCACGCGCTGAACGGACTTGGGTTCGATCTATCACTCACAGGGTTCGACGAAAAAGAAATCGATCAAATCCTCGCCCCCTTGCAGGATGAGCAGGAGAAGCCGTCCGAGGCTGGCGGCAAGGAAGACGAAGCGCCTGCGCCGCCCAAGCATCCCGTCTCGCGCGAAGGCGACGTCTGGCTGCTTGGCAACCATCGCTTGCTTTGCGGCGACAGCACGGATCCCGCCGCCATTGCGCGTTTGATGGGCGGGAAGCAAGCGCACTTGCTGTTCACGTCGCCGCCCTATGGCAACCAGCGCGATTACACGACCGGAGGCATCAGCGATTGGGACAAGCTGATGCAAGGCGTATTTTCCGTATTGCCGATGCGCGACGATGGTCAGGTCTTGGTCAATCTCGGCCAGATCCACAAAGACGGCGAATGGCAGCCTTACTGGCAGGATTGGATCGCGTGGATGCGCGAGAAAAACTGGCGGCGCTTCGGCTGGTACGTTTGGGATCAGGGGCCGGGTCTTCCGGGTGATTGGAACGGACGCTTCGCCCCCAGCTTCGAGTTCGTCTTTCATTTCAACAAGACGCCGCGCAAACCCAACAAGATCGTGCCCTGCAAATGGGCGGGGCACGTCATGCACGAAGACGAAGGCGGCTTGCGCGAAAAAGATGGCACGGTTGGCAAATGGACGCACGCCGAACAGCCCGTTCAGGAAAACAAGATACCGGACAACGTGATCCGCATTACGCGCCACAAAGCGCGCGGCGTCGAAACCGAACACCCCGCCGTGTTTCCCGTGCGTTTGCCCGCGTTCATCATGCAGGCCTACAGCGCCGAGGGCGAAATTGTTTATGAACCCTTCTGCGGATCGGGAACGACCATCATCGCTGGCGAACAAACAGGCCGCGCTGTTCGGGCGATGGAGCTTGCACCCGCTTATGTCGACGTGGCCGTGCGCCGATGGCGCGAGATATTCCCGAACGCGCCCCTTGCGCTTGAAGGCGAAGGAATGAGTTTTGAAGAAACCGCCGCCGCGCGCGGCATTAATTTGACCCAAGAAAGCGAAGCCGCATGACCTTGACCGTTGAGTTTTGGCCGCTCGACCGCTTGCTGCCCTATGCCGCAAATGCTCGGACGCACGATGACGCGCAGATTGCGCAAATCGCGGCTAGCATTGCGGAGTTTGGGTTTAATGCGCCATGCCTTGTTGATGATCGTGGCGTTTTGATCGCAGGGCATGGCCGCCTTTTAGGCGCACGAAAACTTGGCTTGACCGAAGTTCCTGTCATTTGCCTCGGTCACCTATCTGAAGCGCAAGCGCGCGCCTATCGCATCGCCGACAACCGCATCGCTGAAAACAGCAAATGGGATGAAGCGATGCTGGCGGCAGAGGTGGCGCGGCTGCAAGAGGAGAACGTCGATCTTTCTCTCCTTGGGTTTGGAGAGGACGAGATCGACGATCTGCTGAATCTTGAAGACGGAAACGAAGGGAACACGGACGACGATGCCGTGCCGGAAGCGCCCATCGATCCCGTGACAAAGACCGGCGATGTCTATGTTCTTGGCAATCATCGTTTGCTCTGCGGCGACAGTACCGTTCTCGAAAACGTCGAAAAGGTTCTCGATGGTGCGCTGGCCGACATGGTATTCACGGATCCGCCTTACAACGTGGATTACGGTAACACGGCCAAGGACAAGATGCGCGGCAACGACCGCAAGATCATGAACGATAATCTTGGCAAAGGGTTCGAGGCCTTCCTTTATGACGCTTGCGTCAATATGGTGACTGTCTGTAAGGGCGCGATTTACATCTGCATGTCATCCAGCGAACTGCACACGTTGCAAAAAGCCTTCGTTGCGGCGGGCGGAAAATGGTCGACTTTTGTCATCTGGGCCAAAAACACTTTCACGCTTGGGCGCTCGGACTATCAGCGCCAGTACGAGCCGATCCTCTATGGCTGGAAACAAGGTACCGATCATTTCTGGTGCGGCGCGCGCGATCAGGGTGACGTGTGGTTTGTGAACA
>JAQUWX010000052.1 GCA_028692635.1 Alphaproteobacteria bacterium
CGAGGTATTTTAAAAATGGCCGCCCCAGTCCACGGCATAGCCCCCGGCCAAGCAGGAGTAATCTACGACGGCCCCCGCCTACTAGGAGGCGGCTGGATCACATGACGATAGTTAATATTCACCAAGCTCGCCGTAGCCTTTTGGCGAAAGCGGAAGGCGCCGGGTCCAGCGGGGTCTATAATACAGCACTAGAAAGCTTGACATTATAAGCCTCTCTGCCTATTCGTACCCCCCTCTGGCGGCAGCGTAGCTCAGTGGTAGAGCAGGGGAATCATAATCCCTTGGTCGGGGGTTCAAATCCCTCCGCTGCTACCAAATAACGATTTGGAGACGTCCGACAAGGTTCGCTAACGTCTTCATATTATTCATGAAAATCACGAAAACTTGGTCTAGAATGTCCGGCAGGATTTCCCTGTTTCCGAACATTCTGGGGAAGCAAATGGGAAATCCGGTTTTTATAACCGAGGAATGTTTCCCCAATGCCCCTAACCGACAAAGCATGCAAAAACGCCAAGGGTTCAGCCAAGCTTTACAGGCTATTCGACTCACATGGGCTTTATCTTGAAGTTACCCCAGCAGGAGGCCGCTATTGGCGGTGGAAATACCGTTATTTCGGTAAAGAACGCCGCTTCGCCTTTGGGGTCTACCCCGAAGTGTCCTTGGCCGAGGTCCGCGACAAGCTCTACCACGCCCGCAAGCTGCTGTCCGAGGGCGTTGACCCTGCCCAGCGTAAAAAGGACCTGAAACGAACCGCTATCCTGAATATGGCCACAACCTTCGAGTTGGTGGCGCGTGAATGGTACGACACCATGAAGGGCACATGGGGCGAACGGCACGCCCTGAATATCATGCGCCGCTTTGAAATGGATATCTTCCCTGAAATCGGAGCTCGCCCAATCAAGGATATTGTCGCCTCCGAAGTTCTGGAAATGATCCGCAAGATTGAAAAACGCGGAGCTTTGGAATTGGCCCGAAGAGCCACGCAAATGTGTGGACAGGTCTTTCGCTATGCCATCATTACGGATCGCGCCGAAAGTGATCCCTCCTCGGCCTTGAAGGGTGCTTTGAAGCCTATCAAGAAAGGCCACTTCGCCGCCTTTGATGTGACAGAGCTTCCCAAGTTTCTCTATGCGCTCAATCTCAACAATGCCCGTTTGTATCCGGCGACGATCAACGCGGTGAAGTTTCTTATGCTGACCTTTGTTCGTACCAGTGAGTTGGTTGGCGCGACGTGGAATGAGTTTGATCTAGAGAATGCTGAATGGAGCATTCCGGCTGAACGCATGAAAATGCGCCGTCCGCATATCGTCCCCCTATCCAAGCAAGCCTTGGCTATTTTGAAGGCACAAAAAGAAACGCATGTTTATGGCGATTGGGTTTTCCCTAATCAGGTTTCGCCTCGCAAGCATATGAGCAATTGCACCATCTTGGGCGCGATCAAGCGGCTTGGGTACAAGGGAGAAATGACAGGCCACGGGTTCCGTGCGCTGGCTATGTCAACGATCAAAGAAAAGCTCGGTTATCGGCACGAAGTCATTGACCGCCAGCTTGCCCATGCCCCGCGCAACCGCGTGGATGCAGCCTATGACCGCGCTATGTTCCTCGATGATCGCCGGATCATGATGCAGGAATGGGCGGATTATCTTGATAAGTTGGCAGAAAAAGGCAAGGTTATCTCTGCAAACGCAAATAATGGGTAGCTGGCACGGGAGGTCAAAAATGAAGCTTACTGAATTTTCTGTCTCTAATTATCGCAGCATAACGACTGCCCATAGAATTCCCATATCATCTACAACCGTCTTGGTCGGCAAAAACAATGAAGGTAAATCAAATCTTCTTACGGCCTTATCCGTCGCAATGAATATTTTACAACTTTATCCTGAGCGCAAAATGAAAATGTCACAGCCAGGGCAAGAAACTACTACAATAAGAGCTAAGTTGCCGGATGAAGTTTACAGATGGGAACGCGATTATCCGATTTCTAGGCAGTACGTGTCGAAGAGGCCGCCAACAACATTTAAATTAACATTTTCGTTGGATATAGATGAGATCATAGAATTTCGTAAAGAAATTAAATCTCTAATAGATGGAAAAATACAGCTTGAAATCAAGATAGGTGAAAACAAACGCCCAGATGTTTCGATCAAAAAAAGAGGAAAAGGTACAAAAGCACTAAACTCGAAGGCTGATCAAATAACTGGCTACATATCTAGTCGCATTTCATTTAATCATATACCCGCCATTAGGACCCATAATCATGCCATGCGTGTGATAAACAATTTAGTTTCCAGCGAGCTAGCTCAACTTGAAGAGAAGGAGGAATATAAAAAAGCGATAAAGCTTATTGAAAATATGCAAAAACCTATTCTCGAAAAATTGTCGTCAAAGATTAAAGAGCCATTATCTGAGTTTTTACCAAATGTTCGTAGTGTCCAAATTCAAACTTCCGGAGAAGCGCATAGAACAAGATATACGAGTTACAGAGCTAGGTCATCATTAGATTTTGAAGTGATCGTTGACGATGGCACCCCAACTCGCATTGAGCACAAGGGGGATGGCGTTAAAAGTTTAGCTGTTTTAGGGCTTTTAAAGAACAGATTTATGGGGAAAGCGTCGTCAATTGTTGCTATCGAGGAGCCTGAGTCCCATTTGCATCCTGAAGCAATTCACCAGCTTAGAGAAATTATCCAATCACTAGAGGATGAAAATCAGATAGTAATAACGACACACAACCCACTCTTTGTTAACAGGCAATCCATCAGGTCAAACATTATTGTCGATGCTGGAAAAGCAAAAGAAGCGCAAAGCATAAAAAGTATTAGAGAGATTTTAGGCGTTAGGGTCTCTGATAATCTTAGCAGTGCAAACTACGTACTAATCGTCGAAGGGAAAACAGATAAGAGGATACTCGAGCACTTACTACCAATTTTAAGCGCCCCGATTAAAAATGCTCTTAAGAATAATCAACTGATAATAGAGCCGCTTCACGGGGTTGGCAATTTAAGTCACAAGCTTTCTTCTTTGGAAAATCAGATCTGTGCCTATCATGTGTACGTAGATGCTGATAAACCAGCAAATGATGCTGTTGATAAATCAATCAAAGAAAACCTCCTTAAGAATAAGAATCTTACACGATCAACATGTATAGGGATGCCAGAGTCTGAGTTGGAAGACTGCTTCAATCCCGCCTTGTATAAAGATACCATAATGATTAATTGCGGGGTTTCTATTGACTCTCGAGAATTTAAAAATAGTAACAATAAGTGGTCTGAACGAGTTAAGCGTGTTTTTGATGCCAATGGGAAAAGATGGACGGAAGCAGCAAAAGCAGAATTAAAGTTTCACGTAGCCGAAGCACTCGTCTCCGCAGGGGAAGAGGCCCTAATACCACAGAAACGATCATCAATAGATGCTCTTGTTGGTTCTCTTGAAATGCTTATGTCTAGCAAAAAGACAAGTAGCTAAAGGTTGTAGCCAAAAAAGATAAGACAGACTGCTAATTGGATGTTCTCGGACGATCTCGGACAATCTAACTGTCTTGAATTATCAGGACAATTCAGTTATATTCTTTTCGGGCACATTAAGCACAGGCGCATTAGCCACAGCACACAGAGACCCATGAAAACTAAGCCTAGAGGGCTTTCTTTGTTTTGTGGTTTGCGTGTGTGGTGTTCAGAACAAGCCCACTCCTAATTTGACAAAACAAGAAAGCCAAAACGCAACCCAAGGCGGTTCATGCGATCCGCCGTGTTTTGGAGATTTTGTCATGCCTAATTTCTTGCGCTTGGATGCAGTTAAAAAACTTACTGGCCTTGGCCGCAGCACTATCTACGAATTGATGGAGATCGGCGGTTTCCCTCAACGGATACAACTTTCTAAACGTTGTGTTGCTTGGGTGGAAGAGGAAATAAAAATTTGGATGGAAGAGCGGATAGCACGGCGTGATGCCTATGCTCAAACGACCAAGAGGTCGTGATGACTATCCCCCCGCAGGGCACGCCGCCAAAGGGAAAAGTCATTCATTTCCCAAACAAGCAAGGAAAATCTCTGGGCCTAAGCAAGCCTGAACCGTGGGATGATGATGTTGTCGGAAGTGAGCTAGCTGATGAGATTTATTCGACGCTCCGCCAATATGTTGTGCTTTCTGAAAGCGCAACGGTTGCCATTACGCTTTGGGTGATGCTCACCTATTGCTTTGAGCAATTCACGATTGTCCCGATCTTGGCCATTATCTCGCCAGAGAAGCAGTGCGGCAAGACGACGCTTCTTGATGTCTTGGAAAGATTGGTCTGCAAACCGTTGCTGGCTTCCAGTCTAACGGCTGCGTCGGTCTTTCGCATAATCGAAAAAGAACGTCCTACCTTGCTAATCGACGAAGCCGACACGTTCATCCGCAAGGATGAAGCTTTGCGTGGTGTTCTCAATTCCGGCAACCGCGCCAGCGGAACCGTCTTAAGAACCGTTGGAGAAACATATGAGGTATGTTCCTTCTCGACTTTTAGCCCAAAGGCGATTGCTCAAATTGGCAATCTGCCTGACACGCTACAAGATCGCTCGGTCTGCATTATGCTGCAAAGGAAAGCGCAACATGAAAATGTTTCACGGTTTCTAAGTCAAAAAACAGAGGCCTTGAATGTCACCGCGCGAAAGGCTGCACAATGGGCCGATAACTTCCAAAGAGAGCTAGAAGATACCAATCCAGTTCTGCCCGCATTCCTAAACAATCGCTCCGCCGATAACTGGTTTCCTCTTTTGGCTATTGCCGATTTGATCGGAGATGGATGGGGACAACGAGCACGCGAGGCCGCTAAAGATATTACTGCGCAGTCCATTAGCGATACGTCATCGCTTCGCACATTGCTTCTGGCTGATATCAAAGAAATCTTTGATGAGAAGAAAGAAGATCGTCTTCGATCCGGCTCTATCGTCAATAAGCTTGTATTGCTTGAGGAACGCCCGTGGGATGAGTGGAAGCGTGGCAAGCCTATAACGCCTCACCAACTTTCCTATCTACTGAAGGCATTCTCCATACGGTCACAAACCTTGCGTTTTGGTCATGATCCTAAACCAGCCAAAGGGTATCTGCGCTCTCAGTTTGAGGAAGCATGGGCACATTATTTGCCTGAAGAGGAAGACAGCAAGGCAGAACAAAGAGAGGTTCTGCCATGAAACGTTACATTGTAACGTATCGTTGTCCTAAAAAACCTAGCATTTCTGCGGGTTGTAACGATGTTACGGGCTGTAGAGAAAAGCGCACGGCTGGCACTGCGTTGGGGCCCCGTGGGCGTCAGCCCACGGGTCAGCGCAAGCCAGACGTGGGGGCGTATTTGTAACACGCCCCCATACCAATACATAAACTTGATAAAGGAATAAAACGATGAAGCTTATCTATCAAAACTTCGATGGTTTGGATTTTTCTATCTGTGGCGCGTTCCCAGAAGACGCGCTTGAAGTCCTGCGGCTTGCCAAGGAGCAATCCAAAAAGCTGCATGGGCAGGCAGTGCTGACCTACATAGGGGCAGCACAAATGCCAATTTATGTTTTCCCTGCCGGAGCAAAAGGCGGTTACTTTTTTATGTTTGATACGGGTCCGGATGGCGCGATTTGGTTTGTGAAAGACACGCCGACGCCGAAAGCCGGAAATATCAGGGTTTCATGTAGTAGCCTTATGCTTGCACTCAATGGACTTGAGAAGACAAAAGCTATTTTGCTTGATCAAATGCAAAATATCGGCGTTCTTGCGTCTCCCAATGGACTTGACGTCAAGATCGGGCGTTTCGATTACTGCTTTGATTTTATCATGGATGATGCTTTTGAGCCCGATCCCAAACATTTCATCAAGCACCCGAAAAGTAAGATCAAAGGTGTTGTGGATGAGAAGGTCTATTTCACGGTAGAGCTTCCATATTTTCAGTCTGTGACAGTTGGTAAGATGCCAAACAGACAGGTCATAACGTATGATAAAACCGCCGAGATTGTGGATCACCTCAAGCCCTATTGGTGGGAGATATGGGGCTTGAAGCCAGAAAGCATAAAGGGGCGTATCTGGCGCATAGAGGTCCGCGCTGGGGCTAATGAGCTTGATCGGTGGAACCTTCGCTCGTTTGAAGACATGGAAAGGGTGGCGGGTGACGTCATTCTGGATATTCTTAAAAAAATACGGCTTGCCGTTCCCACCGATGACACAAACCGAAGCCGCTGGCCAAGTCATCCCATCTGGTCGGCCTGTCAGCAATCGGCGGAAAGCGTTCTAGCCCCGTATATCTCCCAAGCGAACAGGAAGAAGATCGTCACAGACTTGCGCGAAAACGTAAAAACCCGTGCCGTCAAAAACATTCGTGGGAGCTTTGCTACTCTGACCCACCTGTTAGGTTATGAGGACGGCGAGGTTGATAAGACGATTGAGTATATCGCCGATGATGTTTTCACCTTCGCCGAACAAAATCCCAAAGAATTCAAAAAGCGCGTCAAACGGGCAAAGGATAAGTATGTGTTTTTGGATGAAGAGGAGAAATCATGACAGCATATTATCTGGCAAACGTAAGGAGCGCTTTCGGCGAGAGCCCCCCTATAAAAAGACAAAATAATGAGTGGAAACAGCTTTCTTCATTATATATTATATGGTTATGTTGTGTTTACATGCCCTATTGCGAACACATAGAACATATTGGGTTATAAACATAGATGGGAGACACCCTAGTAGACATTAAAAGAAAATTAAGTGTTGTTTCCGGACTGAAGGAAACGACAGGAATAAGCTCATTCTATATTGATGAGCTTGGTGAGCATCGGGTCATTGTCATTTTAGGTGAACCTGGGATAGGAAAAAGCACTATTCTTAAACAAGCTGCCACCAAAGATAAAAATGGCCTGTTCTTGACGATACGAGCCTTCCTTGTCCGAAGTCTTGTTGAGTTAGAAGGTAAAAACTTATATTTGGACGCGCTAGACGAAGCCCGACCTGACAAAAGGAATGTCGATAAGATCGATCAAGTCGTTAAGCGGTTGAATGAGCTTGGCAAGCCCAATGTTTGCATCTCTTGTCGAGAGTTTGACTGGTTCGGTGACAGTGATTTATCTTTACTGCGTGATCATTGCCGTAGTGATGAACAACCGCTAGTTTTGCACGTTGAGGATTTATCAAAGGATGATGTCCGCGAGATCGCAGCTGTTAACGGCATAACGAATCCGGATGATTTTTGGGCGAAAGCTGACTCTTTAAATCTTGCCGATTTATTGTCCAATCCGGCAACTTTGCTTCTTCTCATAGAAGTAGCAAAAAAGGGGACATGGCCAGAAGATAGATTTTCTCTTTTAGAGATGGCCTGCAGCCTTTTGATAATCGAAAAAAACAGCATTCATTCGGGGTACAATGATGCATACAGCAGGGAAGAACTCATTAAAGCAGCCGGAGAAATTTGTGCAGCAATTCTTCTAACGGGAGAAGAAGGTGTTTCGCTTTCGCCCGAACAAAGCGGCCTTTCTCTAAATGACTTGGATTCCGAAGATGTTACTTTACAAACGGTAGCAAGAAGGCGGCTCTTTTGTGCAAGAGAAACGGATAAGGCCGTCCCAATCCATCGAATAGTCGCAGAGCATTTAGCGGCAGGATATTTATCAGGGTGTATTCTGTCGGGCAAAGTTCCCGTTTCTCGTATTCTGGCCATGATGACAGCAGAAGATGGGGCCCCTGCTGTTGATTTGCGAGGGGTGTTTGCGTCTTTAGCAACAAGAAACAACACCCTAGCGGATTTGCTTCTGTACCGCGATCCTTTGGGTATTATATTTTATGGTAATGTTAACGGCTTATCCCTTGATGTGAAACGCAAGCTCTTGCAATCGATAGTTTCTCTAGCTGATCGTGATCCCTACTTTCGGTCTAGGTCGTTAGATTCTAACATACCCTTCAAGTTTATCTCTTTGTTCGGACAGTTGGCAGATCCGGGTTTAGAAGACGATCTAAAAACGATTTTAGAAGATGAAAAGTATAAGAAGGAAAATCACCTTATAACAACCATCTGCAATATCGTTGAGTTTGGGGAAAGAATTGATGGCCTCAAGCCTAACCTGCTTAACATCATCAAAGACGCCGAACGGGATGAGTGGCAGAGAGCAGAAGCCCTTGATGCATTGCTCTCAAAGTTTCCGGAAGCAACTGATGATTTCCGTGCGCTTTTGTCGGATTTAGACGAATATGAAGACGGAACAAAACACCGCGAATTAAGAAGCAGACTCTTACGCCTTCTGTATCCAGACCATTTGAGCTTGGAAGAGCTTTTCCCCCTTCTAATCGAGGTTGATGAAGGTCTAATCGGCGACTATTGGCAATTTCTTTATTACGATCTAGCCGTCCTAATTCCAGAAAAAGACCTCACAAAAGCGTTAGATAAAACGACTATTATGCTTGAGCCGATTAAAAATGGCATAGAGCTATCAAGCTACTTTCGTCTTCACTGTTCGCTTTTATCTCGTTGGTTTGTTTCCGCGCAGTCCTACATAACAGGAGAAAACATCTTCCGATATACAAGCCCATTTGAGCATTGCTATGGTCAAGGAGAGCGAGAGTCTACTACAAAAATTAAAGATTTTTTCATGCAGCATGAAGACGTAGTTCTTTCGCTGTACGAATACGCGTTAAGGGAGAAAACGGATTTAATTGACAGATATTTCTTTCATATCACGCTCCGTCGCCAGACTTTTGATTCTCCTATCCCGAGCGAGGCATCGAGCATCCTTTTGGACGTTCTTTCCGGTCTAGAAGATCAAGAAAAAGCAGCTGAGCTTCTTGACCTAGTATTTTGGCACACACGCAACGATGCGGCATATTGGGATAATAAACTTCATCAGGTTGTCTCTGGGAAAAAGACCCTTGAGGCCAAACTACAGAAGTTGTTCACCCCGCCTAAAATATCAGAAGCTGAAAAACGTTTTCAGGAGCAAGATGAGAAGTGGAAGAAAGAAAGCCAACAAAGGAAGCGGAAAGCTGAGGGCATTAGAAAGAAAAACATTGCGGGGGTTTTAGAAAACAAAGATGCCGTTTGTTCTGGTGCACACGCTGGTTTTTTGTGTTTTATTGGTCAGGTTGCTTGGGGTATTTACCGCGACACAAGGGGTGAAACGCCGGAAGAGAGATTGCGTTTATATTTTGGGGATGAATTGCTTGCCAATATGCTTACAGCCTTAAAGAATTGTGTTCTTAGATATGAGAAACCCTTTCCGCATCAGATCGTTTCAATCGCAGACAGAGAAAAAGAATATCCGATAGGCTATCCCGTTACCTTGGGAATGGATTTGCTCTTTGAAGAAAATCCGTCCCAAATCTTATCTTTATCAAATCGAACGCTATCTGCGGCACTGTGCTTTCATAATGCCTTGCCCATTGAACCTGAGGGAGGGATAGGAAAGGGCGTTAACAAAAAGGCATGGGCTGATTTTCTTGCAAAAGCAAAGCCCGAATTAACGCAACACACCTATTTGATGCTCTTGAATCATAAACTCAAAAAAGATGCAGAGCATATTTCGATGCTCTATGATTTCCCTAGGGACGAAGCTCTCAGTGGCATATCCAAAGATATTGCCATCCGCCTATTGAAAAAATACCCCTGCTGTCAGGTTAATCCTTTATCTGATCTTCTTAAATGCGTTTTACGTTATGCCACAGCTTCCGAGTTTCACGATCTGTACACAACTGTAAAACACCAGATTGAAAAAGATGGAGGGATTAAACAGCTTATTTGGGCAACCGTAGGCTTATTTTACGCACCACAAAAGGGCATTTTCTTTGCTTCTATCCCCATTGATGATGCTACTCGTTGGGAGCTAGCTAAATTCGCTAAGAAGTTGCTGGCATTTGCGAGAGATATAAATCAGCCCATCCCGCATACATTGTATGAACAATTTATTCGTCTCTGTGGTTCGGTGTTTCCTCCTGCCTCAATGCCGACGGGCGGTTGGAGCGGAGAAGATGCTCCTTGGGATAAGTCTAGGTTTGTTTCAAATATGATTCAGGAGTTAGCACAGGACGTTAATGATGGCGCATCAGACGCTCTTTCCCGTTTTTCTGTTGACCCTTCTTTATCCGCTTGGAATGAACTTATAAGGCATCAGCTTTCAAATCAAATAAGACGCAGAGCAGAGGCACGTTTTGTGCGCATGTCTCCTTCCTCAATCATGGAGGTTCTAAGAAACAAAAGTCCGGGTAATGCTGACGACCTTATGGCTCTTGTCCTCGATCATTTACAAGACTTGCAGGACGAGACAAGAAACGGTCCTTTGGACGGTTGGAAGGCGTACTGGAATACTTCTGGCTCTCATTCAGATCCAACCACGCCCAAACCTGAGAATGACTGTCGAGATAGGCTTGTAGAACGCCTCAAGGATAAAGTTCTAGCTCAAGGGGTGGCTGTTAGCACAGAAACGCGGTCTTCCAATGAAAAACGAATTGATATTAAAGCAAGGTGTCTTGGGGATAATTTTATTCCTATTGAAGTGAAGTTACAAAAAAACCGCGAGCTATGGACGGCCCCGAAAGAACAACTTTATGATCGGTATATGTCAGATAATAAGTGCAGCGGACACGGCATTTATCTTGCTTTCTGGCATGGACAAGATTTGCCAACTTGTGCTTACCCAGATCGTCAGGCCTGTATCAGTAATGCGAAAGAGTTAAAAGCATTATTAGAGGCACATATTCGCAAACAAGGACTAGGCGGCATTGAAGTTTTTGTTTTTGATGTCTCCAAGAAATGAGTTTGTTATTTATCTCTTTTGCCTCGTAAAAAGTTGTGGATAACTCGTGACAGGGATTTGAACGCCCGATTAACTTGCCTCAGCCATTGGGGGCACAATGGGGATACATTTTGAGGATTTTGTGGGGTGTGTTTTGTTTTATAACAATACGTTATCAACGCTGTTATAACACCTCCGCTGCTACCAAATTCTTCCAAAAATATCAAAGCGTTACAAGCTGCGCGCAAGCGCGGCTGAGACGCTTTTTTGCCTTCTGGAATCACTGTGGAAGCAAGAGGAAGCGTATTTGGGCGTTTCGGGGTGACGTTTTCTAAGAAATACATAAAAACACGCGACTTTTGGGTTGATCTTTCTATTACTAAATCCAAAACTTAGATTTGATAAGGTCAGAAGAAAGTTTTTCCATGATAAAAACATTAGCTTCTATCGCCCAAGGTATTTCCATAATTTGTTTTTTGGGAACATTGTTTCTTATTCTTCTAGAGAATGGCGTTTTTCAGGAAGGATTTTTTAACGGGGTCTTTCGAAAATACTCTTCACAAATTTCTCTGTTTGGGGCTCTTTTTCTAGCTATCGCGACATTTTTAACTTCCTGTGTTCAAGACAAAGCCGCTTCTATGGAGGAAACAAGAATCAAAAAAAACATAGCTGTTTTTAATAGTAATGCTGGCGAGTTGGAGAGCCGCCGATTTCCAAACCGCAAAGAATTTGCGGAGATGATAAAAAAAGGAAAACCGGGTACCGTAGAAATATTTTACTCGGGTTTCGATCCGGCGAGCCAATCTTTCGCAATAACTATGCAATCTCTTTTGCGAAATGCATACTGGGACGTTTATGACCCTCAAGCAATTATTGGCTACAATCCCGCCTTTCATGAGGTTTATAAGCTCAAACTTTCTCCTTTTGAGACATATCAGGGTGGGGGAAATAGTTCTGGAATATTTTTAATTTCAGATGAAAGTGCCGCCGAGGCGTTGGAGACATTACAGAATGCTATTGTCGCTACCTTTCACCAAGCTGGGGGTGGGCCTGTTGATAAGGAGAAGGCAAAACAATATGGACTAAAGTCGGGGGTCGTTCGGTTGGTTCTGACGCCGCCCGAACATGATTTTTATACTCCTCGATCAGAAGATAAAATTTCGGAAAGAGACGTTCGCTGAGATTTAAATTGCAATAGAGATTTTTCAGAGAAACATCTTTTGCTGCGGGATTAACTGATGTCGTTGTGCATTTGCTTGAAAATCCGTTTCCGTCGTACTGTTTGCATGACACGCCTTCTCTGCTGCGGGTACTCGGAAAAAAACACGGTTTCAAAACTCACACGTAAAGATTAACCCCAAACGCAGAGGGTGAGTTCGAGTTTTTATTATCCGTCAGCTTCTTTTTGATCAATTCTTTTATCTCGTTTTCGATTGCTTTTCGCTGTTCAGGCGACATGGCAGCTAGGTCGCTTTCCGTCAAATTATGACTCTTCAAATAATTGTAACGGATCCTTTCAGTGGGCGACATATTGGCATATTTTCGAAACTCGTCCGCAGCGCTTGTGGAAGATATTTTTGAAGACAGCTCGCTGGAAGCCAAACTGGACGTGGTTTGGTTGGTGCCATTATTCCTGTTGCTCCAGTTCGTAGCGTAGTTGTTCCAGCTTCCGATAGAAGAAATTCCGCCAGACATGTTTCCCTCCGATTTTGAGAACGCTATCGCTGACAATGCATAATTTGTGCCAGCCATTATGGCGCAGATAAGGGCGCTTTTGCTGGACTATCCTGTTTATCAAGAGCTACAGGTGGCAATTTTTTCCTAGTA
>JAQUWX010000006.1:0-16119 GCA_028692635.1 Alphaproteobacteria bacterium
TGCCAGGATTTTGGGGCCAGCGTATATTTATCATCGCAATCCATTGCCGCAAAATTGATGATTGTGCAGCAGTTTGTATATCCGGATGATTTTGCTTTGAGCGTTAGAAATAATATCAAAGCAGATCGCATCGTTGGGTTGATGACGCTTGCGGCGGCGGGGCTTGATAAGCACGATGGTTTTATAAAGCAATTCGGCATAAGCAAAGTTTATGTTCCAGACAAGCTATTCTCTGAATTTCTTATTGACCGACGCGATGCAAAAAATCGCTATGACGGCGTTGAAATGATAGAAGTCGGTTTGCCGTTTAGGGAATATCCGGTATTTCCGGAATTCAAAGCTGATTGGATAATCGCTGCGCCTACGCTATTCAGTTTTCACGCTGAGACAGATAAACACAATTTTCTAAGGAATGTGTTGAAGCTTATGGATAGCATGCCGGCCTCCGATATAATTGCGTATAAGCCGCACAACGGAAATGCCAGAGATTATTTTACTCCAAGCCTTTATTATAACCTGGCAAAAATTCTTACTCTCTGCCCCTTTATGGAAAAGCTGATTGAGGGCGCATTAAAAAAATCGCCAAAGGCGCTTAAAAAACAATTTGAGCGCGTGCTCACCGGATTGCTTCACCTGCGGTTGTTAAAGCGTGCGACGCCCATGTCATCTTTGACCAAGTATGCGGATATTTCACTGGAGGCTTTTCTTCCGGGGGTGAAAAAGGGAGTAATCGGGGGGCTTTCCAATACTATATGGGGCTCTCTGTTCTTTGGATTGCCGTACTATAACTGTGTAGATCAGGGGAAATTGCGCGGGAGCGAATCTGAGCTGCTTAATAAAAGTTCTGCGGCATTGCTTGATGTTAATGTTGAATATTTCGGTGTGTCTTATTGTGGCGGAGAATTATCGCAAGGTTCTTTAAGCGACAAAATTATTTATTCTAAAACTCGCCATAAAAGCATCGTGTCTGCCGTGAAGGAGTTGCTCGCGGCATGACCAAGCAAACAGTATCTATTTTATCCGCATGTTTAATAGCGCTATTATCCGTGGATATAGCCATTCCTATAATTGACATTTTTTCCGTGCCGCTGCCTCGATATTTTTATGGAATATCGTTTTCTATGGTTTTTGGTTTTGCTGAATTGTTTATGCTCTGGCCATTTATGCAGCAAAGCAAGGTGAAATTATGGGAGATAGGAGTCGTTTCTGCGCTTTTGATTCTTATTATATGGGGAGGACTGGAAGGTCTTCAGAAAACATTGGGAAAAACGGCTGATCCTGATTTTATAGGCGCATTCTTGCCGCTAGTTTTTACTGCCTGCCTTGCAAGAATTCATTGCCGCGTTTTTGGTAATGCGTACTCGCTTATAGACGCGTTTGTGAATACGTCAGTATTATTGGCCTCATTCCATCTATTTGTAATGTTTGTGATATATGTGGATATTTCGATGCCTATCGTAAATATGAATGAATTATATCACAAAAACGGCATCTCATTATTTGTGACGGTCGCGGTATGGATTAAGGGTGTTATAGATAAAAGGAGGTGCGCGCTGATTAGTTATGGATTTTTGGTGCCTCTTTTAGTAGCCATTATTCACACCGCATCAAATCAGTCTCGAGCAGGATGCATTGTTCTTGTATTAACGCTGGCGATGACTTTCTTAAATCGCCGAATTTCCAAAAGCTATAGGCCGACTGAGGTTTTTATCGGTTTAAGTTTGATTGTTGTTGCGCTTGTGTCATTAAGCTATCCGATTATAGACTGGCTGAACTTATCCCATCTTTTCGGCGATGGAGATGGTCAGATAAGCGCGCAGTCAAGAAGCCTATCCAATTTTATGCTTGTTGAGCAGATAATAAAGAATCCGTTCTTTGGCATAGGCGGTTATGAAGTTGTTCAAATGAAAGCTTATGGCTATATGAGCCATACTCTGTATCTGATTATTGTGGCGGCCTATGGTTTGATGGGTTTGGTACCATTGCTAATTATGTTGGGAATGTGGCTGAAGATTAGCGACGGCAATGAACGAGTGTTGATCTCGATGTTCATATTGCTTATCGTTTTGATGACAAGCTTTTTTAATGATGCTTTCGCTTTTTATGGGCTACTACTTGTTTTAGTCAACGAAGCGAATTATGAAAAGGTGGGGAGATATACATGAGCACAGGCAATGTACTTAAGGTGAGCGCGATAATCACGCATGTGTTTCGCAATATAAGGGCCGGTTTATGTGTGTCTGCTCTTGTTCTGATTGTTATGATATCCGGCTTAGCGCTGAGAGATGACTATATAGCATCTGCCACGATAGAGATCGGTAGCTTCAGCTATTATTCAAGGGACAATTTATTGCAAACTGGATTGTTGGAGTCTTTAAAGGATGCCGAAAGATTTGCATTGAACGTAGTTTTGGGAAATCCAAAGAATATTATTTCAAGAAAGTGCACAGTTGGTGGAATTGTCATGAAAAAACCTGTGCTCAAAGTGAATTGCAAGGGGAAGACCAGGGGCGATGCTGAGTCTTACCTTGAAAGAGTGTTTAATCCTATCTTTGAAAGACAGCTTGGTTTTTTCAAAGTCGCTTCTGATCTTCGAGAGCAAAACACGAAAGAACTTCAGGAAAAGCGCGAATTTCTGGATAAATCCATACAAGAATTGCAAAGCAGATCCGGTAAATCTGAAATTATCGACATGAAAATTATAGATTTAAAAAGTGATTTGGCGGATGTGATAAACACTCAAAAGAAGAATGAACTTTTGCAGGCTCCCAATATGACTCAGTTGGGCCAAGAGGAGACTGTGATCACCGATCGCAGCCCGAATGTCCTAACGTGGGCTGTGATTGTGGCTATAGCTCTTCTGTCCGGCTTTTTTGTGAGTCTTATGCTGGGGGTCGGCTGCGCGGTGCGCGATCAGGAGAGATTGGATAATGGACCATAAATGGCTTCGGTTTTATTAGTAAGCCATGCCCACTGATGGTCTCCATAGCTATAGTGCCACCATTCTGAAGGATAATTTATAAGTCCTTCGGCCTCTAGCGCACGTTTCAGTACAGCTCGATTTTCCTGCGCAATTTTACTTATGCCTTTTGCGTCGGTGCGGGTTAGCTCGTTGAACTCGACAATCTCTGTGCCCATATCGAGTTGCGATCCATCCGTTTTGCATAGAGATATATCGACAGCGCAGCAGGCTTGATGGCCGCTGCCTATGCCGTCGTATGGATTTGCAACGAAGGTTTCGCACAAATCTTCCAGCTCGTTCTCCGGGAGTTCAGGGTGTTTTTTCTTCATTTCGGAAACGACAGAATCCCACATTGCGATCTGACGCGAGAGAGGCCGATAGGCTTCGAAGACCATAAAACGCAACCCTTGAGGTAGATGGCGTTGCGCTCTTATCATTCTTTCGTAAACATCCTTGCGGATTCTGAAGTCGGCGCTGTATTTTTTATTTAACAGAAAACCGTCGGATTCCTGGATTGTTGCAATCTCAGGCTCGCTCTGTTTGGCAAGAGAGATCGTCTTCAGGTTCATCTTTTCGATGATTATATTCATTATTACTGATATCTGATTTCAGTCTTCTGGTTCATCAGCGCGGCGATCTCCGGCATATCCAGAACCCAGCTTTCAAAAATGCGAGCATATGCGGCGCAGATGCGGCTTATCCACGGAAAAGTCATAGGAAGATCGCGCTCTCCTATGGCCGTGACAAATTGCTTGGCCTGGGGCAGGCGGTTGACGTCTTGTCTGGCTTCGGCCAACAAGTTGGCTTTCTCAAGGAAGTCAGGACTGCTCAGCATGTGGCGCTCGACTATATTAGAGGCAAGCACGCTGATTTCATCCGGAGAGAGAGTCAGCAGATGAGCTGGATGATCAATCTGTAAAGTCAGGCGGCGAGCCGCTTCCTGATTTGCCCTGTCGATTAGATCCGAAGTATCAAAGGCAGCCGATACAGCGTAAGTCATCGTCATATGCGAGATAAACTCTAATCCATTGGCAAAACTGCCGATGGAGAGCAAATCAGCCATGATGCTTGCGACCCTGGTCGATCCCGTCGCCTGGGCGACGAATAGAGCAGCCTCGGTATCGACGTGGGCGCGATGCCGGTAAAGAGCGTAAAGCTCCGACAGTGGGGATGGCAGGTCGGCGCTGGAAACCATGAAGTCGCGAGTTACCAGGTAATCCACATCCCTGTGGTTGCGGCGGAAATAGTCGATTTCAGAGGCGGTGAGGGGCAATTCAACCCCAGCAGACAAGAAATCTTCGGCCTGGTGCCCGCAAATGCTATCCACTGTCTGCCAGTCGTCTGGCGCGGCGGCGGAGATATCGTTTGCGGCCTTGATTGCCTTTGCGCCGTATTTGGTCTTCTTCGATTTAAGCAGCCATTCGATAAGGCGCTGTTCCGAGCTTGATTCGGAAGTTTCCAAGTCACGTGCATATGGCTGGCGGTTAACCGTCATAGCGTTTTCGTTGGTGGTGTGAGATGAGGCCATATGGTGCTCGCAACTCGTTCCTAACTGTGTGATTTTGGTATCGAAACTGATCCACGCCCACGAAGTTATCCACAAACCATCCACAGGGGAGAGAAAAAACAGGCTGTTTTTGGCGTTATGGCTACCTAATTACTTGCGCCTATTAGTATCATAATTCGTAAGGTTCATTAAGTATAAATTTACCATATTGAATCCAAACGGGAGTCTCGACTCGCCTTTTCATATCCATGTGGTGCGGCAGCAACAGTTTGTTGCGTGAATGCAATTAGGCAGGAAAGCATAGGGTTTGTTTGCAAAAGACAAAAAATATGCCCCATAAAACGGGGCATATTAATTAATGGCCTTAATATATCGAAATTAAGCTTCAGATTTCTTGCTGCGGGCAGCCTTAGCCTTCTTTGGGGCTGCTGGCTCTTCAGCTTCGGTTTTTTCGGCTTTTGCTGCTTTTGCTTTGCCCTTGGCTTTTGTTTTCTTAGCGCCATCCGCATCTGCTGGTTCTTCCGGCTTAGCTTCTCCCGTCATAGCGTCAAGAGCGGTCTTAGCAGCATCAACCTCGGCTTGCTTTTCGGCAGCCTTGATAATAGCAACGCCTTTCTCCTGCTGTATGACAGCCTCTTCAGGCGAACGAGCGATGTTTACGGTTATCTTGGTCAAGACTTCCGGGTGCAGCTTAATCTTTACAGGGAATAGCCCAAGAGCCTTAATCGGGGCATCGATCTGCACTTGCTGACGCTCAATCACATGACCTGCGGCTTTCGCAGCATCCGCAACGTCGCGTGCGCTGACGGAACCGAACAACTGTCCTGTTTCGCTGGCTTGACGGATTATCACGACCTTTATGTTGTCGATCTTGCTGGCTTCCGCCTGAGCGGCTGCGCGCATCTCGGCGTTCTTGGCTTCGAGATCAGCGCGTTGTTTTTCGAACAGCTCAAGATTTGACTTGGTTGCGCGCAATGCCTTCTTTTGCGGCAGCAAAAAGTTGCGAGCAAATCCAGGGCGCACCTTCACCACCTGTCCCAATTGGCCGAGCTTTTCAATGCGCTCCAGCAGAATAACTTCAATCATAGTAAACTCCTTCCCATATTCTTCAGATTCAGGTGATTGGTATCCGTTTAGTCAAACGCTGCCGCAAGTTGATGTTTTGCTCAATGACTCCCAGCAGAGCCACAAGCATCACCAGCCAAAACATCAATGACATAAGCGTGTAGAATACAAGCAGCACTAACCACGGCATTTTAAAAGTAGAGGCATAAACATGCGCCACAGAAATTCCGAGAAAGAAATACGGAACGCACAACATGACGCACAAATTATTTCCAATGTGATCGTAAGGGACGGGACCAAAGAACCCGATAAGTCCCGAAGCGGCCACCGCAGTAATAAACCAGTTGGGGATCTGCAAATCGTTTAACTTAAATGAATCGCGCAAATTCCAATGCTGCTGTTTCAGGATCGACTGTGACGCCGATCCGCAGATAATTATAAAGAATATCCAGACGCATCCGAGAAACGCAGGAAGAAATTCCGCAAACTTCGGCAGAACTAAATCCATCTGCTTAAACCCTTCCATAAGCTGGGCTGCTTTATCAGCATCGATGTTCGCCATGTTGTTGCTGATATCGTCCTTCATGGTATTCATAATTCCCTCGAGCGCCCGAGTGGACATCTCAAGCAGTCCCCCTTCTTCTCCAGAGGCCATGAACCCAGCGATAACAAGCAATATGCACGGATAAAGCGCAGTAGCGATAAGCAGATATCCTTCCGGATACCAGTAGAGCGTTCCATCACTTCCTTGACGATAACGCAGTGCCAGCAGCATTAGAAGAAAAGCTGGCAGCGAGAACGCCAGAAAATATGTCAACGATATTTGCGGTCCCGAGAAAACCATCACTACGCCGGTGCTGATAAGAGAAGCTATTCCTCCTATCAGGCTTCCAGAGCCAAGACCGCACACAATCAAAGGAATGATCGAGAAGTACGCCAAAAACACCAGCAGAGTATCTCCATACGTGGAGGCGGCAACAAACATCGCCCCGCCCATTACTCCGGCGAGTGCGGCGCTAAGCCAACCTAATGCTCCACGAGAAGATAAAACCGATGCCATTTTTTCAGGCGCTCCCTTACGCTCCGGCGCGTTCGTTGGCGTACGGCAACAGCGCTAGAAAACGTGCGCGCTTTATGGCCTGAGTTAGCTCACGCTGCTTGGTAGCGGAAACCGCAGTTATGCGAGAAGGAACGATTTTGCCGCGCTCAGAGATAAACCGTCCCAAAAGACGCACGTCCTTATAGTCGATCTTCTGCGCTCCGGGCGAGCTGAAAGGGCAGCTTTTACGACGTCCGGAAAAACGATTTCCACCGCCACCTGCGCGCTCACCGGTTCCGCTGCTGCGATGCTGAGAAGATGTTGATGGCATGCTCATGCGCTTGCTCCTTCTTCACTTGATGTGTTCTCACGGCGAGGGCGGAATCCGCTGCGGCCGCCTCTGTCGCCACGCTCAGATCCGGCGTCGCGTTCGTCACGGCGCATCATTGCGGAAGGACCAGCCTCCAACTCATCGACGCGGACGGTCATGAAGCGCAGAATGTCTTCATGTAGGCCCATGTTGCGTTCCATCTCGGCGACAGCCTCGTGAGGAGCGTCGAGATTGAAGAGCACATAATGCCCTTTCTTATTTTTCTTGATGCGATATGCGAGATTGCGCAGGCCCCACTGTTCGGTCTTAGTGACCTGTCCGCCGTGAGCGCGCAGTATGTCGGCGAAAGTAGCCGTCAGCGCTTCGACTTGTGGCGCGGAGACATCCTGACGCGCAATAAAGATAGACTCATAGTATGGCATAGTTCCACACTCCCTCTGGGTTTACGCGATAAAGAGCTGGTTCGAGCCAATCCCGACGCATCAGCCTCCTTTATCAAGCCAAACGACAAGCGTTCAGCAAGGAGCCATAAAGGCGGGCACTATAGCGGGAAAAACCTGCATGGCAAGGGGTAAAAACCGCAATACTCGCAAAACATGGTAAATTATAGCGCAGATCATATAATTTGATTATATGATTTGCGCTATGAAAACCGCCGTGATGGCGGTTTTTCGCCGCGTAGCGGGCGCTTCTTCCCAGATAAAATAATTCATTTTATCTGGGCTATGGATATATTGATATTTACGCTCTTGTCTTGTGGCTGGAGGAGGGCGATTTGCCTCTCATGCTTACGACTCTGCTGGGCGCCTTGCGCTTTCCGTTCTTTGAGGCGGAGGCCGATATCAGAGCTGATTTCGGCAAAGCTCGAGAACGTATGGCAGAGTTTCTGACCGGTTGTGCAACTGCTGGCTCGGCGTTTGCGGCATATTCAAAATATATGGCTACATTCTTAAGGCCATTGCGCCACGCATTCAAAAGCAAATCGCTTCGTTCTGAAACGCTTGATGCCGAAGAGAGTGTCAAAGTCAAATTAACGTCGCCGGTTATGAAGCTTTGCACCGATGCGGCCATGGATGCTTTGGCGCTGACGGAAATTTCTTCGCCGCAAGCGAAGATTGCCCGATGCTCATGCTTAAGCTCGGAAGCTGTTTCCATATTGCCGTGGCCGTAACAAAAATGGTTGGCCGCGATTATCTCAGCCTTCGAGAACCCGATATATTCAAGCAGATCGAAGCCAAAATCGTCGAGCTTATCCGCAGGAATTTTCAAATTGTTGAGGCAGAAATTTTCTCCAACCACCCATGGAGTGCATGCCATACGAATATTGTTGGCGGAAGGGATTTGTTCCTCGATCTTTTCAATGGCATCGTCGGTGAAACCGCGAGCCTTAAGAGTCTCATGATTTACTCCTCGAGCGGATTTCAACGAGCCATAACCGACAGCATGGCTAACGATAGATTTTATATCGGCATCGTCATATCCCAATCCGACAAGACCCATTTGCGCCGCTGGAATAATTTTGCGAGAAAACGTCCCGGCGTCAGTTTGCTTTTCGCGCACAAGCTGCGGTTCCGGGGAAATCCCGCCGGTTGAACTTTCCTGCAACGCCATAAGATCGTGCGAAGCGAACAGGCTGGTCAATTGCGTGTGGCGCAAGCCATAGCGCTGAGTGGCTATCAGAGCGTCATCCCAGTTTTTTCTTGCAGCGGCTATCAAAGTAAGGTCGGGGCAATCATCGAGCTTCAGGGGAAGCGGCAATACTGAAACATGTTCGTAATCGTTCGCATCTCCGTACGCGGCGCGATGGCGATTTCCGAGAATGCGCAGGAAGGACGCTCGCGCAGACGAGAACGCCGCGCATGGTCCGAGTTTCTGCGCCAGTTGCGCGGAAGCAATAGTCGCAGCCGTTGTGATAATAGAGCTTATCGCTGCCGCAGTAGAGCGACCGGCTTCGCTGTCATAGGCGATACCTTGCCGCATAAGCATACTTGCAAGATTATTATATCCGATGGCCAAAGCGCGAGAAGCCTCAGGAACCGCAACCATGCTGTCATAGTGAAGTTCCAGAAGAATGACGGACAAGCGCGCTACATGCTGTAACGACGCAATATCGACGCGTCCGTCATCGCGACACAGCTTCAGAAGATCGATAGTCAGGCGAGGCATTTGCTCAGCCGAAGTTGTTTCCCATTCCTTCAGCGTGTCGCTAAAGCGCAAGGAGATAAGCTCTCCCTCTCTGTTTTTAAGAAAATTACGCCATCTATTCTGAGCGCCGTGGTTGGAGGCGCTCAAAATAGCGTCGATAGATTGATTGGTTATGGAAAGAGTCGTCTTGGCGCGAGTATCCACCGGAGTCATCTGAACAGGAGCAAACCCATAAGCCCAGTCTATCCCCAAAGCGGCGAGCGCTGCCGGTTCCATCGCAATAACCCGATGAGACAGCATCCACACGATCTCGTCGTAAAACGCACGAGCTTCGGTTTCATCGGAAAACAAATCTTTTTTCCATCCGGCATAAACCGCTGCGCCTGCGACGCGAGCGAATACCTGTGAGACATTGCTCTCTGCGGCGATGGATTCTGAATTTCCGCTATGGCGCCACAACCACGAGGGAAGAGTGTTTTCTTCCACCGGTTTAAGCTGCGCCGGAATTGTCGTGCAGAAGGATTCTGTTTCCAATAATTGCAACGCCTCAACGCTCCATTCATCCTCCATGTGGATAGAATTGGATAAGATACGTTCTTTGGTTGTGAACCAGCGAGTGCTCTGCATACAAAAACCCGTTTAGATACAAGCGGTTATAATAATGAGGCAAAAGTTATCCACAAGATGATGTGCCTCAGGTACTAAATGCCACAAAATGTGGTGTTAGGGAAGAAAAAGTTACTAACAGGTTAATGGGCTGAAGAGAGAATTATATTTCTGGTGAATCAGCGGATAGTGATAATTATTTACCTCGTGTTTGAGGGCTTGCTCGCAAGGAGAGCATTAGTTAAACCTCAGGTTATGACAGAGGAGTGAATATGGGACACAATATTATGGAAACCGTGCTGGGAGCTTTAGTGCTGGCGGTTGCAGCGTTATTTATGGGGTTTGCGTATTCAAGCTCTGACCTGCATCAGGTTAAAGGATATGTGGTAAGCGCCAATTTTCCAATGATTGACGGCCTTAAAGAGGGCAGCGACGTCAAAGTGAACGGAGTTAAAATTGGTTCCATAGCAAGTCAGGATCTTATAACCGATCCCGGTCAGAACCAGTACATGGTCAACGTAAAAATGACGATTGATCCAAAGGTGAGATTGCCCGCCGATACCATAGCGATGGTCGCGAGCGAGAGCCTTCTTGGAGGCAAATATATGTCTCTTGAGGTGGGCGTAGAGGAAGATCTTATCGATGCGAACGGCAACGGGCGCATAACCAGAACGCAGGCTCCTATGCGGCTTGATGATCTTATCGGTCAAATGATCTATTCCAAGAAAAGCGATGGCGGATCCTCAGCGAAGAATGCTGAATCGGCCCATCCCTAAAAGATGATGCGCAAAACATTATGCTGCTTTTTGCTGGCTTGTTTGTGCCCTGCGCATGCGTTTGCGGCTGTTCCTGTCGAAGAGCGACCGATAGCGTTGTTGCGAGCTCTCGATAAAGTGACCGCTCGGGTGGAAGCTTTGGAGATAACGGTAGGAGAGCCGCTTAAATTCGGCACTTTGATGATAACGGTAAAAAACTGCCGCGTGACTCCTCCTGAAGATCCTCCTGAGGCCGCCGCATTTCTGAGCATTTCAGAATTCAAACCCGGAGAATCTGAGATGGGTTTGTTTAAAGGATGGATGTTCGCATCAAGTCCTGCTCTGTCCGCGCTTGAGCACCCGGTATATGATATCTGGGTAATAGGCTGCAAAGCGGCAGCGGTTTCTGCTCCTGCGCCAGCTCAATAACATACTATTGAATGCGGCCAATCATCCGGTTGATATGAAAACTTCATGCGCATATCTTGCGTAGAGTTTTTCTTGTTTTTGAAAGGCAAATCAGATGTCCAACTTCAAACTTCCGCTTGCCGGCGATGTCTCGCAGATGTGGTCAACGGCTTATAAGAACATAGGAAATCAATTCGGCTTGATAAACGTCGTTGTAGGAAGAACGTCCGACTCCGAGCTTGAAGAAGAAATACTTGAAGAAGTCGGCTCATACGGCAGGCAAATAGGACACATAGCCGAGGCTCTGCGAGTGCTGCTGGACAATATAAAGATCGAGAAACTGGACCAGAAAGAAAAGCGAGCCATAAGGATGTTCAAAAACCAAATGGACGAAATAGAAAGCATCAGAGAAAAAAGACGCAGTAAAAAGGACGACTAGTTTCTCTATTCCATATTCAGGAAATGCTCCAGCCAGTGGATGGTGTAATCGCCGTTTATGAAGTCGGGCTGGCTGATAATGCTCTGATGCAGCGGAAGCGTAGTGTCTATGCCGCCGATGAAAAATTCTTCCAGGCTGCGCCGCAAGCGCAATAGGCACTCGTTCCGGTTCGATCCGTGCACAACCAGTTTTGCGATCATGCTGTCATAGTACGTCGGCACATGATATCCGTCATAAAGAGCGCTATCCACGCGCACTCCAAGACCGCCAGGCGCATGAAAGCCTTTTATCTGTCCGGGAGAAGGGGCAAATGTTTCAGGATTTTCCGCGTTTATACGGCATTCAATAGCGTGGCCGTTGAATGAGATATCTTCCTGCTTATAACTTAGCGGCAATCCGCAAGCGACGCGGATTTGTTCTCTTACCAGGTCTATGCCGGTTATCATCTCGGTTATGGTGTGCTCGACCTGCAATCTGGTGTTCATCTCTATGAAGAAAAATTCGCCGTTCTCATAAAGAAATTCTATGGTTCCAACGCCGCGATATCCAATTTTTTGAATTACCTTTGCGGCCAGTTCTCCGATTTTTACGCGCTCGCAGGCGTTCAGTCCGGGAGAAGGGGCTTCTTCCAAAACCTTTTGATGGCGGCGCTGAATGGAGCAGTCGCGTTCGCCAAAATGTATGGCGTTGCCGTGAGTATCTCCGATCAACTGCACTTCTATGTGGCGCGGGTTGGCGAGATAGCGCTCCATATATACTTCGTCGTTGCCGAACGAGATGCGCGCTTCTCCGCGAGCTAGCTGATATGCCTCGGCTACTTCGGATTCATTGTTTGCGATCTTCATGCCTTTGCCGCCGCCGCCTGCGGAAGCTTTTATCAACACAGGATAGCCTGTTTTTGCGGCTACTTTTTGAGCTTCTTCCACGGTTTCCACCGCTCCGTCAGAGCCGGGGACTGTTGGCAGACCGAGTTTCTTCACGGTTTTCTTTGCCGTGACCTTATCTCCCATAAGGCGAATGTGCTCCGGCGTGGGGCCTATGAACACGAAACCGTGCTCCTCCACCATTTCGGCGAAGTTGGCGTTCTCCGACATAAAGCCGACGCCAGGATGAATAGCATCCGCTCCGGTTATTGCCGCCGCCGTAAGAATGGCCGGTATGTTGAGATAGCTTTCTTTCGCCGATGGCGGCCCGATGCACACGCTCTCATCGGCCAGACGCACATGCATGGCGTCTGCGTCCGCTGTCGAATGCACAGCTACGGTATGAATTCCCATCTCGCGGCAGGCGCGATGTATGCGAAGAGCTATTTCGCCACGATTAGCTATTAGGATTTTTTCAAACAAGTTGAAGCCTATTGGATTATTGCGAAATGATAAGCAGTGTCTCGCCGAATTCCACGGGCTTGGCATCGCTTACCATGATTTCGACGATTTCACCCGCATGAGGCGCTTTGATAGGATTCATCACCTTCATTGCCTCGATAATCAACAGAGTGTCGCCCTGTTTGACTTTGTCTCCCACCTTGACGAAAGGTTTTTCTCCGGGAGCAGGGGCCATATAAATAGTGCCGACCATTGGCGCAATGACGGATGTTCCAGCCGGAACAGCTGGAGTTTCCTCTTTGACTTCCACGCTTCCCACAGGAGCGGGAGCGGCCATCTGGACGAAAGAGGTTTGAGGAGAAAATCCCCCCATCGCAACCTTGATGCGCTTATCGCCTTCGGCGTATTCGATTTCGCTGAGGCCGGATTCCTTAAGCAGCTCGGCAAGTTTACGGACTGATTTTGTGTCGATGTTGAAATTACTCATTTCTTATTTCCTATTGGGTGATTTAATCAATTTACTCAAATGCTGTATGGCATATTCATATCCTTCAATGCCAAGTCCACAGATTACTCCGTCTGCGATGGCCGAAACATATGAATAATGACGGAATTCTTCCCGCGCATGAACGTTAGAAATATGAACCTCAATAATGGGAAGATCGGACAATTTAAGAGCGTCCATGATAGCCACCGAAGTGTGGCTATATGCGGCGGCGTTGATAACAATGCCGCTGTGAGTTTTGCGGCTTTTTTGTATCCACTCCACCAACTCGCCCTCGCAATTGCTTTGCTTGCAATCGACGGCAAGGCCGAGAGTTTTGGCTACATCGCGGCACCGCTTTCCCACATCCGCCAGCGTTTGAGAGCCATATATATCAGGCTCACGCACACCCAGAAGATTAAGGTTCGGACCGTTTAATACCAGAATTCTCGGCGCTTGCTTCACGATATGATCCTTTTATTTCTTAGCCGACTTGCGAGCTTCTTCCACAGCCTGCTTCATCTGAGGAAGCTGCATGGCTCCGGGGAACATTTTATCGCCGACGATGAACATAGGAGTTCCGCGCACGCCGATTTCATTGCCCAAAGCAAGATTGGACTGAATGATTTTTTCGATCTCGGGGTCATTCATATCTTTCTGAAGCTTTTCCACGTTCAAGCCGACATCCTTTGCGACCTGCTTGATGATTTCATCGGACAGATGCTCTTTGCTGTTAAGAAGAGCGTCGTGGAATTTTTCATATTTCCCCTGACGAACGCTTGCCAAAGCGGCCTTGGACGCAAATACGGAACCGGCTCCAAGGATCGGGAATTCCTTATATACAACCCTGACGTTCTTTTCCTCGGCGATCAACTTGACGATTGCTTCGTTGACCTTCTTGCAGTGGCCGCATTGATAATCAAAGAATTCAACCATTGTGACGTCGCCTTTAAGATTGCCGACTGTGGGCGAGGTGGCGTCGTTGAATATTTTGTCGTGGCTGGTCACCATGGCCTGCTTGCTTCTGCTGGCGGTTTCCTCTTCCTGGCGGCGCTGCATTTCCTGCACGGCCTTCATGACGACTTCCGGTTCTTTCTTGGTCAGAAATTCGCGAACCACGTCTTCGACCTGAGCTCTTTCGGCATCGGCCAGAGGCTTAACGGATTCAGCGGAAGCCACGGCAGGGATTAGGCCGATGGCAAGAGCGCCGATGAGAATGGGGTAAAGACGCATGATAAGCTCCTGAGTCTAGTGGTGAATATGCAAGGATGTGACAGAACCAAGTTTTGGCGTTTAAGTCAATGTTGAGAGTTCTCCTCGGTGGATAACTTAATATCCTGAGCCTTAACCCAGTAAGGAGAACCTTTCGGAAGCAATTTCAATGCGCGATCAGCAAGTTGTCTGGCTTCTTTTTCAGCGCCTTGAGTTATTGCTTCTTCCGCAAGAGCATAAACCGCCATGCCTTCATATCGCGAGTCTTTTGTTAACTCAGCCTTTTGGCCCCACGCAGAAGCCAGCAAACGCCACGTTTGAGCGTTTTTTTCCTCAAGTCTAATGGCATCGAGCAGTTGCTGAATAGCTAAATCAAGGCGTGATTTATTTTTACTTTCAAGCAGAGCGTGCCCATAGGATATGCGCAACAGGCCGGAATCTGGAACCATATCGACTACTTTTTTGTAAATATCGACGGCTTCTTCGATGCGTCCGTTGTCAAAAAGCATCTGAGCTTTAAGCTCGTGAAAATAAGGATTGTTCGGTTCCTCTTTTATAAGGCCGTCAACCAGAGAGAGCGCTCGCATTAACTGACTGGTCTGATAGAAAGCGACGGCGCGAGAATAACGCGCCGTTATCTTCGAGTCTTTATCCGTGGTGCGAAGCAAAGCGGCCTCGGGTTGCAGATAACCGGAAAGCTTGGCCTTCATGCGCTCATGCATCGTATAGAATTTTGCATCCAGCTTTGAGAGATTTTTCTGCGAGCCAGTCAAATGGTTCGCGATGTTGCTGATGCGATCTTGAGTCAAAGGATGGGTTCGCACATATTCCGATTGCCTGTCGATCGGCAACAACTCCTGTCCCTCCAGCTTTTTCATGAAATCAAGCATGCCTTGCGAGGTAATGCCGTTTCTGTCCAAAAAAGACATGGCTGCGATATCGGCGGAAGATTCCTGTTCTCTGCTGAATCTCAGAAAACTACGCTCCGCTATGTTCTGAGCGCTCCCTACGGCAGCAGCGGTAGCCTGGCCGTTTCCACTGGCAATTCCCGCCGCTACGCCTACCAGAATCCCAATTATGGCTTCGGTAGAAGCGTTCTTCATAGCTTCGCTTCCGCGGATTAAATGTCCTCCGGTGATGTGGCCGGTTTCATGAGCCATCACTCCAAGCAACTGTTCTGGAGTTTCGGTTTGAAGCAGCAATCCCGTATAGAAAAACTCATTCATGCCGCCTGCGACGAACGCGTTTATCTGATTGCTTTTTACGATGATTATGTTGATCGAGTTCGGATCTATATCGGCAGCTCGATAAACCGGAGTCGCCAGCTCCCTCAAATAGTGCTCGATTTCCGCGTCACGGATAAAGGTAATTTTATCCCCGGCGTGCGCATGCAAAGGAGTTACGGTTAGGGCCAGCAGTACTATCAGGGTCCGCGCAAGATTTTTTGCGAGGCAGCGCATTGCAAAAACCTATTGGCCAGTAAGCCGTCGCCACCATCCGCCTTTGGGATTATCGACCGGAGGATTCACGACTTCGTGCGTGACGTGTCCGGAAGATGTCGAGGCAGAATGAGACTCTGGCCTTGGAGCGTTGTTATGCCGAGATTCCCCAGTGGGGTACCTGGGCGTAGTGTCGATTTCATGTATGCTGGTAGGAATATTGCCTTCCGCGATATTCGGAGCCGATCCTTGCTGATCCTGGTTGCGTGGACGACGCTCCCATCTATCTCCGTTTCCTTCGCGCTGCTCGTTTCCGCCGTTACGACGGCGACCGCCTCTGCGACCGCGTCTGCGGCGACGTTGCTGATTGTCGTTAGGATCGGCTGGATTCTCTGGATTGGC
>JAQUWX010000006.1:16219-27149 GCA_028692635.1 Alphaproteobacteria bacterium
AGCGCGGCAGAATCCGGCAGACGCACAAGCCCAATTCCGGCGCAGTGCGGGCACTTCTCAAAATTTATTTCAAGCAGGCTCGGACGCAATCTTTGACGCGACAGTTCCAGCAAACCGAAGGGAGAGATGCGACCTATTTGCAATCTTGCGCGGTCGTTCTTCATCGCTTCTTTCATGCGACGTTCTACGGCGGCGTTGTTGCGGCCATCTTCCATATCGATAAAATCGATAACCACAAGTCCGGCAAGATCGCGCAACCGCAATTGTCTGGCGATTTCGTCGGCGGCCTCGATGTTGGTTTTAAGAGCAGTCTCTTCGATATGTCTCTCTCGCGTGGCGCGGCCAGAGTTCACATCGATAGATACCAGAGCTTCCGTCGGATTAATCACCAGGTATCCGCCCGAGCGCAATTGAACGACCGGCGAATGAAGAGTGTCTATCTGGTTTTCGACGTTGTATCGGAAGAAAAGAGGGATCGAGTCCTTGTAAAGCCGGATCTTCTCGACTTCGTCAGGCATTATGGTGCGCATGAAATCGCGAGCGCGTTCATATCCGGCTTCGCCGGAAACCAGAATTTCGCTTATGTCTTGCGAATACAGATCGCGCACAGCGCGTTTTATAAGATTGGCTTCCTCATATATGAGGCTTGGCGCAGTCGATTGAAGAGTCTGCTCTCTTATGCTGTCCCACATGCGCAAGAGATATTCCAGATCGCGCTGGATATCGGGAGGTTCCTGTTCCATCCCAGCGGTGCGCAATATGACGGCCATGCCTTCCGGGATCTCGAGCTGATCGAGGATCTCCTTCATGCGGCGGCGATCATGATGATTGGTTATCTTGCGCGATACTCCGCCGCCATGATCGGTGTTGGGCATCAATACGCAATAACGTCCGGCAAGCGACAGGAACGTCGTTAGCGCAGCGCCTTTATTCCCGCGCTCTTCTTTGACGACCTGGATCAACATTACCTGGCCGCGCTTCAGGACTTCTTGGATTTTATAACGTGGACGAGGAGGACGACGCACAAAGCGCTCAGACACTTCGCCGCCAACGCTTTCCACCGGAGTTTGTTCCGGCGCGACAGCGCCTTCCGCAAGAATAGGGTTTACCGCAGCGTTGCCGAAATCGGTTATCAATCCGATGTCGATATCTTGTCCTTCAAGCGGGAACGTGGTTGCAGGCTGCTCAACTTCCGCCGGAGGCATGGGCGGTTCTTCGCTTGGAGTCTCGGAAGCGGGAAGAGCCATATCCTCTATATCAAGCTCATACTCCTGGGCTTGCTCATACTCAGCTTCAGATGTTTCTGCGCTGACAGGCATAGCTTCGAGGTTTTCGCCTTCGATGACATCTTCCTCATCCGCAGGGCGATCGGCCATAGGGATGCGGAAATAGTCAGGATGAATTTCCGTAAACGATAAAAAACCATGACGATTGCCGCCGTACTCGACAAACGCCGCTTGAAGCGAAGGCTCTACGCGCATCACTTTAGCAAGATATATATTGCCTTTAAGGAGAGGTTTGCTGGCCAGACCAAAGTCCAGATCGTCCAGTTTGTTAACGTCTCTGTAGCTATCTACAATTGCTACGCGAGTCTCTTCGGGATGCGTGGCATCTACCAGCATACGCTTAGTCATATTCTATTTCTCCCGCCGGTCTGTCGCAGTGCGGGGGTGAAATGGCCCCATCTAGCGCCGAAACCGGCAAATTCGTTGCCCATCGCGCTGCCTGAGGGCTTAACGGAAATTAACAACCATTAAGGCGCAACGGCGCACGCAAGCGCTGGATGTTATAGGTGAGAGAGATCGCTAACTTATTGCTTTTTATACTCTCGTTCCGTTTTTTTCTGTCTCTTGCTTTAAGGCTAGAGCCGAGAAAGGTAATACATCCCTCGCGGGTAGGATCATAACCGCAAACCGCTTCTTAAAACAACCAGTTATTCACAGGCTAGTCGCAAGAAGAGCTTAAACATCGTTAACACACTGAAAAGGTAGAAAAAATTAGAAATAATAAATATATATTAAGCAATACCGAGGTATCTTCTGGTTTAGGCTTTAGTTTCGTAGAAAAGTTGTATAATCACTTCACATATTAGCCCGAGGGCAAAGAATTATTTAAGGAGAAGGAATATGGCGCAGGCAACTCCAAGTGGAGAGAAATTTTTCTCGATGAGCTATGACGAGATCGTTGCTACCATGAAGCAATGCGATGAAGTCATGATAAGCCCCGACTCCACAGAAGAGGCCCGTGCTTCTGCAAAAGCCATGAAAGATAATCTTGTAGTGACTGCCAGGCAGAGGCTTGATGAGAAAAATCGCCTAAGCGCTCAGCAACAAGAATACATGGACGCCATGCGCCAGAAAGCCGGGGAAGAGGAAGATTCGTCGGAAGACAATTCCGTCGTTCTAGGGGGTATGGCCGCTGCCGCTGTTCTGGCGGATGAAGATGAGAAAAAGAAACAAGCTTCCGCTCAGGGAGAAGACCCATACGAAAAAATAGCGCGCCGTAATACTCCCCAAGGATGTGTTCCTCCTATTGTGCCTTCCGTTGCGCACGATGGCGAGGGTGGGGCATCTATTCTTTTCGGAGAGCGGGAGCGCGTTGGCTTCAACGGAAAGAGCGTCACCTCAACCAGGCCCAACGGCAGAGATATAAGCGATATTCAGGCGCGAGCGATGATCGCAATTGCTGCTAATGAGTTTGGCAATAGTTGCACTTTGCAGCACTCATGGAATCCGCGTGCGGTTAGTCAAATGACTGAAAAGCGTTTGGCCGCAGCTGCGCACAATCACTTTCTGCGTGAAGCAGTTTGGGATGTTAAGGATGCTATGAACAGCGGCGATCCCGCTATGATTGCAGCGGCGACAGAGAAACTCTCTGGATATGTTAATGATCCATCATCCATACCTGAGATGAAGCTATACAAGAAGGACATGTTCGGAGTTGCTCATGAATATGATGGCTCCACTGGGGAGGCAAAGTTGAGGAACTTCCCCAATTCTGCTCCACAAAAGGTGGGCGGATTGTCATATTCCGAGAAAGACAGAAATGCTTTGATTAAAGAGGCGCGGGGGTTGCTCGCTCCAAGCAATAGCCAGGAGAAAAATGCGGAACCGCAGATTCCTGAAGTTGCGCAAAATCCAAATCGCAGTTCGTTGAAAAATGAGGAAGCTCAGATTGTTGTAAATGTAAATAACAGTCCGGGAAGTAACATTGTTATAGGTAATGAAAACTCCCCAACTGTGACCAACGGTCAGCAGCCGCAGACTTCTGAGACTGAGAAAAAAGACGAAGAAGAGTCCACAGATGGAAAAATTATTATTCCGGACAGTTCGCCGAGGAACAAACCTCGTAGCGTGACTAAGTACCGGCTATAAATAAATCTATTTCTGTTTACCGGCGAAATGATCTAAAACAGCTGGCGGTCTTCTCCGTCGGGTGGATTTATTATGCGCTGGATTGCGGGTCTTTTTTCTTTAGGGTTGATGCTTTTGCTCATTGCTGTTGGCGGCGTGGCGACGGCAATATCGTATTATAGCAAGGACTTGCCGGACTATTCTTACCTGAAAGATTATCAGCCGCCTATCTTGACGCGCATATATGCCGACGATGGCCGCATGATGGCGACCATTGCTGAAGAACAGCGCATCTTTGTCCCTATAAGCGTAATTCCCAAACGAGTCATAAACGCTTTTCTTGCTGCCGAGGATCAGTCTTTCTACACGCATGGCGGAGTGGATTTTATGGGCATCGCCCGCGCTGCGTTCACGAACGTGCAGAATTTGGGCCGAGACAAAAGACCGGTAGGCGCGTCCACCATCACGCAGCAGGTTGCTAAGAACATGCTGCTAGGCAATGAGGTATCGATAAAGCGCAAAGTTCGCGAAGCTATATTGGCTATGCGGTTGGAAAAGACGTTAAGCAAGGATCGCATACTTGAGATTTATCTTAATGAGATTTTTCTCGGCAGTCGTTCTTACGGGATAGTCGCTGCTGCTCTAAATTATTTCAACAAATCTCTGGATGAGCTTTCAGTTGCCGAGGCTGCATATCTTGCGGCGTTGCCTAAGGCTCCGAACAATTACAGTCCCAAGCGGGATTATGAAGCGGCGGTCGCTCGCCGGAATTGGGTTATCGGACGGATGGAGGAAGATAACTATATAACGAAGGAAGAAGCTGCTGTTGCCCAGCAGGAAGCGCTTCAGACGCAAACTCGCAATGAGGCGGAAATAGTTACTGCGGATTATTACTCCGAGGAAGTGCGTCGTCAGCTGGTTGCTCAGTTTGGAGAGGAAAAAGTTCTTGGCGGGGGGCTTGCGGTCAAGACCAGCCTCAATCCGTTTTTACAAGAGATAGCCGCAAAAGCTTTGCGTGACGGTCTGATAAATTTTGACAGGCGTGAGCGCGGCTGGAGAGGTCCTATCGCTCATATGCGCAACCTTCATGACTGGCAAAATCAATTAAAGAGCGTGCTTCTTCCTCCTGGCGGAGAGGCATGGCAATTGGCCGTTGTGTTCAAACTAAAGGATGCTGAAGCGGAGATCGCTTTTGCCGATGGCAAGGGCGGCAAGATTCCGTGGAGAGAGATGAAGTGGGCGAGAAAAGAATTGCCGGATAATAAATTCGGTCCTGCTATTCGCCGTCCCGCCGATGTAGTTGAGGTGGGCGACGTAATAATGGTCGAGGCGGTTAAAGCCGGTGAGGATGGAAAGCCATATCCTGAAGGTAGCTTTACGCTGCGGCAGGTTCCGGTAGTGCAGGGAGCAATCGTAGTTCTTGATCCCCACACTGGCCGAGTGTTCGCCATGAACGGTGGTTTTAGCGCGAAGATAAGCCAGTTCAATCGCGCCACTCAGGCTTTTCGCCAGCCTGGATCTTCATTCAAACCGTTTATATACATGGCGGCGCTGGACAAGGGGTTCACTCCGTCCAGTCTTATTCTCGATGCTCCGTTTGAATATGTCCAAGGCCCGGGGCTGCCTTTATGGAAGCCTGAGAATTATTCTCAGCAGTTCTATGGAGCTACGCCGCTAAGAGTGGGGATAGAGAAATCGCGCAATGTCATGACTGTGCGTCTGGCTAACAGCATCGGCATGCCTGCGGTGGCTGAGTACGCTAAGAAATTCGGCATAGCTGATGACATGCCCGATCTGTTGTCGTTTTCTTTGGGAGCGAAGGAAACCACAGTGATGAAATTGACTGCCGCGTATGGAATGATCGTGAACGGCGGTAAGAAAATAACCACAAGCCTGATAGATCGCGTGCAGGACAGGGACGGAAAGACTATATGGAAACAGGACAACCGCGCATGCGACGGTTGCTTAAGTGACGCATGGTTGCCGGGCACTGTGCCTCCAGAAATCCCAGATGTTCGTGAAACTATAGAAGATCCGAGAACGGCATATCAGATGGTGTCCATCCTCGAAGGAGTGGTTCTGCGCGGAACGGGAGCTCGACTTAAAGCGGTTGGAGTACCTCTTGCCGGAAAGACGGGAACCACTAACGAAAGCAAGGACGCTTGGTTTATAGGGTTTACTCCTGATCTTGTTTGTGGCGTGTTCATAGGTTTCGACGATCCCATGCCTTTAGGCTCTCACGAAACCGGAGCCAGCGTTTCTGTGCCGATATTCCAGGACTTTATGACCAAGGCCATGAAGGACAAGCCGGGAATTCCATTTCGCGTTCCCCCCGGACTAAGGATGGTCCGCGTGAATGCCGAGACTGGAGGACTGACTACTCCAAGCGACAAATCCGCCATATGGGAAGCGTTTATTCCCGGAACCGAGCCTCAGGAAGGAGTGCCGCGCCCTGTGCTTGACGGCAGCGTAACCGGAGCCGCCGCAGAAGGAGCCGCAGGAGCCTTCGGCCATGGAGAAAGCTCTCCCGAAAATGCGAATGACGCTACAAGCGCTCCATCTCCATCTACGCTGGGAACCGGCGGGTTATACTAAGGCGCGTTGATTATAGGATCGATGATCTGGATAGATTTCTTTTTATTCATCGGATGTATTCCGAAAATGAAAAGCAGAGCCATGCCTACGCCCAAGAACGGATAGGCTGCGGGTAGTGCGAATGCTAAAGGCAGCACCAGGAAGAATGCTGGGCTACGTCCCATTGCGGCAAGATATTCTCTAGCCATCAATCCCGCCGGAGAGCGCAGCTTATACCAGCGGCTTACGTTTGCGGTAAGGATCAATCCTGCGCCCGATGACATAAAAGCGAATGCCGGAATGAAGAACAGCTGATTGTAATTCATCCCAATCATGAACAGCCATCCGACCATGACAAGCGCTCCGCCTACGCGAACGGCGCCCATGCTGCCTTTCTGCACGAGATGCCCAATAGCGGGAGTAAGAATTAATCCAAGAAAAGGACGTATGCCCATCATAAAGCCGGTAACGATGGGAGAGACGTTCATTATGCGAAGCCATACCGGTAGAGCGGAATCCTGAACTGCGTGCAGTATTCCGCAATATACGCTCATGCGGGAAGATGGGCGTCTGCGTTTTATCATCCTCCATCCGCGTTTTATAAGATTGCTGCGCGGGATTTTCATTATCAGAATTTGAGTGGCGATGAGCAAAGGCAAAGAGCTTATTACGATTGAAGCTGTATAGTTGTTAGAGTGCAGCATCCAACCGGCAAGAAAAGATCCTGCTGACCCGGACATTACCATGACGAGGGACGAAAACGCCGTTTCCGGTCCGTAATTCTCACGAGATTGCTTTATAGCGAACCTTATGTGATATGCGGCCCAGAATGACGAAGTGAGCAAAGCAAACCCCACGGCATTCCCGACGGCGGACAGGGGCCATGCCAAAACCAAAGCTAATCCTGCGATTTGCCCGACAATAATTACAACGCGAGCATGTGGACGAGCCATACACCAATAGGAAATGAAGAAGCCGAAAAATCCCAGAAGAGCCATGCGCAGCGCATTGAACACTGTTATGGCAAACATGCCTTCGCCAGTCAGATAATAATTCTGGGAAAGATCCAGCAAGTTATATCCAAAGCAACCTAAAGCTCCTGCCATGAAGATTTTTGCGCGAGCATTGTCGCGCCATGGATCGATAAGCGAGGCGGATGTGGCTCTGACGATGCTTTTTTTCCAACTTTGCTTTTTTCTGTGAGGCATGTTTGAGGCTTTACGATTCCTCGCCCAAATCGATCTTCAGATTGCGTATGCTGGTCGCAGAGTGGTCGAACAGGGATTTTTCTTCCGGGGTGAGCTTAAGCTCAATAATTTTTTCCACCCCGTTGGCGCCGATTATGCAGGGAACGCCCATATAAATATCTTTCTGGTCATATTCTCCATCGAGATGAGCCGCGCATGGCAATATGCGCTTTTTGTCTTTAAGAAAACTTTCCGCCATTTGGATAGCCGCTGCGGCAGGAGCGTAAAAAGCCGATCCGGTTTTAAGAAGATCGATGATCTCCGCGCCTCCGTTTTTGGTGCGGTGGATGATGGCATCTATGCGTTCTCTTGTGGTCCAGCCCATGCTTATAAGGTCGGAAAGCGGAATGTTTCCTACGCTGGAATAACGCGCCATCGGCACCATTGTATCTCCGTGTCCTCCCAGGATGCAGGCATGGACGTCTTCGACCGATACGTTAAATTCCAAGGCCAGGAAGCTGCGAAAACGAGCGCTGTCAAGCGCTCCGGCCATGCCGACAACTCGGTTAGAAGGAAATCCGGTGATCTTCTGAGCCATATAGGCCATGATATCTACCGGATTGGTTATGATGATGACGAACGAATTGGGAGCGTACATTTTTATATTTTCGCTGACTGTTTTTATTATGTCAGCGTTAGTGTTCAGAAGTTCATTGCGGTTCATGCCTGGCTTGCGAGCCATGCCAGCGGTAACGATAACCACGCTAGCCCCAGCCATAAGATTATAGTCGGTGCCGCCCGTGAATGAGCCGTGAAATCCCTCGATAGGAGATGTCTGGAAAAGATCCAAAGCTTTGCCTTCCGACAATCCCATGGCCACATCGATGAGAGCTACATCTCCAAGCTCTTTCTGACCAGCCAGCAGGGCGAGAGTTCCGCCTATCTGGCCTGCTCCGACTATGGCTATCTTTTTATTTCCCATCTTGGTTTCCCTTTTGCTTACTAAGCACATAATGTAGTTTGCTAAGAGCCACTCTTTGGAGTTCGGCTCTGCTGGCTGTGACAGGACCTTGAATTATCGCTTCGGTGCCGGTATCGCTGTCCACAGCTGTGACGCGCATAATCTGCCCAATTCTTGAAAATTCGAATAATACGTCGCTGGTCATGAGGCTATGCCAATGAATAGCATGGGTTATTGGATTGCGGAAGGTTATACGGGCTATACTGGATTTTTGCAATTTTTTGGGGTTAACTTAGGTCGCCTCTTGAACCATATCACCAATTTAGCTAATACCTCGCATCAGGTTTAAGTCAGGGTAAAGCAGAAAGTTATAAAAATGACAGCACAGGACGTTATCAATACAGACGTAGTGATTATTGGAGCCGGTCCTTCCGGCCTATTTGCCGTGTTCGAGCTGGGGTTAGGGGACATGAAGTGCCACCTGATCGACATTCTTGACCGTCCTGGCGGTCAGTGCGCCGAGCTTTATCCGGAAAAGCCTATATATGATATTCCCGCCATACCCATGTGCACGGGGGCGGAGCTGGTTGAGCGCCTGATGGAGCAGATCAAGCCTTTTAATCCCACCTTTCATTTGGGCCAGATGGCAGAGAGCATTGAGAAGACCGCCGAAGGAAACTGGCGCGTCTCGACGGACAGAGGGACTGTGATCGATGCCAAGGTGGTCGTGATTGCGGCTGGCGGCGGAAGCTTTGTCCCCAAGAAACCCCCGATAAAGGGAATTGAATCATACGAAGGCAAATCAGTTTTTTACTCTGTGCGCAAAATTGAGCAGTTCCGTGACAAGAATCTCGTAATTGCTGGCGGCGGAGACTCCGCTCTTGACTGGACGTTCAGCTTACAGCCGGTGGCAAAGAAGGTGACGCTCGTGCATCGCCGGGATGAATTCCGAGCCGCGCCGGACAGCGTAAGCAAAATGCGTGCGCTTGTCGCTGCGGGCAAGGTCGAGCTTAAGATCGCCAATATAACGTCGATACATGGAGCCGACGGAAACATGAGCGGAATAGACCTGAAGGAAGACGGCAAAGAACACCACGAGCATTCATGCGATACTATGTTAGCGTTTTATGGGCTGACGATGAAGCTTGGTCCGGTCGCAAATTTTGGCATCGGCATGCATGATAATATGATACCTGTCGATACCGGATCGTTCGAATCCAGCATACCTACGATATTTGCTATTGGAGATATAAATACGTATCCGGGTAAGATGAAGCTGATACTGTCAGGCTTCCATGAGGCGGCTTTGATGGCAAAAAAAGCTTTCACCTATGTGCATGCGGATCGTCGTTACAGGTTCCAATACACAACGTCTTCAAGCGATTTACAGAACAGGTTGGGAGTCTCGGACGCTCACTGATTTGTTTTTTTAAAAAACGTCAACTCAAACAGATAAGGTCATAAGACATGCATATATTTTGCACCGATATGGAAGGCAAGACCCACGAGCTGGAAGCCACCGATGAGTGGACGTTGATGGAGATCATCCGCGAAGGAGGAGTCCCAATTCTCGCTCAATGCGGAGGATCATGCGCCTGCGCTTCTTGCCACATTTATGTCGATCCGGAATGGAAGAGCAAGATGCCGGAGCCTTCGGAAGAAGAAGTCGGCATGTTGGATGGCGCGTTTGAGGTTACGGAAAATTCGCGCCTTGCCTGCCAGATTTTCTTTAACAAGGATATGGACGGGCTGAAAGTGTCGCTTGCGGCAGGCTCGGTATAATTTATAGGGTTATTTTTTCATGCATCAGTTTGACGACATAGAACATGCGCACGAAAAGCAGTTCGAGATGCAAGAGGAAATGATGTTCCGCGCAGGATCTCATGCGGCCAAAGCAATGGGGCTTTGGGTCGCGCAGCGTTTGGAAATGGACGAGCAATCCGCAAAAAATTACGCCTCTGCCGCATTGGATGCGTACCTTGCTCGTCCCAATCACGATGAGTTTATAGACAAACTTTTCAATGATCTTCAGGCTAAGGGAATAAATATCTCTCGTCGCCGCGTAAATGTTGTGTTCCAGGATGAAGTCATAAAGGCGCACGACGAGATCATGGGCATTGTCGATTGATGTAGTCGATTCTCTTTTTTTCAGAAATTTTTCAAAGGAAACGATGGGTTTGCGTAAGTCTCTGCGCACCCCTGTGTGTGAAAGTAAATTAACTATAAAGCATTATTTACAACCTTTTATGGGTAAGTTATTATCCAAAATGGGTATTTTAGAGCGGAATTTGTACGTATTTATTAACAAGGTGTGCCATGGAAGATTTTTCACAAGTCACATTTGATACTACCGTAAAGTTCGTCGATCTTGAGGCGCGATTCGGAAGTGACAATGCTCGCACCATCCTGCAAACTTTGGAGAAGATGGAAGGTGTTTATGAGGAGCTGGTCGCAGATTTATCGATGGAAGCAAGACTGGAAAATGTATTCAGGATCATATCTGACAGCGCGTCTTACCAAACGAGGCATTAAAAATGGATAGTGCGGAACTGTCTGCTGCTTATGGAAATCACGTCGCGCAGCGTTTGCGCAATGAGCTTATGCCAACGGAGCTTACTTTGCTTTCTGTAAAAGATTTGCCTGACTATCTGGAAACCTGCGCCGATACATTTCACAGAATTTATAACGAAGCGCTGAACAGCGCTGAGCTTTCCGATCATGAAATGGCCAAGCTGCGGCTATGCTGGCAGCAAACTGAAGATTTGGCATACATTGTGCGCGTCGCCGAAGATGCTACGGTGAGCGCCCATCGCAGTTTAGGCAACGTCTGAAGTTTTTTCAAAATGTGAATAAAC
>JAQUWX010000006.1:27249-55326 GCA_028692635.1 Alphaproteobacteria bacterium
AATAAACAAACGAAAGCGACCGCGTACGCAGTCGCTCCCATTAAACTCGGTTATCCGTATCAGACCGTTTGATCTACCAAGCCGCCTCTGCCGGAAGTTTCCGGGGGAGGAACTGGTGTGGCAGTCTCTTGCGCAACTGTCGTCACAACTGGACGCTGTTGCTGCGCAACGGCTGGTTGGTCGGTAATCAATTTGACCAACTGCGATGATACGGCGCTTTGTGCGGCAATGCCGCTTGCCTCTACTACCATGGCGCGCTCCTTTAAAGATCTTCTACTTACTTGCTATCACTATGAACTACAAAGATTATAAAATAGATAACCAGCTACATACTATATCCAAGAAATCATGGTGCGCGCAAAGACAAAACCCATATTTATCAATGATAAGGCGCAGTTATAGTTAATATAGTTTAACTATAGTTGGAGCGAAGCCTTCTTATTTAAGGTATTTTTTGATTAATTCCTCGGCTATTTGCACCGCATTCAAAGCTGCGCCTTTACGCAGATTATCGCTGACGATCCACATGCTAAGGCAGTTTTCCATCGACATATCGTCGCGTATGCGGCTGACGAAAACTGCGTCTTCTCCGACGCATTCCGCAGGAGTGATAAAACCATCTTCGTGCAGATGATCGATAACGGTGACTCCCGGAGCTTTTTTCAAAGCGTTGCGAGCCTCTATTGCGCTGATAGGTTTTTCGAACTCTACGTTCACGGCTTCGGAGTGGCAGATGAACACGGGAACGCGCACGCATGTCGCGGAAACTTTTATGGCAGGCGCGAGAATTTTCTTTGTCTCGACCACCATTTTCCATTCCTCTTTAGTGCAACCGTCTTCCATGAAAGTATCGATTTGAGGAATTACGTTAAAAGCGATCTGCTTATGAAACTGTTCCTTGACGAGAGCGTCGTTGACGAAGATAGCCCGCGTTTGAGTGAACAGCTCATCCATTGCCTCGCGTCCTGCGCCGGACACGGCTTGATATGTGGCGACGACTATGCGCTTTATCGTCGCGATGTCGTGCAATGGCTTCAGCGCCACGACCATCTGTATAGTCGAGCAGTTAGGATTGGCGATGATATTTTTCTTTTTATATCCGGCGATAGCCTCGGGGTTAACTTCTGGCACGACCAGAGGGACATCCGGGTCCATACGGAAGTGCGAGGTGTTATCTATTACTACGCACCCGGCTGCTGCTGCGCGTGGAGCAAATTCCGCGGACACGCTGGCCCCAGCTGAAGACAGGCATATGTCCACGCCCTTGAAATCAAATTTAGCAAGATCCTGAACGCGCAGCACTTCGTCTTCGCCAAAGCTTACCTGGCCACCGGCGGACTTGCTTGAAGCCAGGGCGATCATCTCGCTTACTGGAAATTTGCGCTCGGCGACGGTTTTAAGCATTTCCTGTCCGACGGCGCCTGTTGCTCCGACGACGGCTACTTTGTATTTTCTCATGTTGCGGTTCCCGTTAAATAAATATAATTGCCGTATATCATAGCGATTAACCCTTTATTTATCCATATTAATCTAGGTTTTCATAAGTGAAAATCTTGAAATAGGGAGAATTATCTTGGCAAACGCTTCTATACAAAAGATCGCCGTCATAGGCTCTGGAGTGATGGGCGGACAGATAGCTGCCTATCTTACGAACGCGGGCGTAAATGTGCTGCTCCTTGATATAGTGCCAGAGGGAGCGACTGATCGCAACGTTCTGGCCAAAAGCTCCATAGAAAAATGGTCAAAGGCCGATCCTTCTCCGTTTATGCATGAGAAGAATGTGGATCTTATCACGTTCGGCAATTTGGACGACGACTTTGGCAAGCTTAAGGACGTGGACTGGATTATCGAAGTCATTATCGAAAAGCTTCAATTAAAAAGCGATTTATACAAAAGGATCGATGCCATAAGAAAGCCGGGATCGGTGGTGTCGTCGAATACATCGACTATTCCGTTAGCTAAATTGATCGAGGGACAATCGGATCAGTTCGCTCGGGATATGATGATTACGCATTTTTTCAATCCGCTGCGCAACATGCGCCTGCTGGAATTGGTGACTGGCCCCAAGACAAGAAAAGACGCGGTGGAATTCATAAGCGATTTTTGCGATCGCAGATTGGGCAAGGGCGTCGTTCCCTGCAAGGATACCCCAGGATTCATCGCTAATCGTCTTGGCATGTTCTTTATGCAAAGCGCGATCAACGCTACTTTGGACATTGGCATAAGCGTGACGGACGCAGATGCTATTTGCGGCAAACCCATGGGCATTCCGGGAACTGCGGCTTTCGGATTGATCGATCTTATCGGGCTTGATCTGTTTCCATTGATTGCCAAAAGTCTGATGTCAACGCTTCCTGCCGACGATGTGTTCTCGCAGACTTACCGTGAGCCTCCGCTGTTCCAGAAAATGATAGGCGAGGGATATACTGGCCGCAAAGGCAAGGGCGGTTTTTACCGCATGAATAAGACCGCCGAGGGAAAAGTTAAAGAAGCGATTAATCTGCAAACAGGAGAATACTCTCCGTCGAGAAAGGTGAAGCTTCCTACGCTTGAGGCTGCGGGAAAAAATCTGCGAACGCTGTGCGATACCAAGGATGACGTTGGCAACTTCGCGTGGCGGGTATTGTCGCAGACACTATGCTATTCCGCAGCTCTCGTGCCCCAGATTGCCGACGACATCGTAGCTGTCGATGCCGCTATGAGGCTTGGTTATAACTGGCAGTACGGACCGTTTCAGTTGATCGATCGCGTGGGAGTTGACTGGCTTATTGTGCGCTTGATGGCGGAAGGCAGTCCCATCCCTGAATTCCTGCAAAAAGCCAGGGGCAAATCTTTCTATCGTGAAAACGAAGGGCAAGCTGAATATCTTACAGTAAAGGGGGAGTATGCTCCTATCCCCAGAGCCGAAGGCGTGCTTGTTCTCTCCGACATAAAGCGGGTCAGCGCTCCGATCATAAAGAACGATGCCGCGAGTTTATGGGATATAGGCGATGGCGTTGTGTGTCTTGAGTTTCACACCAAGATGAACGCAATCGGAACCGATACCTTCAGCATGATAAAAAGGACCATATCGACGATAGGTTCCGACATGCGCAGGGACGGGGGTAAATGGCTTGGCCTGGTAATATACAACGAAGCGGATAATTTTTCTGCCGGAGCCGATCTGAACGTATTTCTCTCTGCCGTTAAAGCCTCGTCGTGGGATTCGATAGAGGATCTTTTGAAGCTTGGCGGAGAATCCTATCGCGCTCTGCGTTTTGCGCCTTTTCCTACAGTAGCGGCTCCTGCGGGGCTGGCTCTTGGAGGAGGGTGCGAAGTTGTCCTGCACTCTTCGGCGGTACAGGCTTATGCGGAAACATACATAGGTCTTGTCGAGGTTGGCGTCGGTCTTGTTCCCGCATGGGGAGGCTGCGCTCAGATGTTGGCGCGGGCGAATGTGGCGCGGCAACAGTTCGGCAGTCAGGTTCCTCCCGCAAATCAGGCTTTCGAAACCATCGGAATGACCAAAAAATCCAAGTCCGCAAAAGAGGCAATAGATTTACAATATCTGCGCCCGACGGATGGCATCTCGATGAATCGCGACCGGTTGCTTTATGACGCAAAGCAGCGCGTGATAGATCTTGCCAAAGGATACACGCCACCCGAGCCTAAGCAGCTTGCGTGGTCTGGCGCTGTGGGCATAGCCGCTTTAGAGCTTGCTCTGGAAGGCATGAAGCAGATGAGCAAACTATCTCCGCACGATCTCACTGCGTGTAGGGCGCTGGAGACGGTGCTGTGCGGCGGAGAAGGCGATCCTGTCGGTTTTATAAGCGAGGAAAAAGTTATGGAAGCCGAGCGGCGTGAGTTTATGCGCCTGATAAAGACTCCTGAAACCATAGCGCGCATTGAGAGTATGCTAAGCACCGGCAAGCGACTGAATAATTAGCCGGATTTACGCGACAGCCAATGTTTCTTGTTTAGACGCAGCCAGTCTTTTCTGTGGAATGTTGGCTTTGTCGAGACGTTTCTCCGTCTCCACCAATCTTCTTGCTAGAGCGCCTGGGACCATCTGATTTTTGATGAAGGCATCTTGCGCGAAATGGAAATGCTTGAGAATTTTGCCCGGTTCACAAGGATTTTTCTTGGGATCTTTTTCATATGCCGCAATTCGATTTTCTATAGCGACGAGATGGGCATTCGCTCTGGCCATCTGTATGCGGTTTTCGAGATCTTTTGTAATTGAAATTCCGGCCTCTTCAAACAGCTTAAAAATAGCGGTGGTTTTCTTTTCGATTACGCAGGGAAGATGGGGAACGCTAACGCGCTTTTCGAGATAGGTAAGCGCATCGATAGCGGCTTTTTCTGGATCTTTTTCTTTTGTTCTCGCGTAATCCGCCATTCCTCAAAGACCTCCATAATAAGCTTTAACCGTCGATGTCCTTATATAACACCAGATTAAAGGCAGAATTATGACGCTCGGGCCAAATTTTGATTTTTAGGCGGCTCTGACCTCTTCCAGAGCTTCTGTGGCAGCGGAAATATTGTCTATCTCTTTGTTATCGCGCATAGCAACTGCGGAATTCAAATCCACGGAAACAAGTTGAGAAACGCCTTTTTCGCTCATTGTTACGCCATAGAGACGATCCATGCGCGCCATAGTAAGACGATGGTGTGTAATAATCAGGAAGCGAGTGCCCGTCTCACGCACAATCTCCTCAACAAGATCGCAGAAGCGGCTAATGTTGCTCTCATCAAGAGCGGCCTCAGCCTCATCGAGCACGCAGATAGGAGAGGGATTGGTTTGGAACACCGCAAAAAGCAGAGCGATAGCAGTGAGAGTTCTCTCTCCGCCTGACAACAGCGATAGAATTTGCTGTTTCTTTCCCGGAGGAGCGGCAAAAATCTCAAGCCCAGCGTTCATAGGATCTTCATCGTCGATGAGCTCCAGGCGAGCCTTTCCTCCGGTGAACAGGCGCTTAAACAAAACCTGAAAGCGCTCATTCACATCGTTGAACGCCGTTTGCAGACGCTCACGAGCCTCACGGTTAAGCTGGCCTATGCCCTGTCTCAGCTTCGCGATAGCCGCGACGAGATCTTCCTTTTCCTTTTGCAGTTTATCTATATCGTTCTGAGCGGTTTCCGCTTCGACTTCGGCGCGAAGGTTGACAGGACCCATATTGTCGCGCTCACGATTATATTTTCCAAGCGTCTGCTCCAGATCAAACACGCTTGGCGCATTCTCTCCGCTGTCGAGCGGAGCCAAAGACGGCAACTCTTCCGGAGCGCAGTTGAGTTTTTCTTCCATGCGTTCGCGCAAGACCGAGAAGTGTTCGTTCGCCGCCTGAATGGCAGCTTCGGCGCGCACGCGGTTTTCGCGGGAATTGCCGAGAGCGGCTTCATCGCGCTTTAACTGCGTTTCTATATCGTCCAATTGCTGCTCGGTCATCATTACCGCATCGGCAGCGTCCTTACGCTTTGCTTCCGCGTCGCTCAACATATCAAGCAATTCAGCGCGGTCGGCGGCAAGTTTCTCTGGCTTGGTTCTTAACTGCTCAAGCTCAGCGCTTATGTTCACAATGCGCTCATCAAGCGAAGATATCTGAGCGGTAGCGCTTTCCATGCGCAGTTGCCATGCGGCAAGCTCCTGATCGATAGTCGCCTGACGCTCAATTATGCTTTGCTGGTCCCGCGCAAGTTGGTCGCGCTCGCTCTGTTTTTGCGATTGTTGGTTGCGTTTTTCGGCAAGCACTGCGCGGCTTGAAGCGATCTCAAGTCGCAGACCGGCAATGTCCGGCAAACAGCGGCGCTCATCCTCTATTACGTTGGCGCGATCGCGGATTTCCTCAAGGTCTTTAATAATCTGCTGAAGCGTCTCGTCGAGCGAGGCCAGCTTAGAGCTTGAAGAAGAAGCTTCACGCTCCTGTTTCGAGAAATTATCCCGAGCGTCGTTTAGCGCTGCGAAAGCTGTCTGCAAAGCTGCGCGAGTTTGTCTGTCAAGCTCCTGACATTCATTCAAAGCGCGATCGGCGGCGTCAAGCTCAGCCTGCGCAGCTTCAAGCTCGGAGCGCGCACCGGCTATTTCAATTTGCAGAGCAGCCAGTCTGTTGCGCTGTTGAAGGCGCACAGCATTGGAAGTCTTCGCCTGCGGAGTAACGGTGAATCCATCCCATCTCCAGGCCCATCCGTCTCGACTTACGATTATCTGTCCGATTTGCAGAGATTTTGCCGCTTCCTCTCCCTGAGCCGCATCATCGACAAGTCCGATCTGCGACAAGCTTAGAGCCAGCGCGGCAGGAGCTTGAATGTATTGCGTTATCTGCGTCGCCGGAGACGGAAGAGCAGGAGCGGACGATATTGCAGGAAGCTCCCGCCAATACTGCGCGGCTTTGGAATCCAGCGAGGCCGTTAAAGCTTCGCCCAGAGCCACAGCCAGAGCTTTTTCAAGTCCGGGAGCAACTGTAATCAAATCTATTACCGCCTGCACATCGCCGCTTGTTTCGTCTTTCTCAAGCATGGCCTTGATAGCGTCTGCCTCTGCCTCAAGTCTGGTTGACAGAGACGATACTGTTTGAGCTTCCTCGCGCTTTTGCATCTGAACTGCGTCGGCGTCGCGTCTTGCCTGTTCAGCCTGCTGGGCTTGAGCCTGACGTTTTTCCAATTCTGTCTCGCAGGCATCCATCATGGCCTTCGCAAGCGAAAGGTCGGGGCGAGAAGCAATTTCCGCAGCAAGCGCGGCGCGCTGAGAGTCAAGTTGATCGCGGCGTTCAGAAATTATGGACTGGCGCTGAGTAAGAGCCGCGATTTCCTGCATCAAGGATTGCTGTTTAGCTTCTGTATTGGCCGCCATTTCCAGCATGGCGTGAAGAGCGGCATCCAGCTCCCTGACTTCTCCGCATATTGATTCAAGAGCGGTCGTAGCATCGGGAAGATTCCGGGAGGTTTCTTCAAGACGAGCGCAAAGACCGGTTTTCTCATCGGCCAGTTTTGCGGTAGCGGTAATTCCGTCCTGCTGGCGCTCTTGCTCTCTTGCGCGATCGTTTTTGGTTTGATCGAGCAGTTGCTGCTGATAATTTGTTTCTGTCTCTACGCGCTTTGCTTCCGCGTCTATCTGCTCGCGAGCCAGCGTGAGTTTTTGCACTATGGCTGCGGCGGTCGCTTCTATCTGGCGCAGTCCGGGCATCTCTGCCGCTATTTCAGTGCGCTGAGTGGTTCCCTGAGTTACGACAACAAGCAGCTCATTTGTTACTCGTTCAGCTTCGGCCATGGCGTCGTGAACGGACTTGGCGTTATTTTCCGCTTCTATCCAACGCAGGTGCAGCAACGTAGCCTCGGTGCGGCGGATATGTTCAGCCAGATTGCGATAGCGCGAAGCTTGCCGCACCTGTTGCTTCAAGCTTTTCAGCTGAGTATCGAGAGTGCGCAGAACATCGTCTAAACGCGTGAGATTTTGCTCGGCAGCTTTAAGTTTAAGTTCAGCCTCGTGCCTGCGAGATTGCAAACCGGATGTTCCCGAAGCTTCCTCAAGAATTTGACGACGATCTTGCGGCTTGGCGCGGATGAGAGCGTCAATCTGTCCTTGTCCCACCACATTGGTAGCGTGAGCTCCCGTTGCATGGTCTGCGAAAAGCAGATGGACATCGCGCTGACGTACGGGCTTACCGTTGATGCGATAATCCGAACCGCCGCCGCGCTCTATTTTGCGAATGACAGCAAGATCGTCGGAATCGTTATACTCCGCCGCAGCGGTTCTGCTTCCGTTATCGAGGTGCAGTTGCACTTCGGCCAGATTGCGCGACGGGCGAACAGCAGTTCCCGCGAAGATGACATCGTCCATCTCGGCTCCGCGCATTCTCTTGGGAGAAGTCTCACCCATCACCCAGCGCAAAGCTTCAACCAAATTGGATTTGCCGCAACCGTTAGGGCCGACAATGCCGGTCAATCCTTTGTCGATAACCAACTCCGTTGGATCGACAAAAGATTTGAAACCCTGTAAACGCAAACTATTAAAATGCATGTCTGTTATCCGTTAAAATATGTTTTTCAATGTTTTACCGCTAACAAGCGGTCAAATACGGCGGCAAATTCTTCAGCAGAGCGCACGCCCTCGATTTTTTCGGCTCCGTTGTTAATAACAAAAGTAGGCGTGACCCGGATATCGTATTTTTTTGTTGCGGCTATTCTTTCCTCAACGATAGCGTTTAAAAACTGATCGTCGTTGAGGCAGGCTTTAGCCTTTTCCTCGTTCAGTCCGCCGAGTTTCGCCAGCATCAAAATCTCTTTCACCGGATCGGCGGAGGAAATCCACTTGTCCTGGTTTTTGTACAAAGCTCCGACAAACGGATAAAACTGTTCGGCAGGCATGCACCTTGCCACAGCGGCGGCATTAAGGGCGACCCCATCAAGCGGGAAGTCGCGCAGTATAAAGCGAACTTTGCCGGTATCTATGTAAAGCTTTTTGATTTTTTCCATAGTCTCGGTATGGAAAACAGCGCAATGTGAACAGGTTAGAGACACAAACTCTTGTATCGTAATAGGAGCCTTAAAGCTCCCCATAACGCGCTCTGGCACGACAGGAGCAGCCGCATGCGATGCAGAGCTGACAAATAGCAGGCTGAAAAGGCCCGTTAACGCTATAACTGTTCTTGAAAAACGCATTTTCTCTCCCGAATCAAGGTATTGGAAGTATAGGTGAGTCTATAAGCTCAACTCAAGCACAACAGCGCGGTATTGCTTTCAAGGCTGAAATGAAAAAGCACCTCTTTTACGCAACCAGAGACGGCCAGTCCCGCCTAATAGCCGCTCGCATGGCCGATAGGATGGCGGGCAGGGGATTAACCATAAATCCTCAAAACCTGATGACAGACTTTCCTTCTCTGGATGAGCTTAAGGGAAGTGGCCTTATAATCGTCATTGCCTCGATCCGCTACGGCTTTCATCTGCCGGAGGCTACAAAGCTTCTAAAGCTGTATAAAAAGATGGGATCAGCCTGTCCTTTGGTGGTTGTTTCGATCAACCTCACGGCGCGGAAGCCGGGAAAAGACACCAAAGAGGGCAATATTTACCTAAGAAAATGGCTTGAAAGAAACAAAATCAATCCCGCAATAGCTATGCCTATAGCCGGGAAGGTCGATTATCCACGTTACAATTGGTTCGATAAAAATATGATCCGCCTGATTATGAGCATAACTCGCGGTCCGACTGACCCCACGAAAAGCGTAGAATACACTCAATGGGACAGGGTGGACGATCTCGCGGATAGAATTATTTCGATGAGCCAGAATTCATAACCGTCTTCCCTAAGCTCTCAATAGCCTGGCGCAGTCCTTCGTCTTCGATCTCTTTTGCGCTGCTTTGCATTTCTGGGGGCATATCTGCATCGGGAGCGCTGGTTTTCGGTTCCGCTTTTGCTGTCGCAGAACCATAGAACGGCTCAAACGTCAGGCGCTCTATGGCGGCATATCCGAAATATCCGTTTATCCTCGATAGAATCTGATCCGAACGATAAGTGAAATCTAAAACCAAACCCTGCGGCAGGCGCACATGCAGAACTCCGTCAGAGCGATGCCCGCTGTCCCATCTTTCTTTGTCGGGTTTGCCCTTAGGGAAAGAAATTTTTACCGGAGAGGTAACTTGAGCATAGTCTTCCCCCACAATTTCCGTCCAATGGGCGAGAAGCGCAGCGTAAAGATTCCAATCTTTGCCGATGGTTTTTCTGGCTATCTTGTCGATGGAGCCGGATATAGAGCGAGGTAAAAGCATACTATACAATCGACCTTTTAAAGCTAAGTGTCAAAAACGATCTATTATGCCATAAATAGGGGAATCAAATCCTGGAGAAAGTTATGGTCGGAAGAGTTTTATTCGCTTTGATCGCTCTGTTTATGTGCGCAGCCTCTCCGGCGAGGGCGGAAGATTTTGTCGCCCCCACTTTGGAGAACATAACCAACACCATTATCCGCTATGGAGCGATCAACATCAATAAAGACGATGTTATCGATAATTACGGAATATTGATGGAATGCAAGATCTTCGAATATTTTTATAACGATGATTTTAAGTGGCAGAAGGCCAGAGCGGCTCTGCGCGAGAAGATCAGACAGGATGTGGCGACTTTTCCCACAAGCTATGCTTATGACGCGGAGCTTCAGCTTGATCGATATGATTTTAAGAACAAGCAATATAAATTTACCGAAAAAACTACCATCAAGAACGTAAATTCATTTTCTCTGAAATTCAAAGGCGGCATCGTCTGCGGCAATAAAAGAAACAATGTGTTGCCGGAGGAGTTTCGCATAGTCCTGGATCGGCCAATTTATGTTTCCGGTCTTCCTTTGGGAAACAAGGAGGCTGAGGCGTTTTTAAAACGAATGAAAGATTCGCAAAACAACGATCGTATAGTTTATGCCCGGTTTAATCTGCGCGTAACATATGTCGCGCCTCTTTATCCTGTAGAGGGCGGCAATCAGAGCGAGAAAAAATATGCGCAGAAAAACAAGGGAGAAACATCCGGTTCAAAAGACGTATCCGATTACACAGCCCGCCTTGACGCCAGGTTGGACTCCGTGAATTTCTACGAAGACAAAGAAAGAACCAGATTGATTTACAGCTATAAAAATTGAGAATAGCCGCCGTCAGTTAGCGGTCCCGGCTGTTTCTGCGCGTATTTTTTGCCGCAGAATGTCGATAGGAACTAACTTGTTTCCCGTGTCAAAATACCAGAACGTCCATCCGTTGCAGGCAGGCAATCCCTGCACGGTTGCTCCCACCTTATGAATAGAGCCGCGCACTTCGCCAAGCTGGCTTGCCGCGATCAAAGTAGCGTCGGCCTTGACCTTTGCGCGGTGGCGTCTGCGCTCGTCATACAGATAATCTCCGGCGTGCAGCAATCCTCGCTCAAGGACGGTCCCGAACGGAACGCGGGCTTCATCGCGCTTTGACTGGGTGATGAGAAATTCCGGCTGCGGAGCGCTGTCGATAGCGGCAATTCGTTTTTCCGCGTATTTGGCGTACGTCGCGTCGCGATCGATGCCGATAAAATTGCGGCCAAGCCGTTTTGCCACGGCTCCTGTCGTGCCGCTGCCAAAGAAGGGATCCAAAATTACGTCGCCTGGGTTGGTTGACGACATGATAACGCGATAGAGCAGGGCCTCTGGTTTTTGCGTCGGATGAACTTTATCTCCGTCGCTGCCGCGAAGTCTTTCCTTGCCGCTGCATATGGGCATGACCCAATCGCTGCGCATCTGCTTTTCTTCGTTCATGTTCTTCATTGCTTCATAGTTGAAGCACGGACGAGCAGTAGGCGACGTGGAAGCCCATATCATAGTTTCATGAGCGTTCGTAAATCTCTTGCCGTGAAAGTTGGGCATAGGGTTCGTCTTACACCATATGATGTCGTTCAAAATCCAGAAGCCGAGATTTTGAAGAATGGCGCCAACGCGGAAAATGTTATGATAGCTGCCAATAACCCACAGACAGCCATCCGGTTTGAGAACTCGCTTAGCAGCCTTCAGCCATTCGGTAGTGAACTTATCATAGGTAGCGAAGTCTGCGAACTTATCCCAATCGTCATCGACGCCATCGACGCGAGAGTTATCCGGGCGCCGCAAATCTCCGCCCAGTTGCAGATTGTACGGAGGGTCCGCGAAAACAGCGTCCACGGATTGAGCGGGCAAGCTATTCAAAATTTGAATACTATCGCCAATCAGGATCTTGTTAAGCGGCAGTATTGCGCTAGCCGTTTTAGCTGTATTTTTTGTTATCTTTGGCATGCCAGAGAGTTATCCACAGATGAGTTAATGGCAAGTAAATTTTTCCAACAAACAACTATGAAAATCATTTAGTTAGCAATTAAAGCTGAGACACCGGTGCAAAAGAGTCACAAAACCCGGGCTTTATTTTTTAAGCATTGCGACTGGCGCGAAGGAATTGCGGTGCCATACCGTAGAGCCGAGATTTTGTAGAGCGGTCATGTGCTCTGCCGTTCCATAACCGGCGTTGCGCTCCCATCCATAACCGGGAAAGTCGGCGGCTAGTTTTTTCATAAAGCGATCGCGTGTGACTTTTGCGATGACGGAAGCTGCCGCTATGGACATGCTTTTGTTATCGCCCTTAACGATAGGGGTCGTTTTGCAATCAAGTTTAGGCGCACGATTGCCGTCGATCAGAGCGCAGTCTATTGATAGACCCAATCCTGAAACTGCTCTTTGCATTGCAAGCATTGTTGCATGGAGAATGTTCAGTTGATCTATTTCCTGCACGCTTGCTTCGGCCACGCAATAGCGGCAGATTTCTATCAAATCCGGGAACAGATTTTCTCTCTGTTTCTCGCTCATCTTTTTGCTGTCTCGGAGTTTGGATGCAACCTCCGGTGGAAGGCCTTCTAGCGGCAGAATGGCAGCAGCAGCCATAACCGGACCAGCCAAAGGACCGCGTCCGACCTCGTCAACGCCGCATATGACTTTGCCTTCTTTAAGGCCGTGCATGATTTCATAATCGAGATCGGGCATAGGTTACATTTACCCTGCATAACGGGGTAATAAAACCCATTATTCCAATTATTAAAAAAAATAGTTGCCTGAACCTCCTAAAGACGGTTAGCATCCCCCTACTTGCCGCAAGGGACTAAAGAGTTCTGATTGATTGCCTCTTTCTGTAGGCGCTCGATTGGCAAGCATCACCCGGTTGTAACAAAGTGCATTTGCCTGTGTATGCGATGCTTTTGGCGGCGGGAATTAAAGCGTTTTATTAATGGACTACCGTGAGATGCGGGATAAATTTTTTAAAACCCTGAACTTCTGCGAATGCAAAGTTTGGTTAATGAAACTGGAAAAGAACACTAGCGAGGGATTTTTATAATGAGACAAGGTGGTCCGAACGGTAGGCGTCCTCGTGGTCGTCATCATGGCGGCAGTAACGGGATGAACAATGGCGGCAACGGCGGTAATTCGTCCGGCAGGATGAATAACGGCGGCGACAATCGGCCAAGATCGGCTTCGTCTTTGCGCCATCAGACCTTTGACAGCAATGGACCGGACGTAAGAGTGCGCGGCAATGCCTGGCAGGTTTATGAGAAATATCAATCGCTCGCCCGGGATAGCTTAACCTCTGGAGATCGCGTAGCTGCTGAGAACTATCAGCAGCACGCTGAGCACTATTACCGCATAATAGAAGCGATTAATGAGGCTACTGCGACAGAGCAGCATCAGCGCGGTGCTCAAACGACTCCTGCTTATAATCAGCAACCCGATATGCCTCAGAATTATTATGCTCCCGATGGTACCCTTACGGGCAATGCTGCCCCGGTTGCTCAGTCGCAGGATAGCAGTGGCAATCAGCAGCCGCAAATGGCTCAGGCCGAGGTTCAGCCACGCAATCCTCCCCCGCAAGCTACTCCGTTCTTTTCCCAGGAAGAGGTCGAGGAAGTCAACGCGCCGGAGCCTTTGGTTGCGCGCAGATAAGACAAGACAAACAGCCGATGCCGGAAATTGTAACCTTTGGCTGTCGTCTTAACTCTTATGAGTCAGAGGTTATGCGCAAGCATGCCGCCGATGCCGGACTTGATGACGCTATTATAGTAAACACCTGCGCCGTTACTGCGGAGGCGGAGAGGCAAGCCGGACAGACTATTCGCAAACTTCGGCGCGAGCATCCGAATGCGAAGATCATAGTGACCGGCTGCGCAGCGCAGATTGATCCGAAGAAATTCTCCGATATGCCGGAAGTCAGCCTTGTCATAGGAAACGACGATAAACTTCGTGCGGAAGTTTATCGGTCGATAAATGAGCGCGAAAAAATCCACATAAACAATATCGAAGAGGTGCGTGAAACTGCGTCGCATCTTGTTCAAGGGTTCGAGGGATTGGCTCGCGCTTTTGTGAAGGTGCAGAATGGCTGCGATCACCGCTGCACGTTCTGCATAGTGCCGTACGGCAGAGGTCCATCGCGCTCGGTGCCTGTGGACGATGTGATAAAGCAAGTCCGCGCATTGGTAGAGCAGGGATATCGCGAAATAGTGTTCACCGGCGTCGATATCACGGCTTATGGAGCTGATTTGCCGGACGCTCCGACGTTGGGCAAATTGGCGTGGAAGGTTCTGATGGCGGCGCCTGAATTGCCGAGATTGCGTTTATCGTCGATTGATCCAGTAGAGGTGGACGACGATCTTTGGTATCTCATCGCGCACGAGCCAAGATTAATGCCGCATCTCCATATAAGCATGCAGTCCGGCGATGACATGATTTTAAAGCGCATGAAGCGCCGCCACTCAAGCAAGGACATAGTAGATTTCTGCGCTCGAGCCAGAGATCTTCGCCCTGATGTTATATTTGGAGCCGACATTATCGCAGGCTTTCCGACCGAGAGCGACGCTATGTTCGCCAACACTCTGAACCTTGTGAAAGAGTGCGACATCACATGGTTGCATGTTTTTACATACTCCGCTCGCAAGGGGACTCCGGCTGCGCGGATGCCTCAGGTTCATGGAAGCGTGCGCAAAATAAGGGCTGCTCAGTTGCGAGCTGCCGGTGAAGATGCCGTTGACCGCCATTTAAAAAGTCTGATAGGCCGTCGATTTATGGCATTGGTCGAGCAATCCGGTTTAGGATGTTCTCCGGGTTTTGCTAAAATAAAGATCCCCGCTTCCGCCAATATGGGAGAAGTGGTCGAAGTTGAATGCATTGGACGCGAGGGCGAAATGGTCGTCGCCAAACTGGTAGAGTAAAATTGTATGAGCGGTGAGAATACAGCGAATAAAACCGGATGGCTTTCTCGTTTGCGAGTGGGGCTTAAGCGCTCCAGCAGCAAATTGTCGGAAGGCATTACGGGCATATTCACGCAGCGCAAACTGGATAGCGACGCTTTGAACGAGCTTGAGGAGCTTTTGATTACGGCTGACCTTGGCCCGGTTTCCGCAGCGAGATTGGTAAGCGAGTTCGGCAAAGGCCGTTTCGGAAAAGAGATAACGGACCATGATGTGCGGCTGGCATTGGCAAATTCGATATCCGATATACTTGCTCCCTGCGCCAGACCCCTTGTCATAGACAGAAAGCACAAGCCGTTCGTGGTTCTTGTGGTGGGGGTGAACGGAACCGGCAAGACTACGACCATAGGCAAATTATCCCGGTATTACCGGTCCGAAGGACTGAACGTGATGATGGCTGCGGGAGATACTTTTCGTGCCGCCGCTATAAGCCAGTTACAGATATGGGGCGAGCGCACCGGCAGCAAGGTTATCTCCGGCGCGGAAGGCGGAGAGTCCGCAGCGCTGGCGTATCAGGCTTTACAGCAGGCGAAGACTGAGGGGACGGATATTTTATTTATCGATACCGCCGGACGACTGCACAATAAAAAAGACCTTATGCAAGAGCTTGCCAAGACGGTTAGAGTTTTAAAGAAAATAGACGAAACAGCGCCGCATGCGACTTTGTTGGTGCTGGATTCCACGACTGGGCAGAACGCTCATTCTCAGGTTGAGGTATTCAGCGAGCTTGCCTCGATTACGGGTCTGATCGTAACCAAGCTGGATGGTTCCGCGAAGGGAGGAGTCCTGGTTGGGCTGGCTGATCGCTTCAAGCTCCCGATTCATGCGATAGGGGTAGGCGAGCAGGCCGATGATCTCCGCCCGTTTAAGGCAGAAGATTTCGCTCGCTCGCTGGTTGGGCTTGAATAAAGTTGCCTAAAAACAACAATTGGGGCAAAGTATTAATCAACTATACTTGCCTAGTTATACAACCCCGTTCATAGTCCAGTATCCGGCGGTATGCTTGATTCGTTATAAGGTGCGAAGAATGAACCCGAAAAGCATAACTTTCATGAGTTGTATCAGAACGGCTGTATTCATGGCCTGCCTGTTTTGCTCTGTGTCTGCGGCTCGTGCCGGAGATCTTCCCGTTGCGGATGGTTCTCCTCTGGCGGGGATCGCTTTTGATGACAAGCCTTTGCTTTTGCCTGTGCAGCGCAATTTCCAGATGGCCATGCTTACGGCCAGCAGTGAGATCGGACGCGGATGCGGCGCGATGGAAGCTTACGGATGGCGTCTCAATCAGAACGAGCAGGATCGCGTAAACCAGATATTCAACAGCGCCGTTGATCGCATGAGAGCGCAGGGGTTCGCTGTTGAAACAAGAAAACCAAATTCGGTTGCGCGGGATATAACCATGTTCACTGCTGACAGCCCTGAGCAGCATTTGCTGTTCATGTGGTCTGCCGGAGACATTGGACTGGTGATGGTTCTGTGCGAAACTTCGGCTCCTATTGGCGGGCGTCTGGGCCAGATTACGGAAAACGCTCCTGATACGTCTCAACCGCCCCATGGCGTGCTTGGGCCGACGATCCAGCGGTTTAACGAGTCTCTCTCTGTCGCAAGTAAAGGCAGTCCTATTACCAGGCCACGCAGGGCTGAGCCAGCTGTGCATGTAATGCAGTCTCCGTTGGGCGACTGGGTGGGCAGCTATTCCTGTGAGCAAGGCGCGACGGGCGGAAAGCTTTCTATAAAATCCATAAAGGGCGACCGTTTTGACGGCGTGTTTCGCTTTTATCCGACTGCGAATAATCCTTATGTGCCATCGGGGAGCTATAAGGTTTCCGGGGAATATGACTCGGATGCGCAGCGCATTCTGATTAATCCCGGCAAATGGATACAACGTCCGGCTAATTATTTTAATACGGTTATGGTCGGTAGCTTCGACGCCGCCGCGAACACGTTCAGCGGATATTTCCAAGGTATAACCGGTTGCACCAGCTTTGAGGCGCGTTATGTTCCGGGAAGCTCCGCCAATGTCGCGAAGGCCGTCGTTAAAAAGCGCGCCGTTAAAAAGAAGGCTGTGAATAAGCCCGAGGTTAAGGTTGAAGAAATACGCTCTGACATAAAAGTCGGCGGCGATAGTCTGACCGCTCCTCCGGTTGTCGCTCCTTTGGTTGCAGCTCCTGCAAAAGAAGCCGCTCCAATCGAGACGCCCAAAGCTGCTGAGACTTTGCCAAGCACCGCTACGAAATAATCAATCTGCGGAGGGCGAGGGCTTCTGATCGTTCTTCAGGAGCTTCGCAAAGAACCACACCCAGAACAGAGTAGCCCAAGCGCTGCGTTTGGGGGTATCTTCGTATTCATCGTCCTCGTCATCAAGCGAGCTTTTAAATTTATTCGGCGGGTTCAAAGGAGCCTGCTTGAGAAGATTGTTCTCACGCATGAAGCGGTGCTTTTTTTCGATCTCGTCTATCTCGTCCAGAATGCGCGTTTCTTTTTCGCGGAAGAGAGATATCTGATTCAGCATGGACATGATTTTGTGCCGGAATGACGGAGTCACGTTTTCATGCTGGTTCATTTCGGAGAGGCGGTTCTTCCAGCGCTCAATTTTCTGAGCCTGTTTGTTCCAAGCGTCTCCCAACCATAAAATCTGGGTTTCGGCGCTGTCTTTTTCTCTCTCGCGTTTAAGGCTGTTCATATAACAACCTTTAAAGCAAAGAGGTAAAATGCCGGTTAATTTGATTGAAAAACCTTAAGGCATTGCTTCTACAAGGCTGTTTACCGCTTGTGAGCTTGAGGTTACGGTGCGGTCCGTCAAAATTCCCCTTGGCGTGGCGCTTTGCCCGTAAATCTCCTGATTAAGAGTATGGCGGGGGTATATAACCGATCCCTCGATTGATACTCCGACAAACAGCCCTTCGGATCGAGCAAACGCATACAGATCCGATTTTAGCCCTATACCGGTAGAGGCATTTACGCCCTTACCAAGCTCTCCCACGGCAAGACCGGCATCGCCGCCAAGCGTTACCTGGCGATCTATAATGGCGTTAAGGCCGCGCTCGGTCATTACTGTGATGACGACTTCCGATGTCTGGCCGCCGAATTGCAATCCGAAACCAAGTCCGCCCAGAGTATAGAACGCAGGGTTGCTCCATTTACCCTCATCGTCGCGCACAAGCATTACAGCATTGCCTCCGCGACCGCCGATAAAGAATCCAGCGCGCATGAGATTGGGAACTATGATTATAGCTCTTGCGCGAGAAGCCAAATCAATCAGTCCAGGATATTGGCTATCGGTCATCATGCTTTGGAAAGACATGCGTGAGCGGTCGATAAGTTGTTCCGGCTCGCTGCCGAATTCTCCGGAGCTGCGGCAGCTCGCCAGAGTCAGCAACGAAAGCGCTAACACGATTAGTAATTTACGAACGGATCGCATACGAAGCAGCTCCACAATTACGGTCACTTATTATGACCGCCAGTATACCCTGAGTACGGGGAAGATGATCTGTTATTTTATTAATTTCCAGGCCAAAATGCTATTGGACGGCTAGAATCATGCCTAAAACGGACAATTCCACCACCTGCTGGAGGGTTCCGAGCAGTTGGCCGTTGTATCCGCGCAGATGGTGAGCTCCCACGAGAGCCACAATAAGGCCCGCTCCAAGACCGGCTCCCAGCGTCATGGCAGCATAGGAATCCAGCATTCCGAAATTAAGCAAAGCTCCCAAAAATACAGCCAGAACCACCCGTAGAGCCGGAGGCTGCTGGAAGTAATCAGCCACAGGATCGCCGGGCAGAGGTCGTAGCCATGCGGCGGCAAGCACCATAAGCGCCCGCGACCAGCAACAAGCAGAAACCAGCCCCTGGAATACGAGGTCGCTGCTGCTCAAGCTGGCGATAGCGCCGATTTTCATGATTATGATGAGGATCACTCCAAGAGTGCCGTACCGCACCGAACGTTCTTCCCGCAGCCAACCGATTTTTTGATCGTGGTCGATATTCTGGCCGTATTGGTTTATGAGGCTTGCGAACTCCTCCTCATGGAGGGCGCGAGTCAGCCAGAGCATGCTGATTACGGCGAATGTAGAAGTTATCAATCCGGGCATTCCGAGTTGCGTCATTACCCAATCGACGCTTGCGCCGAATATACCGATAAGCGCTCCGATAAGCGGGAACCATCCCATGGACTTGCGGATCAGGCGAGGCTTTGGCTCTTCGTGCAGTTTAAAGTTAAGTCGAGTCAGATAATTAAACGCGATCACCATTTCCGCCCATATAGTCTCAGCGGACGGCGGTTTAATAGTCACCATTGGCGGCAACTTATCCTGAGACGACTCATCAGGCCGTGGCGTTGGCTCAGGCGCGGGATTTTCCATATTCTCACTCATGAATCCTGTTATAAGGCAACCTTGTAAAAACGCAATCCGGATGACATATGGACGCGCAAAAAAATAAAACCGAGCAATTTTTGCAAGGCTTCGCCGACATCTTAAGAATTATTCCCGACCTGCCTCCGGTAGAGCTTGAGGCTGTCAGCGCCGCTCGCACTTACTGGGCGAGCAGGAAGGCTGGAATACAGGAGTCTGAGCTTTCGGTCTGGCTCGGCGGGTGGCAAGGGCGGTTTCCTCCGAAATTGAGCAGGCCGAGATTAACCTTATTTGCTTCTCACCACGGAATTATGGCGGACAGCCTAGAGCTTGGAGAAATAAACCGCAGGATCGAGGGAGTAATCGGCTGCGACGACCGCTTTTGCGAGATGGCGGTAGCGGTGGATGCCGAACTGCGGCTTTTTGAGCTGAACCTATCCCTGCCTGCGCTGGACTTCACTAAGGAGCAGTCCATGGGTGAGGGAGAGTGCGCGGGGCTGATTGTATATGGAATGACCGCCGTTGAAGCCGGTCAGGATATTTTGGTCCTTAAAGGAATCGGAGCGGGAGTGGAGCTTTCTGCCGCTACTTTGGCCGCAGCGTTGGGGAAAAATGAACTTGCCGCTCAGTGGAGCGCTGCCGGAGATGATAAAACAATTTCCTCCGCGTTGAGTCTTCACGCAGCATCGCTTGAAAAGCCGCTTGATCTTTTGCGCTGCATCGGAGGGCGGGATATCGCTGCGATCATGGGCGCAATAATCGCGGCTCGCATGGGCCGAGTGCCCATCGTACTGGACGGATCAAGCGCGTTAATAGCGGCAGCTCTTCTTCATAAGATAGACAATAGATCGGTGCAGCATTGCATCTATGCCGGATACAAAGGCGATGCCGCTGCGACGAACGATTTATGCCGCGAGCTTGGAATTATAAAAACAACCCCCGAAGCCGCCACAGAAAAAGACGCGGCAGGTGTAGCGGCGATAGAGTTTTTAAGAACTATTCGCTGACCTGCAAAAGTCCCCGCTGTCTGCGAGTTTTTTCAAACGCACGCATGAAGATTGCCGCGCTTAACACGGTATAAAGCAGATTAAGCCCAAGAGATTGAAACATAAGGTCATAACGCACGACATGCAGGTTGGCGATGGATCTCATTCCCTCGAAAGCGTACGTCGGCGGCAAAAACCATGCGATGGTTTGCATCCACTCCGGCAGCACCGAGACCGGATAAAATACCGCCACAAAAGGCAGCATGGAAAAAGCGATAATCCACGACATCCATTCGGCGCCCACTCCAAAGCGCAACAGCAGAGCCATCACGAGAAAACCGCACCACCACCCGGATATCATGAGGTTCACATAAAAACCGATAAGAGAATAGCCCATCCCAAAAATCCAGTAATCAAACGCAATCCAAGCGATCAGTACGCAAGGAATTATAGCTACTGTAGTGCGGATGACGCTCCACACGATTAAGCCGAAAGCGTATTCCGATGGTTTTAACGGGCTTGCAAAAAGCTGGCCCAAGTTGCGAGACCAAAGCTCCTCAAGAAACGATACGGATACGCTAAGAATGCTGCGCGTAGTTACTTCCCACATGATTATGGCGCCCATAAGCAGCCCTACCACAAATTCTGCTTTTGATGTCTGTTGAGTAAGGTGTTCGTTCATGAAACCCCAGACGACAATGTTCAGAGCTGGCCAGTAAACCATCTCAAGCATGCGTGGCCATGACTGGAGCAAAATATAAACATGGCGCAATACCATCGATCTGGTTCTGCGCCAGATCAAATTCGGCGGCATTTTGCGCTCAGTTATAGGCTGATTTGTCGCGAGCGATATCAAGGAAAACCTCTTCCAAAGTGTTGCGTCCATAGGAATCTATAAGATTTTGTGGCGAGCCGCGATCGACTATGCGTCCGCGCTGCATGATTATAACGTCGTCGCAAATGCGCTCTACCTCCACCATGTTGTGAGAGGCCATAAAGATAGTGGCCCCCGTATCCTTCCGGTATTTGACAAGAAGGCCGCGCATCCAGTCGGCGGTATCAGGATCAAGAGATGCCGTAGGCTCATCAAGCAGCAAAAGCTGAGGCTTGTTAAGCAACGCTTTAGCCAAAGAAGCGCGAGTTTTCTGTCCAGCGGAGAGCGATCCGTGTTCGCGATCCAGAAATTCGACGAGTTGCAACTCATCTGCAAGCTCGGCTATCCGGGCCTTTTTGTGGGAGATGCCGTATAGATCTCCATATGTTGACAAATTCATGCGCACAGTCAGCTTGCCGGGCAGATCGACGTATGGCGAAGAAAAATTCATGAATGGAAGCGCCGCAAAGCGGTCGTTAAGCATGTCGGTGTCCAAAACCGTGATGCTACCCGAGCTTGGAAGCATCAAACCTATAAGCATGGCCATAGTGGTGGTCTTGCCAGCGCCATTTCCGCCCAAAAGCCCGGTTATGCTGCCGTCGTTTACGGTCAGATTGATTCCGTCGACGGCGGCTACATCATCGAAGTATTTGTACAGATTGTTGGTCTGAATGGCGTATTTTGTTTCTAACATTTGGCTGCTATTGGTAAGATTCCTAAGGTTAACCCTACCGCCAATCAGGGTAAAATTCCAAGCATCAAAGCCGATTATTAGCTATATTATGATAGCTGTTGTATGACACAAAAGTTATGGCTATAAACTGCCCTTTCTTACGTTGCAGAGCGTATGCCCAGGTAGCTCAGTCGGTAGAGCAGGGGACTGAAAATCCCCGTGTCGGCGGTTCAATTCCGTCCCTGGGCACCACCCTGCGCTCGCTACGCGAGCTTCGGGTGGCAGGCCGCCCTTTTCATAATGGTAAATTTGTTGAAAGTATTACGCGGTTGAGGCTTTGCTATTATTATGCCTTGAGGCGGGGAATTTATGGATAGCGCGGAATTAAGGCATATTGTCGTTATTGGTGCAGGCGATTGCGCCAGCAAAAGGTTGATACCTGCGCTGATTTTATCCGGCGTAGATCCCGGCAATATCCATGTTTTTGCCGTTGAACCCTGCGCGTTTAATGAACAGCTTGAGGCGCTTGGAGTAACTGACCTGCGGCTCTATCGGGGCGATGAGGCTCGTGCAGATCATGTTGTTCCATCGCTGCTGGAGGATGCTGGTTCTACTGCCAAAGAAAAAGGAGCGCCGGTCATTGTTGCATCTCCCTCTTTTGCTCATCTTGGTTATGTAAAAGAATTTTTGAAAGCCGAATTGCTAGTAGCTTGCGAGAAGCCTCTGACGTGTTTTCCCGATGAAGTGGATGAGTTTAAGCGTCTCGTTGATGGTTCTGAAGAAGGCCGCTCTTTATTTTGCTTGAGCTATTACGCTCTTGAAAAAGGCTTGCCGCTTACCTTTATTGCCAATCCCAATATGGATATTCCCGACGGACTGCTCGAGGTTGTCGGAGCTAATGGCGAAAAATTGGACCAGCATGATTTGCGTAACATTCGTGAAAAACTTACCGGCCCGATATGCGAAGCTAAAATCCTGTTGCTTGAAGGCGGTGAACGGTCCAATGCGGACGATTACAGGGGATGGACTGTTGATCCTGAATTTGGAGGGAACTTAATTGAAACCGGAATACATCCTGTATTGTTGGCGGTTCTATCTCGCGTCATAAAAGTCGAAGATTTAGCAAAACTGCAAACTACGGAAGGGATATTCGAAGGATATCCAAAAGGCACTCCGTCAACCTATGTGCAACATTCCTGGGATGACGGCTCTATAAATATAAGCCTGCTTTTCGGCAAGCACATTCATGCCGAAAACATTTTTCGCGGCGGAAATATAATTTATAAAAATGGAATGCGGCTGGATTTTGATTTTGACCGTAAGGATATGGCAATTTCTTATAATGACGCTCTAATTGCGGCGATCCGCGTTTCTCCAGAAAATCAGGCAAACTATGTGACGCAGGTTATTCAATTTCTTGATTTTGCGGATAAGGGGCGGAGCTATTCGCGTAATGACTTTGCTTTAGAGCAGCTTAATGCGCTATCTGCGCTTATGAAGCTCCCAAAAAATGAGCAGATTATTTACGGATCGGATCCTGAAGAGCAGAGAAAGCTTCTGGTCGGATTATATGATGCGCCCCAGCACCGCAACGCTTCACGCCCTCTGCGCAGTTTCCCAGCATCGTGCGAGGTTCTCAAACTCTGCTAGAGATAGTTCCTCTGCGCGGCGAGTTGGGTTTATTTTAGCGCGGGTCAGCAGTTCTTCTCCTCCGAGAGCTTTCAGGCTGGAGCGCAGCATTTTACGGCGCTGGCCAAAAGCTGCGGCGGTTATCGTTTCAATCGAGCTGAAGCTGACATCCTTGGGGCGCTTTTTGCGAGGAGTCAAATGCACGACAGCCGAAGCGATTTTTGGCGGTGGCGTGAATGCTTTTGCGGGCACGCTGAGCACGCGCTTCGCGTCACAGCAGAATTGAGTAATTACCGACAAGCGTCCATACGCCTTGCTTTTAGGAGAGGCGGTAATGCGATCAACCACCTCGGATTGGAACATAAGCGTAAGGCTTCTGTATTCGTCAATCTGCTTAAGCCAGTTGATAAGCAGAGGAGTTCCCACATTATAGGGAAGGTTCGCCACGATAGCTCGCGGGGCAGGAGCCAGATCGATCAGCCTTGCTTCCAAAGCGTCTGTGAAAATAGTCTTCAACCGTCCCGGCGATATTGCCTGCAAATGAGACAGTATCTCCAGGCAGCGATTATCCTTCTCAATAGCGACCACATATTTCGCATCGCTGGCCATAAGAGCGCGAGTAAGTCCTCCTGGGCCGGGGCCGATTTCAAACACTGTGCAGCCTGACAAGTCTCCCGCAAGAGAAACAATTCGTTTGGTCAAATTCAGATCGAGCAGAAAGTGCTGACCCATGGATTTTTTAGCCATAAGTCCATACGCTGCGATTTCCTCTCTTAACGGAGGAAGATCATCAAGAAGCGCCTGCATGTTCTTTTTTGTCATGGGATGAAATTTAAACGCACATCGAGATATGCCGCACGGCGAAGATCGCGCAAAGTGCGGCGAGCCAGCAGCTCCATACGTTCGCTTCCTATGCTGCTGATAACGGCATTGCGGTCTATGTTCGCCTCGGTCTTACGCCCGCAAACAAACAGCACCAATGCTCCTTTATCTGTGGACATGGCCTCGCTGGGCTTTCCGGTGGGCAGTTTGCTTGTGCGCTCAGCCAGCCATGAAGGAGCCTTGCTCAACTCAACTTCTCCTAGATCCTGCCAACGCCATTTTGGAAAGTTGTTGCGTATTTTGCTGGCAAGGTCCGAGCACCCGCTTACGTTAGACCGGAAGCTCTCCACCTCTTTTATCATAACGTCTTTGCTCTGGCCGGGAGGAAACAGCAAGAACGCCTGTTGCAAAGAGATGGAAAGATCTTTGCTATCAGTCGTAGTTCCCACTGTGCGCTGATCGCGTATTCCGAGAATGTGGAAGCCGCTTGAAGAACGTATGGGGCCAAGGACCTCATTCTTCTGGGCTGACGACAGAACCTTGTTTAATTCCTGAGAAAGCTGTCCGTCTTGAATCCATCCGATGTCTCCGCCATTTGCGGCTCCTGTGCCCTGCGAGAACTGGCGAGCGATAGCTCCGAAATTACCGCCGTCTTTTATCTGCTGCACAATATGCTCGGCGAAACTTTTTACCTGTTCCTCTTCTTTGGGATTATCGACGGAGAGGAAAATCTCGCTGACAAGGCGCTCGGGCTTTCCTGCGTTGGCTTTAAGGCGATCGATCGCGTCCGTTACCTCGTCGTCGCCCACGTCGATCTTGGGGCGGATGGTGCGCATGGCAACTTTGCTCCACGTCAGCGACGCTTTAGCCTGATCCGCAAGAGTTTCTGGAGGAACTCCATTGCTTTTTAAGAACGCCCTGATGTCTCCGCCCGGGATATTATTTTGCTTGGCAAGATTATCGAGCGCCTTATCCACTTCTTCCGCAGTCACGGTAATATCGAGGCGCTTGCCTTCCTGAATCTGCAACTGTTCGTCGATGAGGTTGCGCATTATCTGAGGCAAAATACGTTGCTTTACTTCCGCAGTGTTCGGCTGATTGGAGCTAAACATCGCCAGAGCCATTCTTCCGCGCACATCGGCGGTCGATATTACATTGTCGTTGACTATTACTGCGATCTGTTCGTTCAGCGAGCTACCGCCTGACAATGTCGGAGCCGGAGCCGTCGGAGCAGCCGCATTCGGAGACTGACCGACGCGCTGAGCCTGCGCCGAAGAGGGCAGGAAGGATGCAAACAACATAAACAGTACGATAAGGTATTTGCGCATGATGCCAATGATTGGTTGAAAGTAACGGGTTCGGGGATGGTAGCCGATAGTTCTACCCATCTTCAAGATAAAGCAACACTGTATTGCCGCCCACTATGGCAGCCAGGGGAATGGCCCAAGCGGCCAGAATGATAGGGAAAGTCTGGTTTGCTCCCAAAGCGTTAACGATGTTGTTCAGGGAAAATATCATGCTTCCGGCCAGAAGCCCCAGCAAAATGGCTTGGATTATCCCTCCCTTGCGGCTTATGCGCAGAGAGAAAGCAGCGGCAAAGAACACCATCGCGCAAAGCAAAAGAGGTTGAGCCAGAAGAACCTGTAGCTGCAACTCATGACGAATGGGGGGCAGTCCGATAGATTTCATGGCCCTGATAAAGTTGGGCAGCTCCCACAGCGAGATGGTATCCGGCGGAGCCATGCTCTCCTGTATTTTTTCTAAAGTAAGATTTGTGCCAAGTCGGAATTGATCTTCATGGTTCGGAGTCTGATTTTCCCAGTTAAACCAGGCGTCGTTTATCTCCCAATAGTTATTATTGAGAACCGCTTTGGGAGCGTCGATCCTGCCCAGATAGCGATCGTTTTTATCATATATGAAAACTATAAGCGGGATCATGGTCAAAGGATCAAGCTCGACGCGATCCGCATGAAGCAGATAGTGCCGTTCTTCGTTTTGTTTTTTATCGCTTTGGCGCAACCACAATCCAGAGCCGGTAAGCTCCAGCGAAGGGCTGCGCTGCATGTAGCGCGTCTCCATATCTTTGAAGCGAGAATTCATGGCCGCTCCGACCGGATTTATCAGAGCCAGATTGAACAAGCTGAAAAGCAGCGTAACGATTAAAGCCGGAGCCAGAAATTGCCACGCGGATATTCCGGCGGCTCGAGCCACAATAAGCTCCTGGTTTCTAGTCAGCTTCCAGAAAGTGAACATCCCGGAGAACAAAACCACAAACGGCAGAATTTTATCGATAGTGTTAGGGAGCTTATAAAATCCCATCTTCATGACAAGGCCAAAAGAGACTTCCTGCAAATCCGCTGCGCGACGAAACAGCTCCGCCAGCTCAAGCAGAAAGATTATGCCCGCAAGCCCGCACATAAAAACTGCGAACCAAAGCGCGTACTGCGAAGCCAGATACCGGCTTATGGTCCAGTTTTTTATCATGCGGTTTTATCCCTGTGTTGCTTGTGCAGCAAAAACGGAAGATGAAACCACTTATCCAGGCCAAGTATAGCCGCGCACACTGGTATAGGAGTTATGATAACCGCGTAAAGCGCGATGAACATCCACTCGTTTTTAGTGGACATGCTTACAAGAGAAAGACTGGCGGTTTGCAGAATTATAATGGCGCTTGCCGCAATTACGATGCGTTTAGCCATGCCGCGCCTGTTGAAAGGGCCTGCTAGAATAGAAGTAATTCCCATAAGGCAGAAGCTTAAAGCCAGAAGCGGAGTGGTAAGGCGCTGATGCAATTCTGAAACAGAGCGCTCCTTGCTGTTGCGACCGCTCGTCGCTGTCGTGGACGTAGGAGTTGTTTCAAAAGCCTTGCTGAACAAATTGCTGGTAGGTTGCTCTCGTGGGTCGGGCACTCTTTCCACAGAGCCGTTCTTCAGCACTTGCAGATCAAGAACATACCGATCAAAATCCAGTTGAGACAGTCGCCCCGTCGCTCGATTTATTTCCTGTCTTTTGCCTTTGAACACCATGATCTGAGGCTCTCCGGCTTCATTAGTGGTGAACTGGCCGTTTTCAGCCATAATAGTAACCGGCTGCTCAGGCGTGCGAACGTCATGTATCAATATGCCTTCGATATCGCTTCCCTTGCGATCTCGAGCGAAAAAAGTAAGTCCGTCGGAAAGATCGTTGAATGCTCCGGCCTTCACCAGAAATATCGAGAAATTATCCCGCACCTTATACTGAAGCAGCACCAGCTCACGATTAGCCCATGGAGTAATCCATGTGGTCAGCATGTATCCGACTATCACAACTATTATGGAGAACGCGATGGCAGGTCTGGCCAAATTAAGAGGACTTATCCCGGCAGAGCGCATGACGATAAGCTCGCTGTCGATGGCGAGCTTATAGTATGTGAAGACGACAGCCACCCCTATGCTTAGCGGCATTATCAAAGGCAGAAACGTAAAGACCATCAGCCCCATAAGCTGGAAAAAAATCAGCATGGTGCCCGAGTTGTCTATAACGAACGAGAGCATTTTAAATGAAAGCGCGAAAAGCACGACGATAGCCACAGCCAGTCCCGAAAAAAGGAAAGCCATGACGATTTGGCGGAAAAGATAAATATCCAGTCGTTTTATCATGCTACCGAGGGTTTTATATAAACTGGCAGGTATTTGCTAGTTCATATAATGGGGATATACTGCTTTAGTTAAAGAATCACGATGTTTATGTAACCGTTGGTAGGAAATCATGCTCAAAATTACTTATGTTTCGGAAGCCGTTCCTTCGGAAGGCGCCCTTATCCTGACCGTTGCTGCGGATCGCAAGCTTGGAAATAGGGGGAGCAAGCTGGATGCTAAACTAGGCGGCGTGATTAAACGCGCAATGGCCTCCGGTAAATTCGATGGCTCGCATGGGCAGGTTCTTTCCATAGTTTCGCCAGCAAAGACACGGCTGCAAAGAATATTGCTTTTGGGCATAGGCGCTCCGAAAGATGTTGAGGAAATAAA
>JAQUWX010000115.1 GCA_028692635.1 Alphaproteobacteria bacterium
TTTGATGTTCGGGCGGAGGAAAGAACAGAAGATGACATTAGGGCATCTATAGAAAAAAGTGTTGCAGCTTTACAAGGCGGATGTCCGTATAAAAAAAATGAAAAAGACCCAATTGTTGAGTTTTTTGCTTTCAAAGATGCTTTTGTAAGCGGTTCTGAAATTCAGCGGGTGCTTACAAGATATCCTTTAGAAGTCGATGATATTGTTTCAACAAGGCAAGGAGTTAAACATAATATTAAGAGTTTTAAACAGGGGCAATTAATATTTCCTTTGGTTGCAATTAGTAATAATAAGGGGGATGACTCAGCCCCTTATGTACACAGCATGTCAAACAAACATGCTGTTGTAATGCAGGTTGGGAAAGAAAGGGGAGCGAATTATCAACAAATATACTATTTTGAAAAAGACAACTGTTGGAAATTAATAAAAATTGAGGATTGGTCTAAGTCATCTCCTAGTGAGTTTGCAAAGAAAGAATGGTTATCTAATTTTTTCCCCTTCATTGATAGCTGTTTGCCGAGGAGCCTGTTTTTTTCAGTAGAAAAAAATGAGAGCTTAAATGGATTGATGGAAAAGAGGGGCTATAGAAATCCGAAGATTGAAGATATTTATGCTACATATAGCATTAATGAAAAATTTTACGGATTTGATGCGGAAAAATTAACAATCCCCGCTGGAAATGATTTTTTGTATGTTGTTTGGGTTGCCGTTCCTGCATCGGAATTGGCCTCCAAAATTAGAGAAGCAACTGGCAAAAAGATCAATATATATCCTTACGATGAAAAGGGTGTTCAAGAGAATAGCGTTGCCTATCTCAGGGAAGTGGATGGCGCTCATACATTGTTTACATGTCATGCAGAAGAAGATGGTATATCATACAATGAGGAGGATTAATTGTGGGAATATACAATCCAGGCTTTAACCCAGTCACTGCAACGGCAATGCCTACGGATTCAACGCTACAGTCGGCCATTGCTGCTTCCTGGCATGCCTAATTAGATAAAAACCCCCGATAGTCTTGTCGTGTTTTGGCCCTTCTTTGTGCGCTTGACTTTTATTGGGGCCAATTCCTCGGTTGAGCGAACGTGTGTTCCTCCACAGGGAATGACAATGTTGCCGCATCGCCAATAGTGAATATCTTTTGTAAGCGCTTCGGCTTCCATTGTTATGATGGCCGGGGCGCTTATAAGGTCGTTGGCGATTTTCTCAACTTCGGGAATGCGTGCGCCATCTATATCACCAAAGAAATCAAAACGCGCTCCTTCATCGCTTATGCTGCATCCTTTTGTAAAAATCTCGTCGCCTTCTTTGTCATATACCTTATGTGCGGCATAATAGAGAAAGTGAGAGGCCGAGTGATAACGCATAAGATTATATCTGCGCGGCCAGTCGATCTCCATATTCACTTTGTCTCCAATCTTAAATGGCGCATCTTCCGCAAGCATGTGAACGATGGTCGTATCGATCGTGACTGCCGGAACTTCAATTCCTTCCTTTTTGACGACAAGCCTGTTGCCGCCTCTTTTAGCGACATCGACAACTTTTAGGCCGTTAATCATTCCTGTGTCGCTAGCTTGTCCGCCGGACTCGGCATAAAAAACGGTTTTATCGGTTACAACATATGGGCCTTGAACAAAGATCACCGTTGCTTCGACCTGTTTTATATACGGGTCTTCATTAAATAATTTTTCTGTTGGCGGGAGGGGCTTATCAATCATAAGTGAGGGAGAGGCATCCATTTTTATTTCCTTTTTTATATCGGAATGTTTCTGCGATAAAAATAAAAGTTACTGAGGGTTCAAAATAACTATTAGCCTTGATCATTGTGCAAATTATGTGTAAAGTACTGATCACGATCAACCTTTAACTTCAGGAGGCCAATATGACTGTAAAGCGGCAGCATGTAACACGCGGCCCCTGTATTGCCCTGCGCTTTTGTGCCGCAGGGCTGGGTAAAAAGTGATCTTTTAATATGATCCTCTCCAGCTTGTCCTGAACGGCAAACGCACTGGCGGCTAGCGCGCCCGTGCGTGTTTGTCCTTTTGCCCAAGTTTGTATCGAGAGAAGATCATGAGCTTTATCACACTTCGTCAGGTTGGCTTTTTAACGCCTCAACCTTTGTTTCAAAATCTTAGTTTCACTATCGGAGAACGCTGTCGTATCGGTGTTGTGGCTGGTAACGGCGGCGGCAAAACTACGTTGCTTTTTATTAAATGCGCTCTATGTAAAGCTCTTATAAAACAGCATAATCGAAGAACCAAATAACATGGCATTGATGGCGTTTTTGAACACTCTTTCCGATAAAAACTTTGGCAGATGAGAGCCAATGATCGAAGCCACTACAAAAACGGCCAAGCAGGGCAGGAAATTCTTTAACACAATTTCGTTATGAATGATTTCATCGGCATCCAAAAAAAGACGGAAATAATTGCTGATGCTTATAACAAATATAATGGTAGCTCTGAATGTAAGTTTATCCAAACCAATTGTGCGGAGATATATTACATAAGGAGGGCCGCCCATTCCTGTAACGCCAGATATTATGCCGCCCGAAAAACCCGCCATCAGCGATCCTGCCTTGGCCCCCAACCATTCGCGGTTTATCATCTTCAAATTAACACAATCGAACACAACAAAAATCATCAAATAGATTGCCAGTCCCAACTTGAATAGCTCTGGTGAAACAATGTCAAGAATGCCAATGCCGATAAGAACGCCAAA
>JAQUWX010000116.1 GCA_028692635.1 Alphaproteobacteria bacterium
TTGGCGGTTGGTATTGTTGGGCGGGCTATGGAAACTTCTCCTGTCAAAGTTGATACGATTTAACCCCGATTCCGGCGGGGAGTCAGGTTATACAGGCTAACATTAAGAAAATCTTGCCTTTCGTCAATAAATACTCGGCCCTTAATCGGATTAGCTAAATCAAATATGGAAAAGCGAGTTATACGTCCCACGGACGTGGGACGCTGGATGCCCGCCTGCGCGGGCATGACCCGGTGTTTTGGTTTGTTAATTAGTTATAGGCTCGGCCTCTATGATTACCATTGCCTGCGCCAAGGGCATCTCGTCCGTGATAGTTAGGTTAATGACCGCTTTCATGCCCGATGGGGTTATTTTGTTGAGGATATCCAGCGCTCCGCCCGTTAACTTCATGATCGGTTTGCCGGAGGCCAGATTCGCGACCCCCAAATCCCGGAAAAATACCCTGTGATTAACTCCGGTTCCAAGAGCTTTGGCGCAGGCTTCTTTGGCTGCGAACCGCTTGGCATAGGTTGCGGCCGGATTGGTTCTTTTTGCCGCTTTTTGCTGTTCTTCGAGGGTGAACACTCGCTGGATAAAGCGCTGCCCATAGCGATCGAGAATTTTCTCGATTCGCCGTATATCTATTATGTCACTACCTATTCCTAGAATCATTGCTTAAGGTATAGCCTGTTGGAACTTTCTATATCTAGCCAAACATAGACCTGCGCCATTTATGAGTACAGTCATTAAAAATATTTCCCCCACCTCCCCAGACGATGCGGTGACGCCTCTTTTGGCTCAATATCTAGGGCTTAAGGCTCAGCATCAGGACTGCTTGTTGTTCTTCCGTCTGGGCGATTTTTATGAGCTTTTCTTTGAGGACGCCGTTAAGGCCTCCAAGGCTTTGGATATCGCTCTTACGCGGCGCGGACAGATGCAGGGGCAGGATGTGCCTATGTGCGGCGTGCCCGTTCACGCTTATGAAAACTATCTTTCAAAATTAATTAAACATGGGTTCAGGGTCGCTATATGCGAGCAGACGGAGTCTCCGGCAGAGGCTAAAAAGCGCGGGCATAAATCTATCGTTACTCGCGATGTCGTCAGGATCGTTACTCCGGGGACCATTACGGAGGACAGTCTTCTGGATTCTCGGTCGGCTAATTTTCTCGCTTGCTTGATGCAGGTGGGGGACGAATTCGCTGTCGCCTGGCTCGATCTTGCCGCCGGGGAGCCGGGGAGCCAGTCGGTTTCTGTCGCTGAAATTTCCGGGGTGCTTGCTCGCATCAATCCAAGCGAGCTGATTTTGCCGCAGCGCCTTTTGGAACAGTCGGAAATTTCCGGCGTTCTGGAACAGTGGAAGGAGCAACTCGCTCCGCAGCCAAACAGCAGGTTCGATAGCGAGAACGCTCGCAGGAGATTGGCTGCCGCTTATAAGGTGAACACTCTTGAGTCTTTCGGGGATTTCTCCAGGGCGGAAGTCGCTGCGCTTGGATCTTTGATCGATTATGTTTCGTTGACGCAGAAAAGCGATCTTTCTCATCTTTCTCGGCCATCTAATTCTTATTCATCCCAAGTCGCCATAGATGCTTCGACTAGAAAAAATCTGGAGCTTGTTCGGACTCAGCAGGGAGAGCGCCGCGGGAGCCTTCTTGCTTCTATCGATCGCACGCAAACAGGCGCGGGGGCCAGGTTGCTGGCTTTGCGGTTGATGTCTCCGCTGACGGAGCCGGAGGCTATAAATAAAAGATTGGCTTCGGTTGAGTTCATGGTTCAGAGCCGTGGCTTGTGTAAAAAGCTGCGGGATGCCTTGCGGGCGGTTCCCGATTTGGAGCGGGCTTTGGCTCGGCTCGCGTTGATGCGCGGAGGACCTCGCGATCTGGCTTCCGTTAGAAATGCGATTGCGCAGGCGGATACTATCAGAAGCTATTTGCTTGAGGTTATGTCTAAGCTTCCAGAAGATTTGCGGCTTGATGTCGAGGGGCTGGGAGATAACAGCGCGTTGCACGATAAATTAGATCGCGCTCTTGTCGCGGACCTTCCTATGCTGGCCAGGGATGGGGGATTTATTGCTAGGGGATATTCTTCGCAGCTCGATGAATTGGTGGAACTGCGCGACGATAGCCGCCGTCTCATCGCCGGGTTGCAGCAGAAATATGCTCAGCAGAGCGGAGTCTCCGCGCTTAAGATCAGGCACAATCAAGTTATCGGATACTATATAGAGGTGACGCCCCTTCACGCCGACAAGTTGATGGCGCAGAAAGAGAATTTCATTCATCGCCAGAGTTTAGCAAGCGCGGTTCGTTTTACTACCGTTGAGCTTGGCGAGCTTGAGCGCAGGATAACTGAGGCTGCGGATAAAGCTCTTGCGGTCGAGATGCAGCTTTTCTCCGAGCTGGTCGAGGGCGTTATGGCTCGTCTCCTGGGTTTGAGGAAGACTGCTGCGGCTATAGCCAACATCGATGTAGTGGCCGCTCTGGCGGAGCTGGCGGTGGAGCAGAATTATGTTAAACCGGTCGTCGATGGATCTCTTTCTTTTAAGATCGTCGAGGGGCGGCACCCTGTCGTGGAGCAGGCGCTTAAGAACGATGATAACGGTTCCGTAACATTCGTCGGCAACGACTGCGATCTCGCGGAAGGCCAGAGGTTATGGCTTTTGACCGGGCCTAATATGGCCGGGAAATCTACCTTCCTTCGCCAGAATGCTCTTATCGCTATTATGGCTCAGATGGGGAGCTTCG
>JAQUWX010000053.1 GCA_028692635.1 Alphaproteobacteria bacterium
CTATAGATTTTAGGTTGTGGGGGGTTGATTTTTTGGCTCTTAAATGGGCATATTGCCAAAGGCGATAACGTTTTTTGGTAAAGGTCCTCTATGCCGGTAAAAACTGTTAGTTATTATTCTCCAAACCCCGGTCCACATCTTCTTGTTCTTGGCGCCGTTCATGGCAACGAAAAATGCGGCTCGGCGGCTATTGCTAAAATACTCAGCAAGATAGAGGACGGCGATATACCCATACTACAGGGCACGGCCACGTTCGTGCCGGTGGTTAATCCTTTAGCGTATGAGCGTGGCGTGCGTTACGTCGATCATAATCTCAATAGAGATTTGCGCGTGCGCGAAAATCCCGTGGATTATGAAGATGTCATTGGCAATATACTTTGCCCCCTTCTTAAAAAATGCGACGTTCTTCTCGATCTTCACTCTAATCATTCTGAGGGCCGGGCTTTTATGTTCGCCGGTACGGACGATCCTAAAGAAGAGGCTTTCAGAAATATTCTTGGACCTAAAATCGAAATTTTCGGGTGGACAGAGGCTTATGCCCGTATAAGCGGCAAGGCTACGGACCAAACGTCAGTTGGCACTGTTGAATATGCTCGCATGTTCGGCAAGACCGGAATAACTCTGGAATGCGGGCAGCATAACGATCCTGCCGCTGTCGATGTCGCTTTCGCCGCCGTGCTCAACGCTCTTGATTTTCTTGGCATAAGTCCCGACAAGGGAAAACTTCCTTTAAACCAGGAGCCGGTTTTGCGTTTGAAGCTCGAGGGCGTTTATTGGCGGACCGACAATGGGCGTTTGGCTAAAAACTGGAAGCACCTGGAAACGGTTAAGCGTGGAGAAGTCTTGGCTTTTAAGGCTAACGGAGAAACCATTCTCGCGCCCGATGACGGATATGTTCTTTTGCCTCGCATCGACTGTCCCATCGGCGATGAGTGGTTCTACTTCGGGATCAGATGACAGGAATCAGGGATCAGGGATCAGAAAGAGAGGGTGGGGCTTCTTCTCTTATTCTTTTTTCTGATACCTGATTCCTGTCATCTGTCCTCTGCTACTTAACGCTTCTAGGACGCGGGTTACAGTTTCTTCTGCTGGGCGATGGTCGCTTTCTACGGTTATGTCGGCCATCGCGTATGTTTCTTCACGGATTTCTTTGAGCTTTTCTAGTTTTATGCGCGGTTCGTCTCCATCGCCTTTTAGCAGCGGGCGGTCCGCTCTTCTCGATATGCGGTCGAACAGTATTTCTATGTCAACTTTTAGCCATATGGAGGTGGCTTTCTCTTTTATCATTGCGCGGATTTCTTCATTTATGAACGCGCCTCCTCCTGTGGAGATGACGTGCGGGGATTCATTCAAAAGACGGCTGATTACCCGGCGTTCTACAGCGCGAAATTCCGCCTCGCCAAATCGGTCAAATATTTGTTCTATGGTCATTCCGGCAGCCGTTTCTACTTCTGTGTCGGAGTCAACAAACGGGAGCGCCAGGCGGGCTGCAAGGCGCCTTCCGATGCTGCTTTTCCCTGACCCGGGCATTCCTACCAGCACCAGGCTTTTCGCCGGGAGGGGGTGGGCTGGGTCTAACGGATTGGCAATTGTATTCATGATGCAATAGAGTAAGGATGGGTGGAGCGGCGCTAGGCTCGGTGTACCTCATTGTCATATGAAGCGCAAGCTGCGTTCGCGGCGGTTAAATTATGGCGGAAGGATTATAAATGAAAAAGTTTTTTGTCATTTTGTTTGCCGTTATGATTGTGGCGTTTCCTGTGAGGCAATCTTTGGCTCAGGATGTGAACGACGGTCGAGACGCAAGTTTCCTACCGTCTTCTCGTGTTCCGAATGGCGGAGAAAGAAATTTGCCGGTGGTTATTACTCCGCCTGCGCCAGCCTTTTCAGGAGAGCGTCAGCCAACGTCTTCGGTGGAGCCGAGTGTGAGTGTCGGCGCGGATTCAATTGTGGTGGCTCCTTCAAATACCGTTGTTAAATCGGCCTCGTCCATAGAAGCGGCTTCTTTGAGCAACATCGATCCAGATGCTGCTGGCGTGCTTACTTCGAAAAATGGCGGGCTTGGATCTTCGATGTGGCAGGACACTCCCCGCGCTTTGGTCGATCGTTTGCTGCCTGAGGTTAATCTGCCTACCGCTTCGCCTACATTGAATAATCTTGCCAGAAGATTGCTTCTTACTATTGCGCAGGTTCCTAATGGGAAATCCGCGCTTACTCGCAGTCTTACTGCTCTGCGGGTCGAGAAGCTCGTCGCTTTGGGCGATGGTCCAGAGGCTTGGCAGATGGCAAATCTTGTGAAGCCGGAGATGATCGACGATATAACTCTTCGTATGACTGTTGAAGCGCTGCTTGTGAACGGCGATACGAAAACTGCGTGCGATATTGTGCCCTCTATGATGTCCAGCCACAACAGCCTGGAATGGCAAAAGCTTCTTATAATCTGCCAGTTGCAGGCGGGAGATACTAAGGCGGCGCAGCTCGGCGTCGATTTGATGCGCGAGCAGACAGGTAGGGACGATATTTTCATCGGACTTATAAATAAAAATATTATCAATACTTCAAAGCAACTGCCAAGACAGTTGACTCCGTTGAAGGCGTCGAACCTTGTGCTTCTTCTTCAGACCGGATTGCCGCTTCCTACGGAAGTTTTTGCTCGGCCCGATGCTATTCTCGTTCCTCAGCTCATTAAAGCTAAGGCTGCGGACGATGGCGCTTTGCTGGCTCTTGCTGAGAAAGCGGCGGCTCGCGGGCTTATCAGCTCAAGCGATCTCGCCGGAGTTTATGCCGGTATTTCGTTTAAGGATGAGGCTATAGCTAATGCGAAAAGCTCTATGGAGACTGGGGCAAAGTTGCGGGCTCTCACTTTCCAAGCTCTTTCGAAAGAAGCCGATGTTAAAAAAAGGCTCGAGCTTGCTGTGAATTTTATACAGTCCGCCGATGCCGTTGCGCTTAGCGGAACCGTCGGGACAACGCTTGCCGGTGTGGTGAAGAATATTCCGGCTCAGGCGGAGTATGTTTCATATGCTGGAGCTATGTCTCGGCTGTTTACTCTTGCCGGTGTGCAGGAGAGCGCTGCTTCGTGGATAAAACTTGCCAGGAGCAATAGCTCCGTTTCTTTCTTTGAAGATGCGACCATGCGTAATCTCTGGCCGGTTATGGTGACGTCCGGTTTGGTTGACGATGCGACTTATGGCAAAGAGCTTCCATTATGGCTCGATGCTTCGCTTAAGGATGCCGATCGCGCAAAGCGGCAGTTGGCGGGGCATGCTTTGCTGTTGTTCTCGGCGGAGGGAATTTCTGTGTCCGACGATGCCTGGGCTCGCGTTGTGGATGTTTCTGCGGATAATAAGCGAATCAATCCTCCGGCGGCTCTGCTTATGGAAAGATTGCGTCAGGCGGGAACTTCAAATCGTAAAGCCGAGGCGGCTCTTTTGAGTCTGCTTGTGGCTGATAGCGGCGCGGCGGAAACTCCCGTTCTTGTGCTTGCCGAGGCGGTGAGGGCTTTGCGGCTTGTCGGGCTTGCGGCTGAGGCTCAGGGGCTGGCGCGAGAGACTGCGGCTGTTTTGTTCGCTCAAGCCGCTCCATGATATGCCGGACCATATAGAGTCCTTTCTTTCCATGATGCTGGCCGAGCGTAATTCGGCGGCCAATACTCGCGCCGCCTATAGGCGCGATCTTGCTCATGCGTCGTTGTTTATGGCTCAGCGCAATGTCGATCTTTCACGGGCTAACGATGAAGATATTAGGGCTTATATGGCGGCTCTTAATGTTATGTCCGCTACTACTCAGGCTCGGAGGCTTTCCGCTTTGCGGCAGTTCTTTAGGTTCCTGGGGTCGGAGAAAATTAGAAAAGACGATCCTACAAGAAATATAGATCCTCCCAAAACCGGGCGCTCTTTGCCGAAGTATTTAAGCGAAAAAGAGGTTCTGGATTTGTTGAGCGTTTCCGGGAAAATGGTAAATGCGGATGGGGCCAGGCTTAATGCGCTGCTTGAGCTTTTGTACGCTTCCGGATTGCGCGTGAGCGAGCTTGTGGGTTTGCCTTTAGGCGCGGTGCTTTTTGATCGCGGGATGGTTCGGGTGTTGGGCAAAGGCAGTAAGGAGCGGCTGGTTCCTGTCGGAGATGCTGCGATTGAAGCTATAAAAAAGTGGATGACGTATCGAAAAGATATGTTGGGAGACAAACGCAAATCGCAATTTTTATTTCCTTCGTTTAGCAGCAAGACGGGATATCTAACCCGGCAGCGATTTTTTCAATTACTGAAGCAAGTTGGAATAACCGCCGGCATAGATCCAACGCGTTTAAGCCCTCACGTTTTGCGCCACGCTTTTGCGACGCATCTTATAGATCACGGCGCCGATTTGCGCAGCGTGCAAACCATGCTCGGGCATGCGGATATTGCGACGACACAAATATACACGCACGTCGCAACGGATCGTTTGACCAAGATTGTGCAAGACCACCATCCGCTAAGCAAGGCAGAGGACAGAGAACAGGAATCAGGAATCAGAAAAGGCAAGTAACTGGACATCTTTTTCTGATACCTGATCCCTGTTCTCTGTCCTCTGCTATGCTGAGGTGTCAATTTTGTGGATTTTGGGGCCGCCTTTTGATACGGCCACTAATGCTTCGCGCAGTAGGCGGTCGTGGATCATGTAGCCGGCTTGAATAATTTGCACTACGGTTCCGGCCGGGTGGGCGGCGTCTTCTATTTCTACCATCACTCGGTGATAGTGGGGATCGAACGGTTGGCCCATCGGGGACATTTGTTTGATGCCGAATTTTTCCAAGCTGGAGAGAAGTTGGCGCTCTGTCGCTTCGACGCCTGCCATCAGGTGCTTTAGCGTTTCGTTGTTTCCATCTGCGTCTTTCGGCACAGCGTCAAGCGCTCGGCGGAAATTATCCGCGACTGTCAGCATCTCTCGCGCAAAATTGCTGGTGGCGTATTTGGCGGTGTCTTCGCGCTCCTTTTGTCCTCGGCGGCGGACGTTCTCGGCTTCGGCCATGGCGCGGAGGAGTTGGTCTTTTAACGATGCGTTCTGCGCGGTCAGCTCGGCCACGGGATCGGGCGTTTCTATGGCGTTCTCTGTGGCTGCGGCTTCTTTTTCCGCGCCTTCAATGGCTTCGTTTTCTTCAACCAATTCCATATTTGCTTCTTTCATTGTATTTTTTCCAATCCAACTTAAAGTACTTCTATCTTCCATATAGCATCGGCACAAGTTATCATAAAGCCCATGACACAACATAAATTAATCAATTTCAATACCATCGGCATAATCGTCGGGCGCGACCTTATCGGAGACGCTCTTATAAAGCTTCCAGTTTTGCGCTCGCTTCGCGCTGCTTGTCCCTCGGCAAAGATATACTGGATAACTTCTCTGGGGCCTACCGCCTATGCCGGGCAGTTGCGCAGCGTTACTCGCCACCTCATAGACGAGGTTTATGAGCAGCCTAAATGGCTTGCCAGCAGGGTTAATCCTCATCCTGTGGGTAAGGCTCCGGCATTCGATCTTATTCTCGATACTCGTAATCGCTGGCGCGAGGCTTTGTATGCAAGATACAGCGTGCCTCATAAAATTTTTGTTTCGTCCGCTCTGAAATTTCTGTTTTCGGATATTCGTCCTCCGTTGTTCAAAAAACGGCCCACCCATATGGTCGATAGGATGCTTCAACTTGTGGAGATGACTACGGGGCAGATGCCCGCTTCGTCCGGGGCTTTGCAGGTTTCGGCAGAGGCTTTGCGGCAGGCGAGGGCTATTTTGCCAGAAGGGCTGACCTATGTGGGGTTCGCTCCGGGCGCTGGGAATATGATAAAGGCATGGCCAAAAGATAGATTCGCCGAGGTCGCTTCGCTTCAGGCGGCAAAGGGGCGGGTTCCGGTTTTCCTGCTCGGTCCAAATGAAGTCGATTGGCAGGACGAACTTTCCAGGGCCGTTCCTATGGCTAAGTTTCCGTTGCAGGATTATGAGGCTTGGGATGCTCCCGGCATAACTATTGAGCAGACTATGGCGGTTGGGAGCCTTTTGACTGTCGCCGTATCGAACGATAGCTGGACGGGGCATATGCTGGCAGCGGTGGATTGTCCGCTTATCAGTTTGTTCGGGCCTACGTCTCCGGCAAAACTCGCTCCCCGAGTGACGACAGGACAAGTGATAAGCGCTCAGGATTTTGGGGGCAGTTCAATGGAATATATTCCCGTAGAGGACGTCGAAAACGCCGTTAACCAAGCAATTTTATTGCAAAAACGGGGGTGAAATTATTGTTGATGTTGATTTAAGAGTTATATTTGGAGACAATAACGATATTAGAAGTTAGTCCTCTTGTTCTTTATTTTTTGGAGAAAAATATGACTAAGCCAGATACAACCACAAAAGATACAGACAATTTAACAAACGCGGCCACGGACCAAAATGGGGCGGTGGTCTATGTTGCTGGTTGTGACGGAAATTTCTATGGAATAAAAATTCCAGCGCAAAGCCTCGAAAAACTTGCAAAATTTGGTGTAAGGAAAACTTTAGGACTCAATTAATTCCAGTTAGAATGTATGTGGAATATATTTCCGTCAAAAAGTTCGTTGGCTAAGCAAACTTATTAAAACGCACAAACCTGAGCAGCTTGAGAAGTGCTCGTATTTTGTTGTGTGTTCGGACGATTTGCTGCTGCTCCCAGCGGACGGCGAGCGTATCTATATTCAAGCATCAGTGTGTCCTTATCAAACAATATGCCGTTAACACGATCTCCCCTCATGCGGCCAGTGGACATTTCCCAAATGGCTTCCCGCGCTTTGTCTGCGACGCTGTTTATAAATGCATATTTTAATCTGGTTTCATCTTCAATTATGGAATAGGGGATAAAACCATGCTGTTCGGAATCCAGCGCTTTCCATATTGGTGACGCTTCCAAGTCGGCCCGTCTTAAGTGGATAATTTTTGCCTCTCCGTCTGGCTGGTTTTTGCAGCGAGTAACCCATGCTGTGCACAACGCAACATTTGTGTCTTCATCCCCCGAAGGACGACAGACCAAAACGGCATTTGATTTGAACAAAGCAGAGTTTACGGCTTCATCCACGGGCATAAAACGCAGTTCAGCTTTTATCTTGTCGTAATTTGCGATCCCTTTTATGGCGGCCTCCGTTTCGATTAATTGCGCCGCATCGCTATGAGTGAAGTTTATAACAATTTTTTTGTTGCCAAGCGCTCTTACGGCGGCGACAGAGACTTCTTTCTTTCCACCGATTACCAGAACCTCATGTCCAGATCCAATATTGGCTTTTTCAACCGCTGTGTTCATGGTCGTCGGTTGTTTCAAAAACGGGTCGAGAATTCTGCTTTTTATCAGCAATCCGTCATGGAATAAATCGTCCATATATGGCTTTAATTTTCCAGCATCCCTATTGGGATCGGAATAAAAGGAATTCCATGCCTCTGTAAGTTGCCGCGACACGTCAGTATCAAAATTGCGGTTTTTATTTTCTAGGCCAGCATAAAAGGAAACGGCAAAACTATGGGCTTCTGCGCCGGTATAAATCTTTGTCGCTCCGTGATTGCGAAGCTTTCCGGGGATGTTGTCAAAATTCTCCACAAGGCCAAAATAGATATGGCGTGCGCAGGTTTCAGCAGGAAGAATGCGTTTTCTAGCTTTCCAGCCGTATTCGCTGGGCAGAGCCCCCCGGGTGGTGAGAACCATAAATTGATTCCAGTCTAGATCAGTACCCATATTTGCTATCTTGTGTGTGAAATACAAAACGTATAATGAACTGAGGTCATTTTACGCATTAGTAACCCTATGTGCAATTAATTGCATAAAAAAGGAACAAAAATGAGCGGGTTAAGAGAGGTTAAAATTCCTGTGACGGTTTTGACCGGGTATCTTGGGGCGGGGAAGACTACGCTGCTTAATCGGATTTTGTCCGAAAGCCATGGGAAAAAATATGCGGTTATCGTTAATGAATTCGGGGCTATCGGCATAGATAACGATCTGGTGGTCGGCGCGGACGAGGAAATTTATGAGATGAATAACGGGTGCGTGTGCTGCACCGTTCGTGGAGATTTGATACGCGTTATCGGCGGCCTGATGAAGCGGGCTGGGAGTTTCGATGGGATTCTGCTTGAGACTACGGGGCTGGCCGATCCAGCTCCGGTCGCGCAGACCTTCTTTGTCGATGAGGAAATATCGGGGCGCGTCTGTTTGGATAGCGTTATTGCTGTGGTGGATGCTTATCACATTATGTCTCAGCTCGGGGCGAGCGAGCATCATAAAGAGGCGGAGGATCAGATCGCTTTTGCGGATGCGATTCTTCTTAATAAAGTCGATCTTGTCAGCGCGGAAGAGCTTGCTCGCGTTGAGGCAACCATATCCGGGATAAATGAATTTGCAGAAATCGTTCGTTGCGAAAAATGCAACGCTCCGCTGGATAAAATTATGGGGCGCGGGAGTTTCGATCTTGATCGCATTATTGCGGATGCTCCGGGGTTTCTGGCTGCCGGAGAGGATGAAAAAGCTCATCATAAAGATGCGGCTTTGCGGCACGATCACTCTATATCAAGCGTGTCGATGATGTTGGATAGCCCTATAGATATCGATAAATTCGAGCAATGGCTGGGAGAGCTGCGGTCTATCAAGGGGCAGGACTTGTTGCGGTATAAGGGCATACTCGATCTTGCTAACAGCGATAAGCGGTTTGCCGTTCAGGGCGTGCACATGATGATGGATGGCGGCAATCTGGATGTCTGGCCTGAAGATGAAAAACGTCAGAGCAGGATGGTTTTTATCGGGAGAAATCTCGATGAGGTTGCTTTGCGCAAAAGCTTTGAGTGGTGCGCTCTATGAGTGGGCAAAACTCTGCTATCGATAGGCAATGGAATTTTGGCGTTCCGATTACGGCGTTAGCGCTTAATCGCAGGGGCGATTGGTTGGCGGTTTCTTTGGGAGATGGAAGCGTGCGCCTTATTGAGGCTAACGATTTGGCGGACAAGCCCAGGGAAATGGCGGTTCATAACGGCGTCTCGCTCTCGCTGCAACCGGATGCCGATGAACATGCTTTTCTTTCGGGCGGAGACGATGGAAAGGTTTTTATAATTGAGCCGGAGGTCGATGTTCCTACGTTGCTGGTCGAGCATTCTGGCCGGTGGATAGATCATGTGGCTTCTTCTGTTTCAGGGCATCGCGCTTACTGCGAGGGAAAAAAAGTCCATCTTCTCGACGAAGAAGGCGCGCCAGTTGCGCCGCCGTTTGTTATTGAGAGCAGCGTTGGGGGGCTGGCGTTTAGCCCTAATGGGAAGAGACTGGCTGTGGCTCATTATAATGGCGTTAGTTTGTATTGGGTTAATGCCAAGGATTCTTCCCCTACTAAACTGTTTTGGAAGGGATCGCACTTGTCCGTAGTCTGGTCGCCAGACGGAAAAATCATCGTTGCGTCAATGCAGGAAAACGCTTTGCATGGATGGCGCTTGAGCGATAACGCTGAGATGCAGATGCAGGGGTATGCGGCAAAGATTCACTCGATGGCATTTACTGCTCGTGGAAAATATCTAGCTACGAGCGGGTCAGAGCAGGCTGTTTGCTGGCCGTTCTTTAATGGCGGGCCGTGGAATAAGTCTCCGGTTGCTCTTGGCGGAAATGAGGGGCGTCGGGTGGTTAGCGTTGCTCCTCATCCTAAGGATGAGCTTGTCGCCGTCGGGTATGATGATGGGATGATCGTTATGGCTCCGCTTGATGGGCGTATGGAGATGATGCTGTTTCCTCCGGTGGCTTCAAAGGGCGCAAATATCGTCGGGCTTGTTTGGAACGCAGAGGGCGATTGCCTGTTCGCGGCGCAGGAGGGCGGACAGCTTATGTTGTTCACGCTGAAGAGCGTTAGTAGGGCAATGCGGGGGTAGTGTTTTAATTTTTCTTTATAGCGTCAATTTCTGCGACAAAGAATGGCCCCATTTCGGATATTATTCGTTCAATGTCGCGCCGTTGGTGTAACAACGTTAAAATAACGACGCCTTTGTCAATGCAGTCGTAGACAATAAAATGTTTTCCAGCAGGAACCATGGAAAAAGGCATCGATCGAGATTTGCGAAGTTTGCCAAGGGCCGGAGTCGCGGCGATTTTGTTCATTACGGCATAAATTTCGTTTATATAACGATCCGCCGTTCTTTTATTCCATTGTTTTGTAGAGTGCGCGTGAATGTCGCGCAATATTCGCGCAGCTTGACGCGTAAGATAAAAAACAGGCTTTGTCATTGCCAATTGCTTTTCTCTTTTTTAGCAAGGGACTTCATGTCTTTTTTAAAGTCTCCCGATGAAGCCATGACGGCATCGGAAGCAATATCGCGATAACCGGTAAGAATGGATTCTCTGTCCAGACGGTTTTCGCGCACCTCCATGTCGCGACGAATAAGATCGCGCACGTATTCACTGGGGGTTTCATAAAGACCGGTCTTGCTGACCATGCGCTCAACAAAAACAGCTAAGGGGCCGGATAAGCGGGCGTTGATGCGGGTTGAAAGCATGATAATCTTCCCAAATATATTGAAAACATAAAACCAATCTATCAAATGGCGCAATAAATGTCAAGATTGTCGCCATTATTGCGACAAAAAGAACCAACGGGGGTATAAACGGGACTTAGGTGGCCATCGGTTGCGCCAGCATTGCGGTGTACACTTCGAATATTGAGCCGGACCACACAGATTGTGTGAAGTGGTCCAGTACGAAGTTTCTGGTGCGCTCCGCAAGATCTACTCTTTGGTCCGTTGTAAGGCCGGTCGCTTCATCAATCGCTTTTGCTAACGAATTGTGATCTTCACGTGCGATTAGCCATGCTGTTTCGCCGCTTTTTGCCATTTCGCGGTTTGCTCCGCTGTCGGTTGCTATGATCGGGCGGCCTAACGCTTGAGCGGCCAGCAATTCTTGCGCTTGTCCTCGCGGAAGCGTGTTCGCTGCCACCATTACGCTTGATAGCCAACACGCTGCGGGCCAGTCTGCGCAGGATTTCGGCATTATTACTCGACCGGTAAGACCGTATGCTTGGATCAGGCGCTCCAGCTCTCGGCCAAAATCAGGCGACGGCTTTCCTAGCATCACTGTGAAAATATCTTTGCGCTTTAGCTGTTCTAACGCTTGTAGAAGGAGTTTGTGTCCATAGCCCGGTAACATCGGCGTTGACGTTATTACTATGGCGGAGGTTTCCGGGAGTCTCCATTTGTGGCTTAGATCCTGCACGCGCTCGGCGCTTATGCGGCCAGCGTCGTACCAGCTTGTGTCAATACCGGGATATATCCGATATAGCAGCGGGCTTTTCAGGCCAAGATCCTGCTGTAAATGAGAAACCATGTAATCTGAGGGAACCCGAAAATATGCGCCTTTTGCCACAGCCAGTTTGAGTAGGCGGCGGTTGCGCGATGTCGCGGGAACAGTGTCGGTAAGATCTATAAGCAGCGGCGCTTTGCGCGCCACGCTTATTCCATATGCCAGCCCAAGAACTTCAATCCCGTGCGCGTGGATTATGTCCGGTTTGGCGCTGCGGGTGAGGGCTTCGAGTTGGGCGCGGTTGCGCCAGGACGAAAAAAGACCGGTCTTATGAAGCGGCATTCGCGTATGTCTTACCGCAGCTCGCTCCGCCTCCATGACTAGAGGGCCGCCCGCAGACGCGATCAACGGCCTCCAGCCTCCCCGGTGAGTCAGCACTGCGAGATCGACTACGGATCTCGATACCGCCCCACGGTCAAGCTCGGAGGTCAAGTGCAGGACTGTCGTTATGCGCGACGCTCCGACATTTGCCGCATCGGCTCTTTTCCTGCTATTACCAGATGTGTATGTTGATGACATAATGTTTTGCTAACGAGACTGAATCATGAATGCTTCCACGCAGTGGCTTAACCTAGCCGATCATAGACTTGCCTATCAACAGTTGCTTGCTGCTGAAGACAAGAAAAACAATTCGCCGGGGGTGGTCTTCCTCGGCGGTTATGCATCCGACATGAACGGTGCAAAAGCAAGCTTTCTCGCAGAACGCTGCCGTAGAGAAGGGTTTGCCTGCCTTCGCTTCGATTATCGAGGGCATGGACAGTCAGATGGAAAGATCGCTGACTGCACTATCGGAGACTGGTTGGAAGACGCTTTATGCGTGTTCGACAGGCTTACAACCGGGCCGCAGCTTCTTGTCGGGTCGTCTATGGGCGGGTGGATGGCTTTGCTTCTGGCC
>JAQUWX010000117.1 GCA_028692635.1 Alphaproteobacteria bacterium
TCCAGCTCAGCCGCCCGATCACATTTGGCGTTGTCATTCACTATGGCCACTTTTTCAGGAGCAATCTTCATTGCCTCGTGCAACCGCACCGCATTTTCCACCCAATCCTCAAAATCCAACAACGGGTTTGAAGCACGTTTTTATCCTTCGCTGCGCTTCGGAATTCGGCCCACCGCTTGCGGTAGTCCTACGCGCAAAACAGTCCCCCGGACTGTTTTGTGAACCTGCGACCCCCAGTACCTCAGAACCGTGCTTTCTCTTATATATCAAGCACGTTGGGCAATTCCAGCACCTTTTTCTCACTAGTGTTTCTGCGGGGTCTGGACAGGGTTGCCCAATTTTTTCAAACGCCAGCCTCAAGAATCTTCAGATTTGGCTCTTGGATATCTTGTCTGATATTCTTTTTGTAACGCGTGTAGTTCTTCCAGATCTGTGGCGTGATGCAGCTTGATTTCCTGATCTAGCCAATCATTAAATTCTTTAATTTTGGCTGTATACGAGGCAGTTATTTGGCGAACACCAACCGCATCGCCTTGATTGTCCAAAAACCTCTTACTTTTTCCTTTCCAACCGCTCCATTCCCTTAGCCTTTTTTTATCCAAAGAAACCCCAGCAGAACTATGCTGCCCTCCATTCCCATCATTTTCAAAGGAAAGATGCATCTGTGTATATGGGAGACCATAATGAAGCATGTAGTTTCGTAGATCATGCACAAAGGCACATAATTCGTCATCTGCTAGCGTTTTCTGTAATCTTTCCGCATATCTTTTTTCTAAGGCGCTCCTCGCATAATAGGTCTCCATAAAAATGCGGGTGTGATCAACTAGTGTTTTTGCAGACGCTAAAAAATTATGAAACAATCGGTTTATTTCTCGATGTGTTTGGACTTGTTCTTCACGGTTTTTTGCGAACCAAAGAGGAAGACTAATATCTAGGTCTTCAATTGTTTCAATCGCCTTATCTAATTCTAAGGCATTCATTGAAAATATGTTACCGGTAAAGCCTCGTCTATACATCCGGTTAACAACAGCCATTCCGCATGATTCCAATATACGATTGTGCAATTTCCACTCGGATTTATCCGTTTCCATGCCTTCCCCGCATCACATCAGCTTAAAACTTTCTTATATATCCTCTGAGAACAAATCCCTCTGCTTCGGTCTTAACTCTATCACTGCAGGCACTTTGGAGATGGATGCAACATAAGCGGCAGTAGTGGGGCATACCCATTTTATCAGCTCAATCGCCGCCTGATATTTGAACATTGGCCCCTTGTCGAAAATCGCTCTGTGGTGCGCGATCCTGTTCCGCCATCTGCGGATTTTTTCGATTAGTTCGCTCAAATCTTCCCTGCTTTTATGCGCGGGGGCATTTGGAAAATGCGTTTTAATCCCTGCGCTCCATAACAGCCTGTCAAAACGCTTGGTCACAAGATGCTGCCAGAAGCCAAAGCTCAACGCCGAAACAACATGGTGCGCAGTCATAGCTCCGCCCTGTTGCTTTCGTTCCTGCTTGATCGCCTCGGCCAATTCGCACCGATAGCGCTCATCAAGGATTTTCAAAAACGTCTCATTTTCATACCAATTATTCCCCAACTTCGCCTTCAAGCTTCGCTGCAATGCGTTACGGCATACAATTTCGCTAAAATGCAGAGGGATCAAAAAAGCCTCACAAAGTGTGCAATTCCAGAGATACAACCTAACCGCTTGATCTTTATCATCTTCCGCCGCCGCCATGTAACGGTTAAGACGTTCAGGCTGCAATGCCGCCTCAAAATACGGCATTTCTTGGGGATTTGGTGAGCTTGGTAATTGCATTTTAACGCCTGTTGAGTTAATATCAACTCGTGAGCTGCGGTCAGGTTGCGTTATGCGCCCCTCCCGTGGACAAGTTCAGGGGGCGGGTCTTGGAAACAGGACGCCGCCCTCACTTTTTCTTATTCGTCGTCCTGTTCAACTTGTTGCGCAAAAAATGCTTGTACTATTGGCGCCTTGATATGATTTTCTTTCTTAACTAACTCCAAGATCGCCTTGTGAAGCTTACGATCAAGCACAGTCCACGTTGGTAACCCTCTGCTCTGTGGATTGCCCAAAGGACGCTCTTTATTACCATTCCATCGGAACCCAACGCATCTTCTCTTTTCCCACATTCCAAGGGCATAGGCACAATCGCCCTCCCCCCTATCAATAATTACATCGATCAAACGCCAACTCGTTTTTGGAGATATAACATCTGCGGGCGATATATATTTAGCCATTTTCCAACCTTTTATTATAACCTGTTCCAATGCTTATACGTATGAATGTTTATGGCTCCTTTGTCAAGCCTATAATAAAATGACAATTCAGCTATAGTGGCGTCCAAAAGCATGCCTCTCCATCCCTTCTTTCCACGGATGCCCTGCCGTCCTCCACGTTAGCGCCGATGTCGGAGTAGCCTCACGCTGTCCCTTGCCCGCGCTATTGCGCGGTCGTGAACCTGCTTTGTTTAGTGGTCGCAGGTGTAAACCGCCATCTCGACCATTAAAAAAGGGACGCAAAGTGGCGTCCCTTTTTTAATGGTCGGGGCAACAGGATTTGAACCTGCGACCCCCAGTCCCCCAGACTGATGCGCTACCGGGCTGCGCTATGCCCCGACCTTGTTTTTCCCTTGCGGGAGGGCGCACTATA
>JAQUWX010000118.1 GCA_028692635.1 Alphaproteobacteria bacterium
GTGCCGTGGAGCCAAGCTTTCGCCTTTCTGAAGCAGCTCAATAATCGTCCAGAGTTTATCAGTATTCTTGCCGCGCTTTAAGGCAAGCTTCACATCTTTCTCAAAACGTTTATGCGCCTTGAGCTTTAGCATTTATTTGCCTTCGAGAGCTTTGCGCATTTGAGCAACAGAAGCATGGGCTTTCAGGTTTTTGCCTGCCTGCGCTTCCTTGATCGTTTGCCGCGTTGTTTTGTTTGGCAACCGCACCTCGAAAGGAATTCCGCGTTGCAGGACGATCTGATGGAAGAAAAGGGAAATGGCGTCGGTTGTTGAAAGGCCGATTTTTTGTAAAACAGCTTCGACCGAAACTTTGAGGTCGGGTGTGATGCGGGCGTGAATGACTTCTGTTTTGGACATGGTTTTCTCCTACTTTCTCATTGTATCACAATTGTGATACAATTACAAGTCAAAAACAACGCGCCAATAAGATAGAGTGTTGGACTTTATTTCCGCCACTTCTTTAGCATTTCAATTATTTGCTCTTGTTTGAAGGGTTTGCCGATGTGGTCGTCCATGCCGGCGGCTAGACAACGGTCGCGGTCGCCTGTCATGGCGTCTGCCGTAAGGGCGACTATGATTGTGTGTTTGTTGAGGGGGTTCTCGATCTCTCTTATTTTGCGCGTCGCCGTGTAACCGTCCATTTCCGGCATCTGGCAATCCATGAAGACAAGGTCGTACTTTGTTTCTTGCACCATGTGTACAGCTACAATGCCGCTTGGCGCGGTATCGACGCCGCAACCGTGTTTGTCCAGAATTTTTGTCATCAATAGTCTGTTGACTGGCATATCTTCTACCACAAGAACATTCATGTTTTCAAAAAACACTGTGGCTTGCGCGCTATCGTCAAAATTATCATGCAGCAGTTTAATAATCGTGTGGCGAGTCACTATTGGTAGAGGCGTGTTGCTTTGCCGTCCGCTCAATAACAATTTTAATACAGCTTCTAATTGGGCGGGATAAAACGGCTTGACCAGAAAGCCGGAGGCTCCCCGGCTTGACATGCGCTCCAGCGATGCGAAGCGACCATATGCCGTTAGCATGATTACTAAAGGCGGGGGAACGATACTTTCTTGTTGCGTGATCTCAGAACAGAAATCTAGGCCGTTATCTTTGCCTAATTTGTAATCTATAATAACAAAATCATAGGGATTCCCCTTTTGCGCGGCGCTCGCAATTTTCTGTTTGGCTTCTTCCGTTGTCTCCGCGACATCGCAGCGCAACGACAGGTTGTTTACGCACTTCTGAATGATGGTGCGACTTATTGCGTAATCGTCAACAACCAAAGCGTTTTTGTTGTTTAGGCTAATTTCTGGCAGCAGGTTGATTTCGTTCTTGGTTTCGCCCAGTTTTAAATGAAGATTGTATGTGAAGATGGATCCTTTTCCTTCCTCACTGGAGACGGCCAAGTTTCCTCCCATCATTTTAACGAGTTGTTGCGAGATGGCCAGTCCCAGGCCGGCTCCACCGAAACGACGGACCGTCGTTTCCTCGCCTTGCGCGAATCTTTCAAAAATATAATCAATTTTATTTTTGGGAATGCCGATGCCTGTGTCCTCGACGCCAATTTGTAAAACAACCCCTTCATCTTTATCGGCGTGAGCCGTTACTTGAACCAACACATGTCCATGGGAAGTGAATTTGATGGCGTTGCCGACTAAATTATAGAGAATCTGTTTAAATCGCCCCGGATCTCCGATAATGCGGCGTGGTACTTCGGGGCTGAGAAATACTAGCAGCTCAAAACCCTTCTCGAGCGCTTTAATCGACAATATATCCGTTACTTCGGCAATGGCTGCGCATGGATCAAAATTGACCGCTTCAAGCCGAAGCTGTCGCGCTTCTATTTTAGAAAAATCTAGAATGTCGTTTATCAGGCTAAGCAGCTCTTCGCCTGATTTGTAAATAATCTGCGCCCATGTGTGTTGTTCCTGCTGTAATTTCGTATCAAGCAATAACTGTGACATGCCCAAAATAGCGTTCATTGGCGAGCGGATCTCATGGCTCATGTTGGCAAGAAAATCGCTTTTGGCGCGATTGGCCGCTTCTGCCTGTTCTTTTGCTGCGGCCAACTTAACGACTTGGTCTGCCAGTTTTTCCGCGGCCTCTTCTCGAGCTTTTCTAACTTCGACCAAAGCTCTAATGTCTTGAAAAGAGGCCATCGCTATTCTTTTACCGTTCACGCGCCCCATTTGTAGCGTTACCATGACGGGGAAAGGCTCGCCCGTATCTTGACGGACGTGAATCCATTCAAAAACGGCCACGCCTTTATCAATGCACTCCTTAAATAGCAAGGTGGCGGCGTCCACCGAAGTTAGGCCCTCTTGTTGAAATTCTGGCGATAAGACTGCTGGATGCTTGCCGATTAATTCGGCGGCCGTCTTTAGGCCGAACGCTCTTACGGCAGCTTTGTTGCAATGGATGACATGTTCATCCCCGAGAAAAAAGGTTGCTATACCTCCTTTCTCATATGCAAAACGCATATAAGATTCAGAGTTGCCCTTTTTTGAGAAAAACACGACCTTGCTCCTCAGTAAAATGCTTCGCGCAAGTATCAAGATAAGGTTTAAAGTTTGAATAAATGAAATGCTTACCGCCGTATTCGTTCGGTGGCGCTTGGG
>JAQUWX010000119.1 GCA_028692635.1 Alphaproteobacteria bacterium
ATCGCGACTTATAGCGCGGTCGCCTATAGCGCTGGACGCGCCTTCAATATACAAATCCAAAACCGGAGCAAAATTTCCAATTATGCCAAGAGCTGATAACCACTGCGCTGTAATTCTTGCGTGGATAATTCCCGCCTCTATTCCCTTTTTGATGTCTCTTTCACATATCACGCCTATGTCGCGCATGGCCGGAAGCATTGGCCAATGCGGAGGCTTTAGGCGAGACACTCTCCCGCCTTCCTGATCTATAAATACAGGAGCATCCGCTCTTCCTACCGATTGACGCAGATCGTCGGTCAACTGCCGCACCTGCCCCGGCTCCGAGCAATTGCGCTGGAACAGAATAAATCCTGCCGGTTGAGAAGCTGCGAAAAAATCTCGCTCCTTGCTCGTCAACACAGTTCCAGAGCAACCGAAAAGAACCGGCTTTACATATTTGTTATCAGGGATGGACAACAATGCACCCGGTCTTCTGCGTTTTTAGAGCGGCGCATAAGCTCTTAGCTTCGGACTCCGGCAGCGCCTCGCTTTGAACGCGATAGTAAATTCCTTTTGCAGCAAGATCCGCTTTTACAAGGCGCAACTTTACTTTGCCCAGCTGCGCAGAATACTTGTTCTGCAACTTCTGCATCTCAGTTTTTGCTATGGCCTCATCATTGATCGAGGCAAGCTGCACAGCTGAAGTTTTTCCCGAGTTCATCATGAACAGCTCTTTAGGCAATTTGCCTACCACTTCCTGTTTGGGAACGACCGTAGTTGCCTTCGCGGGAACATCTGTCTTAGGCGCGGGCTGCGGAGAAATAACTGTAGTTGTGGGAGCTATCGGTTGAGGCTCAACCACAGGAGCTGGAGCGGCAACCGGAGCAACCGCTTCCTTCACAGGAGCAACCTCAGGAGCAGCCACTGGTTGCTGCACAGGAGGAGGAGAATTAACCATCGCCTGAGCCTGAGGAGTTTCAGGCGAAGGCAAAAGATGCTCAACCTGCGGAGGAGCGTTTTCGTTGTTCTCTATCTGTTGGAAAACAAGCATGTCCTGATGGGGAATTTCAAGACCTCCAGGTTGGTCCGGGCGCTGTTTAACCTGGCTATCTCCTTTGATGGTAGGGATTTCTCCGACAGTCTCACTGTCCGCAAATTCAAAATATCCCCATACCAGACCCGCAAACAAAAGCACCGGGATCAACAAAACCGCAAAACGACGGCGACCTCCGCCATCCATTCTGTGGCGGGAAAAATCCGAGCGTATCGGTGGCTGCGAAAAAAGTTCCGGCGAGCGATTAATCATTGCGCAGTTCCTCCAACGGCTTACATCCCATTATGGTGAGGCCGCTTGCTATTACAGTTTGAGTTGACTTGATGAGCACCAATCGCGCTTTAGTTAATTCCAAATCATCCGGCAGAATAAAGCGCAAAGAGGCGTTGTCGTTGCCCTTATTCCATAAGCTGTGAAACAGTCCAGCAAGCTCCATGAGGAAAAAGGCTATTCTATGAGGCTCATGCGCAAGCGCCGCGGCTTCGACAACTCGAGGCCAGCCCGCAAGCCCTTTTATAAGAGCTAACTCTTCGACAGTATTAAGCGCATTGATGTTCTGCTTAATCATAGCATCAGCCGAAAGCTCATCCGCTTTAAACATTTCCGCAGCATGGCGTAAAATGGAACAGCATCGCGCATGCGCATATTGGACATAGAAAACCGGATTGTCGCGTGTTTGTTCAACTACTTTGACAAAATCAAAATCAAGCTCGGAATCCGGGACGCGGGTAAGCATGAAAAAGCGCACCGCGCCAACGCCCACCTGCTCCACCATCTCACGCAGAGTAATCAGGTTGCCGGAACGCTTGGAAAGCTTTACCGGCTCTCCGTTCTTGAAAATCTTCACGATTGAATTGAATAAAATGCTTATCCGCACCTTGCCTTCGCCAAACACTGCAACAACCGGTTTGATCCTATCCGCATAAGCCCCGTGATCTTTTCCCCATACGTCGATCAACAAACTGAACCCGCGCTGAATCTTGTCATAGTGATATGCGATATCCGGCATAACATATGCCCATGTCCCATCGCGCTTTTTTAACGGGCGGTCGTTACTGTCTCCGAAATTGCTTGAACGAAATAGCGTCAGAGGCACAGGCTCCCAATCATCCATGGCCTTGCCTTTTGGAGGAGGAAGAACCCCCTCATATATAAGCCCCTTCTCGTCAAGCAACTTGAACACTTTATCGAGAAGACCGCTGGATACGATCTCGCGCTCATTGGTGAACACGTCGTGCTTTATGCCGATAAGAGCCAGATCGTCGCGTATCATCTCCATTATGTATTCGACAGAAAACTGACGAATAGGGTCCATCCATTCCGCCTCGGTTTTTCCAAGCCACTTCTTTCCATCGCGCTTGGCCAGAGCTTCTCCGACTTCTTTCATATATTCGCCCGGATACAAGCCATCGGGAATGGCCCCTATATCCTCCCCCAGAGCCTCGCAATAACGCAAGTACGATGTGCGAGCCAGAACATCGACTTGCGATCCGGCATCGTTAAAATAATACTCTTTCGTTACATCGTATCCCGCTTTGCTTAGCAGGTTCGATAGCGTGT
>JAQUWX010000120.1 GCA_028692635.1 Alphaproteobacteria bacterium
ACCTTCAAAGCTTCTTTAATTTTAGCGGTGACGTAGTCTTCGGTCATATCAGCCTCCTTGAATTATGCCCCACAAGCTTATTCTTATAAGCCCCAGCTTGGCAACGCGGAAAATTTCAGGAAATCATATCTTTAAGCTCGGTCAAAACCTTCTTTACCCCGGCCAGCCTCTGAGCAGGATCGCTCCAAGCCCTAATGACCACTATCTTCTGGTCGGGGCGGACTTTAGCGGTTCCCACTTGAGCAGAAATCCACTTTATGAGTCTCTCCGGTCTAGCGAACTCATTCTTATGCAGCGCTAGAAGCGCTCCTTTAGGACCGGCATCCACCTTCTCAACCCCAGCCTTGCGGCACAAGCGCTTAATCTCCACTGTCTGAAGGAGGTTTTCCGCCTCTTCAGGCATAGGACCAAAGCGATCTATCATCTCGGCAGCTATAGCCTCGATACTTTCCGCATCATCTCCATCCGCAAGGCGGCGATAAAGCCCTAGCCTCACATTAAGATCGCTAACATAGGTTTCTGGGATCAATATCGATATTCCGACATTTATCTGCGGAGTCCAGCGATCGTCTTCTCGTTCAGCTCCGGTTGCTCCAGCCCTGGCAGCGGCTACGGCATCTTCCAGCATCTGCTGATAAAGCTCCACGCCCACTTCACGAATGTGCCCGGACTGCTCTTCTCCCAGAAGATTGCCCGCGCCTCTTATATCCATGTCATGGCTAGCGAGCTGGAATCCCGCTCCCAACTGATCGAGAGTTTGAATAACCTCAAGCCTCTGCTGCGCCGTAGTAGAGAGCATCGCGCCGGAAGCATATGTGAGATAGGCATATCCCCGCAGCTTAGCCCGACCGACGCGCCCCCTAAGCTGATACAACTGAGCCAATCCAAAAATATCGGAACGATGAATAATTATCGTATTAGCGTTCGGAATATCCAACCCGGACTCGACAATGTTAGTCGCGAGCAAAACATCGTATCGCTTTGCGTCAAACGCAGTCATTATATCTTCAAGCTCGGTTGGGCTCATACGTCCATGAGCCGTCACCAACTTCACCTCGGGCACCAACTGGCGCAACTCCTCTGCAACGCCAGCAATATCTTCTATGCGAGGACACACATAAAAGCTCTGCCCGCCGCGATAGTGCTCGCGCATCAGAGCTTCGCGTATCACCAGAGGATCGTAAGGAAGCACGAAAGTGCGCACAGCCAATCGATCCACCGGAGGCGTAGCTATAAGGCTAAGCTCGCGCACGCCAGCCAGAGCAAGCTGCAACGTGCGAGGAATAGGCGTAGCGGTCAGAGTCAGCACATGAACGTCTGCGCGCATTTCTTTCATGCGCTCTTTCTGCTTAACGCCGAAATGTTGTTCCTCGTCTATGATAAGAAGCCCCAGACGCTGGAACGCTATTTCTTTTCCCAGAAGAGCATGCGTGCCCACAACGATATCTATCTGGCCGCTTTTCGCCAGCTCTTTAGTCTGCTTAGCCTCATTTGACGGAACCATACGAGACAACTGGCCAATACGAACCGAGAACCCTTCAAAGCGAGTTATAAAATTATTATAGTGCTGTCTAGCAAGAAGCGTAGTTGGAACCACCACAGCAACTTGCAGTCCGGCTTGCACCGCTGCGAACGCAGCTCTTAAAGCAATCTCAGTCTTACCGAAACCGACGTCTCCGCAAACCAGCCTATCCATAGGCTTGCCGCTCGCAAGATCGTCAATGACGTTTTCTATAGCCCTCAATTGATCTTCGGTTTCGGAATATGGGAACCGCGCTGCGAATTCCTGATAGCTGCCTTCGTTTATTTGAATAAGCTCGCCGGTTCTTAAACTCCGCTCTGCCGCTATCTTCAGCAAAGCGTCCGCCATATCCTTAAGGCGCCTCTTTACCCGAGATTTTCTAGTCTGCCATGCGACACCGCCAAGCTTATCCAATACAGCCCCGGATTCCGCAGAACCATACCGCGTAAGCACATCCATATTTTCAACGGGAACGAATAACTTGTCCCCGCCGTCATAAATCAGCTTCACGCAATCGTGCGCCAACCCCATAGCGCTGATAGTCTCAAGCCCCTCATAGCGCCCAATTCCATGCTCGGCGTGAACCACGAAGTCGCCGGGGTTCATAGAGCCAAGCTCCATCTGGAACTGAGACGCAGCCCTTCTTTTCCTAGCGGGACGAATAAGCCTGTCACCGAGAATATCCTGCTCAGCAATCAAAGCCAGATCGGGAGCAATCAACCCATGCTCCGCCCCTAGCACAAAAAGCGATATGAGTTTGATATCGAGCTTACGGATTTCCTCCCAGCTCTTGACCATAGCCACCGAATTTACGCCATGAGCCTTTAGCAAACCGGAAATACGGTCAGCAGAACCGTTGCTATAGCAAGCGATAGCCACTCGTCTGCCATGCGCCTGATGATCGTCAGCATAGGATTGCAGAGCCTTATAAAGATCGGCCTCCGGCCTTGCCCGCGCATCCGAGAAATCTCTCCCGCGCTTAGCTCCGGCATTTATCGCATTTTCACCTTCGGGAGCCTCAAACGGCGAGAACTGCGCAACGGCTCTGCTCATCAACGCGCCATCCA
>JAQUWX010000054.1:0-7111 GCA_028692635.1 Alphaproteobacteria bacterium
CTCATAACCTGAAGGTCGTAGGTTCAAATCCTACCCCCGCAACCAACTTTCAGAAAAAACAATTAAACATATCCCAGTTCTTCCAGTTTCTTTTTATCTGGGCCAGCAAGATATATTCCCCTTCCCATTCCTCTTGCTGGGGATGGATACATTGTAGCTCTATAAAGCAGCGAAAAAGCATCGCGAAAAGCATTCGTCAATTTAGTTGATTTTGTTCGCGCTCCCTTTGCTCCTGGCGCATTTGCAGAAACGGACGGTTTTGCCGGAGGTTTTTCACAATTGTTCATGCTGTAACAATGTTGGCTGGGACGAAACTCGGGAAGTTTATAGTTTCTGTTCAAACCTGCCGACGGCCCCAACATTGTTTTTCCGACGTTTGAAATAATGGTCGCAAGAGACACTGCGCTTTTTTTTAAAGGCATATAGCAATCTGCTGGGCGAGTTAAGCCTCGTGAAGAAATTATTGCCATCGTGACAATACCCCCTGTCGATTTCACTGCCAGCAGTTTAACATTTTTTACCCTAGACGTACATAATTCAAAAAATCAGCCATTTCAGCCCCAAGAAACTATTTTAACCAAACTTTATGTTTGATGGCTGGGGGTGCTATATAACAAAATAGCCTCATGACGACAGCACCAGCGCCCCAACAAAAGAACTTACTTTCAGATCGCGTTGCCACGTTCTGTGTAGAAACAGCAGAGGAAATGGGGACGCTGGGTAAATTATTTGGCGGGCAATTTGTGCGCCCAAGCGTTTATTGCGCAGAAAATTCCGAACCAGTGGTTGCTTCATTATATGCGGCCAGCGGTTCCGGCAAAACAAGTTTTGCAAAAGCGGCACTGGATTGTTTTAAGGTGCAGGGGAAGCCGCTATTCGATAAATTAAGCAAATTCAATCCTTCTCGGAGAAGCGTGGATGGCCTGTCATTTGTTTATAATGATTTTGGCTATTCTTCTTATTCTGTGCTGTCCGGCAGCTTATATATGGATGAATACGGCAAGGATTATCTTTTTGAACCAACCACAATAAGTCCGCCAAGTTTTAAAGGGGTGTATATTTTTGAACACTCCACTGTTCCTCATCTTGAAAAGTCTGGAGCTGTAGTGCTCATTTCGGATATAGGATATCCTTGTTGCACAAGGCCATATCTTGAAAATATGGACTACATGGTAAATAATTTTCTGCCACAAAATCCATGGAACAATTTATTATCCCGTCGCATAAACAATCTTTTGGATATGCAAGAACCTAGGCATTTAGGTTCAGAAAGACGCATCGTTGATATTATTCTTACATCGAACAACGAAGTGTTCGGAGAAAATTTCCGTAAATTCAAAAGCAAAGCAGCCAAGTTAGCGTTATAATTTTTAAAACCTGAAGATAAAAGGCATATGGCAGGTACCCCATGGCGACAGCATCGGCAATCCAACAAGGCCCCTTGCTTTCAGATCGCGTTGCCACGTTCTGCATAGAAACCGCAGAGGAAATGGGGACGCTTGGAAAATTGTTTGGCGGGCAATTCATGCACGTTGGTATAAATTGCAATGAAGATTCCGCGCCTGTAATTGTTTCATTATACGGCATGGTTGGTTCAGGGAAAACTTATTTTTCTCAAACCGTTTTAAACTGTTTTGACTTACCTGATAGGTTTAAAAAAATCGGCAAGACCTACCCATCGGTAGGGTATGTTGGAAATCGCCGATTGCTTTATTATGATTTTGGCAGTGATACATATGAGGTTTTGTCAGGAGAATATTCTATAGAGCGATTTGGCAAAGAAGACCTTTCAAAAACGTATGATATAGACCCACTTAGCCTTGACGGAACCTGTATCTTTGAGCACTCCCCTGCCCCTCATTTGACAAATTCTGATATAGTAATCCTTATCTCAAATCTGGAACAGAGTGCTTACACAAAACTTTATCTCTCGAATTTAAAATACATGATAAATGAGTTCATGGTAAAAACCTCAAAAAATGATTTACTGTCATCTCGCATAGACAATCTCATGGAGATAACAGCCAGTTCACCTCAAGGAAAACAGGATCGCATTGTGGATGTAATCCTTACTTCCGATAACGAATATTTTCGAGATAATTTTCATAATTTCAAAAGAGCGGGCCACTCTGCAGGTCTAGCTTTATAACGACCTACTTGCTCTCCAGCAACGCCTGCAACTCTCCCGTTTCAAGCATTGCGCGCATAATGTCGTTTCCACCTATGAACTCGCCCCTGATGTAAAGCTGAGGGATGGTGGGCCAGTTGCTGAAATCTTTGATGCCCTGACGAATTCCGGCGCTGGTCATAACGTCGATGCTTTTATATTGAACGCCTATCATATTCAGAATCTGAACCGCCTGCGCCGAGCCTCCGCATTGAGGAAACACCGGAGTGCCGTTCATATACAAAACGACATCGTTAGAGGTAATGTCGCTGCGAATTCGTTCGGCAACCGCTTGATCCATGTGCTGCCCCCTGCCCGCCGTTGTTTTGTTATTGGCTGACCGCTGTAGTAGTTAAAGCCAATGTCTGAATGATACCGCCCACGCGTCCTTGCAGAGCGGAAAAAACCATCCGATGTTGATCTACCTTAGATTTACCCGCGAAGGCCGAGCTTTCGATATGAGCTTCATAATGATCTCCATCTCCGCGCAGGTCTTTTATTGTGATCCGCGCATCTGGCAGCGACTCTTTTATCAAACGCTCTATCTCAGTAGATTCCATCATTTTTCAGTAAGCCTTATGAGTTCATATAATTAGGAAGCCAGTTGTCGTGGTAAGCGCGCAATTCCGACAATTCAAGTTTTCCTACGCTTGAGATAGATATAGCGTCGCCCCCCGTCTGGCCCAGGAACATGAAGGGTATTCCGGCGGCTCCAACTGCGATCTGGAACGCCCCGGCATCGCGAGTAGTAATGACATATCTAGCCTGATCTTCACCGAACCAGAAACCTTCGTCGTTGGTATAGAACTCGATATGGCAGCCCATATCTCCGGCGAGAGCCATTTCGGCAATTGTCACCAGCAATCCTCCGTCCGAGACATCGTGACATGCGGTCACGGACCCTCCAGCGATAAGATTGCGCGTAAATTTTCCGTGTCTGCGTTCGGCTGTAAGATTAACCGGCGGAGGAGTCCCCTCCTCGAGGCCATGGATTTCTTTCAAATACAATGACTGACCGATGTGGCCAACCGTAGCGCCTATAACGAATATAGCCTCGCCCTCTGCCTTAAACGAAACTGTCATCTGGCGAGTAACGTCTTCAAGCAATCCTATGCCTCCGATGACCGGAGTAGGCATTATAGGGCTTCCGTTAGTCTCGTTATAAAGGCTGCAATTACCGGACACGATCGGGAAATCCAGAGCGCGGCAAGCCTCGCCCATTCCCTGCACGACGCCAACGAACTGGCCCATTATGCGAGCCTTCTCAGGATTGCCGAAATTCATGTTGTCGGTAGTGGCCAAGGGCTTTGCTCCGACTGCGCACAAATTACGATAGGATTCCGCGACGACTTGCTTGCCGCCCATAACGGGATCGGCCATGCAATAACGCGGAGCGCAGTCCACCGTCATAGCCAGTCCCTTATTAGTACCCTGCACGCGCACGACTCCGGCATCGCCTCCGCCGGAGGCTTGAGCGGTATTGCCGCCGACGTGACGATCATACTGCTCCCAAATCCACCTGCGAGAGCAGAGCTCAGGCGAGCTCATCATTTTTAAAAGAGCTTTTAACGGAGACATATCGGAAGGCAAAGGATACTGCGAAGCCTGAATGACCGCCTTAGGAGGAGTCTCCTTATGCGGACGATCGTAAACCGGAGATTGCTCGACCAGAGGTTTTACGGGAATATTTATCTCGATCTTATCATTCCGTTTAGCAACAAGACGACCGGTATTTGTCAGTCTTCCGATAATAGCGAAATCCAATTCCCACTTACGGAAAATTGCTTCAGCTTCAGCCTCGCGCCCGGGCTTCAGCACCATAAGCATGCGTTCCTGGCTTTCGGAAAGCATAATTTCATAGGCTTCCATGTTAGCTTCGCGCAGAGGAACCTTATCGAGATCAAGCTCTATGCCAAGATCGCCTTTAGAGGCCATCTCGACAGCGGAGGAAGTCAGCCCAGCCGCTCCCATATCCTGAATAGCCACAATAGCGTCGGTTGCCATAAGCTCGAGACATGCCTCAAGCAGCAGCTTTTCGGTAAAGGGATCTCCCACCTGAACGGTAGGACGCTGCGTCTCAACGTTGGAGTTGAATTCTCCAGAGGCCATAGTAGCCCCCTTAATCCCATCGCATCCGGTCTTTGATCCGACATAAACAACTGAATTGCCTACGCCTGACGCTTGAGAAGTGAAAATTCTTTTCTTATCGGCGATACCGACGGTCATAGCGTTGACGAGACAATTCCCGTCATAGCTTTTATGAAAATGAGTTTCTCCTGCAACTGTAGGAACGCCGATGCAGTTTCCATATCCGCCTATACCTGCCACTACGCCGGAAACAAGGCTACGAGTTCTAGGATGCTCAGGACTGCCGAAGCACAGCACGTTTAAATTAGCGATAGGACGAGCGCCCATAGTAAACACATCGCGCAGAATGCCGCCTACGCCCGTAGCGGCGCCCTGGTATGGTTCTATGTACGACGGGTGGTTATGGCTCTCGATCTTGAACACAGCGGCAAGTCCGTCGCCAATATCGACCACTCCGGCATTTTCTCCCGGCCCCATAATGACCTGCGGCCCCGTAGTAGGCAGAGTTTTCAGCCATATGCGAGTGGATTTATAAGAGCAGTGCTCCGACCACATAGCGGCCGCGACTCCAAGCTCCGCTTTAGTAGGCTCGCGCCCAAGAAGCCTCAACAGAACGTCGTACTCTGCCAATGGCATATTATGCTCGGCAATCAAGCGCTCTATTTCAGGGGAAATTTTCAGGATCATTTTTTCTATCCCTGTATTTTTATGATAAAACTTTAATAATACTGTCGAACATCAATGCTCCATCTACGCTGCCGTGAAGAGGATCGCAGGCGCGCTCTGGATGAGGCATTAAGCCAAACACGTTACCCTTTTTGCTTACAAGCCCCGCTATATCGTGCGCAGCTCCGTTAGGATTTTCCATATAACGCAAAGCGACCTGATCGTTATCCTCAAGGCGCTTCAGCGTATCAGGCTCGGCAAAATAATTTCCATCTCCATGAGCGATCGGGATTCTGATCTCCTGTCCTTTTTTGTAAAGACGGGTAAAATCCGTGCCGCTGTTCTCGACCTTGAGAGCGACCTCGCGGCACACGAACTTTAAGCTCGCGTTGCGCAGAAGGATGCCGGGTAAAAGCTGCGTCTCGCACAAAACCTGAAAGCCATTGCAAATACCAAGAACTCTCACGCCTTTTTCAGCGCAACTTATGACCTCGCGCATAATGGGAGAGTGCGCCGCCATAGCTCCGGTGCGCAGGTAGTCTCCATAAGAGAACCCGCCCGGCAGCACAATAAGATCCAGTTTAGGCAAAGCGGTATCGGCATGCCATATAAGGTGCGGTATTTTACCGGTAGCGCGAGCAAGAGCCGTAGCTGCGTCACGATCACAGTTTGAACCGGGGAAAATGATAACTGCGGCTTCCATGGCTGCGTGCATATCCTTGAATTCGGTTGCGGATTGTTTTGAGAGTTTAAAGAATGTACTGGCCCCCGGACTATCACGCAAGCGATCAGTCTTATGCCTGATTTATCGAGCTTTTCCGCCGACTTTTGGCCCACACTCAAATAACCGTTTAGAATCAAACGGTATGATATTAGCTTTGTGTTCAACTGTTATGTGGAGATTAATAAAGATGACGGTTTCAGCCCCAATTATAATTTTAGGCGGACGCAGCCTTGTAGCTCCGTATCTTATGCAACGCGTGTCTGAAATTGGGGGTAAAGCATCTGTCGTCTCTAGACGAGAAATGACGAATTTACCTGCTGGTTTTAAATCCGTCCCGATGGATATAACGAGAAAGCATGATCTTAAAATTGCCGATGGAAGCATAGTCATAAGCTTATTACCGATATGGGTTCTGGCGGAAAATCTATCGGGATTTAGTAACGCGAAAACTCTCATAGCGGTAAGCTCGACCAGCCGCTTTAGCAAATCCACGAGCGCGGATCCAAAAGAAAGAGCTGTCGCAGACACCCTTGAACAAGCCGAGGAAAAGCTGGCAGCATGGAGCAAGGATAGCGGCGTATCCTTCACGATACTGCGCCCCACGCTTATCTATGACGGAATAAACGACAAGAACATCGCACGCATGATCGGATTTATTCGCAAGTTTAGGTTTGTTCCGGTAGCCAGCCCTGCGACAGGACTACGCCAACCAATTCATGCCGACGATGTAGCGCAAGCAATAATGAAAGCGATATTAAACGCCAATTGCAAAAACAAAGCATTCAACATCGCGGGAAGCGAAGTCCTTACATACCGCAAAATGGTCGAAAAGGTCTTTGAATCCCAGAACCGCAAACCGAGAATATTGCTGCTTCCAGCATGGCTGTTGCGCGAAGCTTTCAGACTGGCCTCTTTCATCGGAATAATAAAAGAAAAGCACTTTGGATTCTCAGTCTTCCAGCGCATGAACGAAGACCTGATCTTCAACTGCGCCGAAGGACTAAAAACGCTGGACTATAAGCCGCGTGGATTCAAGCTATAAAGCTATTCCCACTCAATAGTGCCAGGAGGCTTACTTGTCACGTCATAAACCACGCGGTTAATTCCGCGCACTTCGTTTATTATTCTGGTCGCAACTCCCGCTAGAAACGAATGCTCGAACGGATAAGATTCCGCCGTCATTCCATCGACAGAGGTAACGGCGCGCAGCGCCAGCACATTGTCATATGAACGACCGTCTCCCATAACGCCCACGGTTTTAACCGGCAAAAGAACAGCGAAAGCCTGCCAGATTTTATCATAAAGCCCGGCCTTGCGTATCTCATCCAGATAAATCACATCCGCTTTGCGCAGAATTTCCAGTTTTTCATCCGTGATATCGCTAAGCACGCGAATAGCCAATCCCGGCCCAGGGAAAGGATGGCGACCAACGAAGGACTCCGGCAAACCAAGCTCTCTACCAAGAG
>JAQUWX010000054.1:7211-11646 GCA_028692635.1 Alphaproteobacteria bacterium
TCCGCTTTGCGCAGAATTTCCAGTTTTTCATCCGTGATATCGCTAAGCACGCGAATAGCCAATCCCGGCCCAGGGAAAGGATGGCGACCAACGAAGGACTCCGGCAAACCAAGCTCTCTACCAAGAGCCCTGACTTCGTCCTTGAAAAGCTCACGCAGAGGCTCAATGAGTTTCAAATTCATACGCTCCGGCAATCCGCCGACGTTGTGATGAGATTTAATGGTGACGCTAGGCCCGCCAATGAAAGAAACGCTCTCAATAACGTCAGGATAAAGCGTTCCCTGAGCAAGAAACGCCGCATCCCCAACCTTACGAGCCTCAGTTTCGAAAACGTCTATAAACAGCTTGCCGATAGTTTTGCGTTTCTGCTCTGGATCGACAACGTCCTTCAAAGCGCCAAGAAACATTGAACTGGCATCGACGGACACCAACGGAATGTTATAATGAGCGCGGAAAAGATCGACGACCTGATTGCCCTCGTCGGTACGCATCAATCCCGTATCCACGAAAATACAGGTAAGCTGATCTCCTATAGCCTCATGGATAAGCACAGCGGCGACAGCGCTGTCCACTCCGCCGGACAAGCCGCAGATGACTTTGCCCTTCCCCACTTGCTTGCGAATTTTGGCGATTTCATTGTCACGGAAAGTTTTCATGCTCCAATCGCTGCCGATACCGCACACTTTATGCACAAAGCTGCTTATAAGCTTTGCTCCATCGGGAGTATGAACGACCTCCGGGTGGAACTGCGGAGCATACATCTTGCGCTTTTCATCAGCGATAAGAGCGAACGGAGCGCCCTTACTGGTAGCCACCACGCGAAAGCCCTCTGGAATTTTAGTAACGCGATCGCCATGGCTCATCCAGACCTGGTGCTTAGATCCCTTTTTCCAGAAATCCGAGAAAAGATCGCACTCTTCAATAATCTCAAGCTCGGCTCGTCCAAATTCGCGGTGATGGCCTTTTTCGACCATACCGCCAAGCTGCATGCACAAAGTCTGCTGTCCATAGCATATAGCCAATATAGGCACGCCCATATTCCAAACTGCCGCAGGAGCCGCAGGACATCCGGGTTCGGTAGTAGAAGCCGGTCCCCCTGAGAGAATTATACCCTTAGGGTTGAATTCCTTTATCTGTTCATCCGTCCGGTTAAAAGGATGAATTTCGCAATAAACCCCAGCCTCGCGAACTCTCCGAGCGATAAGCTGAGTAACCTGCGACCCAAAATCAAGAATAAGAATTTTATCCATAAACGACCTTCTTCTAAGTTATTAACCGATCCACAGCCCCTCAATGCGAACTTGCAAAGCATCCGGAGTGCGGTTCAGGTAATTGATTAATCCACTGTGACGCCACTGTAACATACACATTGAGGGCTGAAAAAAATAGCGCATTCCGATTTTAAGATCGCAGCGCTTTTTATGAACCAATCCCTCATATCCTTCGGCAATATAATAGCCGAGATCCTTAAATCCTTCCTGCCTTGAGCGCAAAGGACCAGTAACGCACCATACGATAACCCCAGTACGCTGATCCACCTGCATAACCACTCCGCAGTGGGTAACGGGACATCCGCACGACATACCAAGAGGACGCCCGACGAGCATATCTCCGACCTGAACATCCAATTCACGAGTAAGGATTGGATTATGAGGAATTATTATCTCCCTAGGTCCCGGCTCCGAGGGAAAATGATCCAGATAGAAATCAAAATCGCGCCCTAAACTGTCCTGCCACAGGATTGTTTCATCGGAGGCTGATTTATCCGTTGAATAATGGATGCATCGTTTCAGCAACTCTGGCTCTGTCTCCAATTGTTTGGACAACGCCTCACAAGTGCGAAAGCCGCAAGTCCCACAATTAAGTCCGGGCAGATCGTCAGCAGTTACAGCAGTATCCTTCATCTATTCCCCACGATAGAAAGCCTGATTTTCCAGTGGCCTCACAACGCCAAAGTGAGATTTCCACCCGATCTCTTTTTTACCAACGCAGATAGTGCATGTGCCCATAGGAGGATTGCCCCGCAAAAGCAAAGGCCCATTAACTTCAGGCGCGGCCAGAACGTGGTCTATCAAAGGATCGATGCCAATACCATAAAGAGCATTAACCTCACGAATTTTAACCTCTGGGGCAACGCTTTGAATTCGCGCTCGAAACACTTCGCGCTCAGCTTGCGAAACGCGATCGATTTTAGTAACCACAGCCACATCGGCCAACGAAAGAAGCGGACCTACTTTGAGAGGCAAATTCATCCCACTGGTAGCTTCCAGCACAACGATGCCCAACCCGCCATCGACGTAAGGAGAACAACGCAAACACATTCCCGCCGTTTCTACGAACAAAAAGTCGCATTTCTCCCGACCAGCCCACTCCAGAGCATCTCCCATAACCATGACGCTGCAATGATCGGGGCACAATTCACCTGAATACACTTTTCGCGTAGGCATTCCGAATTCGCGAGCGAACTGTTCGTCTTCCTCAGCATACTGAACATCGATTTTCAAAAACGCCGAGCGTTTATTAGCAGCCTGAAGTTTACCGATAACATGGCGCAGCACCGCTGTTTTTCCGGTAGTGGAAGGTCCGGCGCAAATGACTAACCGCATAAGCCCTCCAATTCAGCGGATGCCAATCGATCTCCCTGGCGCATTTGATCGCGTAATTTTGAGAACGCGCTATCCAACCGATTTACCTTAATCGCAAGCTGACGCTCACTCTCATCGGTATGCAATATCCCGGTAATATTTCCCTCCTGCATCACAATGCGGTAATCGGAAAGCAGGGCTATCCGTGGATCATGAGTTACAAATATATAAATTTTCCGATGTTCTCGCAGCAACTCTAAAGCGCGCCGCCGATTAATCCCGGCATTTTCGACCTCATCCAGCAACACAATAGGCGTATTGCAGATAATAGTAGCATCGGCGATCAACAGCGCACGTGTTTGTCCCCCGGAAAGTTCCGTCATCCTGCTATCGACAAGAATAGGCTCTCCAGTCAATTGATTGGCAAAAGCCAAAGTTCTCTCCAGCATGCCGTCTAGGCTCGCCCCTGGAGCGCTACGAATTTGAGCATGAGTATTAAGAAAATCCCGAACAGGAAGATCGGAAAGAAACGTAGTATGCTGAGTCATCATAGCGATAGGATTCCGGTGCGGATTATCGCGATATTCCGCCGGAGGCTTTTCGCCGTTGATCAAAACGCGTCGTCCCGTAGGAGTATTAGCGTCGGCAAAAAGCTCGATATCGTTAATCAGCGTAGTCTTCCCGGACCCGGTAGGTCCTACGATACTCACGACATCGCCCATTTTCAAATCGACGCGGTCCACAGCCTCTTTCCCGCCTGATTTGCCGCGACCTCCGAGAATCGATATGGTATTAATCATGTGAATAACATTCTTTGTAATTAAGGCGGAAAGTCTGACCTAAAATAGCTGCAAGTCAAGAGGCAGAGACAGATTCCATCTTTGAACACATTTTAACTTATGTTACAAACGACTTCCCTGGTGTTACGATCTTATCTTGCTCTATTTTCGGAGAGACTTAGATGAAAATCTTCAAACTTCTAATCTTAACATTCTGCATTACAGCAATGATGGCATCGCCAGCGTCGGCGGAATCGTCCGAAGCTAAAGCCAAAGCGCTGGCCGAAAAAGCAGCCGCTTTAATTAAGAAAGATCCCGAAAGCGCTTTTGTCACGCTTCAAAAGAAATCAAGCGGATTTGGCGAGGATGGGTTTCAAATATTTGTCCTTGATGGAATGGGCATTTACAAGGTTCACAACGATAGACCTGCGGTTGTCGGAAAAGACGGCACTGACATGGTGGATGCGAACGGATTTTATTTTGTAGCCGCGTTCATGGACGCCAAAGACGGCGAATGGATAAATTACAAACTGCCCAATAAAAAAGACAAAAACGACAGGAATAAGATAAGGGATAAATCGGTATATATCAAAAAAGTCGGTGACTACACGCTTGGCGTCGGTTATTTCAAATAATCGACATAAAAAACGCCATGTCCAGACTGCCAAAAATACTGTTCTTTTTTTCGTTGATGTTTTTTGCCTATTGCTACGGTCTGGCAACAATCAATTTTGAAATATTTCCATACAGCTACCTGCGCAATGCCGCCGTAACAATTCTAGGATTGCGCGATACGTTTGTTGACGATGCGCGCATCCCGGTTATGTTTTCCAACTCCGCCAATATACCGCGCAGAGTCATTCATATTCCCTACCGCGATTTTCCCGGAGCGCCTCCACCCGATAACATTATGGATGAGCGCGATCCCCCTACGTTAGTCCCATCCTCAGCCTATGATTTAAAATCTTTAAAAGACGACAGGGTTCAATCCTTCAAATTACCATCAGGGGACGAACGTTTTCTCATGATCGGAGGGCCAAATTACTTTTTGGATTTGTGCCCGAAACATGG
>JAQUWX010000055.1 GCA_028692635.1 Alphaproteobacteria bacterium
TCTTGAGATTTGCCATAAAATTCTTATCCGCCACCGGAAAATACCTTTCTTCTGCATGATGAATAACATACTAATCGAAAGCCCTCAAACGCCGAGCGCAGCCATTGAAAAAGCGCAGTATTGTGCTATACCAACCGATCATTTCTTTTGGATCATAAATGCCTCAGGCTCATTATTTTCTTCATCATCATCCACTCGACCCGCCATCCAGGCGCGTCCGGCTTGCGCTTGCGGAAAAAGACCTGTTGTGCGAGCTGATACTTGAAAAGCCGTGGGAACCCAGGGATGAGTACCTAAAGCTAAATCCGTCTGGAGAAGTGCCTACCCTGATAATCGAGCCTGCGGAGGCAAGAAGCAAAACCATAGCGCTATCGAACGCCGGAGCGATATGCGAGTACCTGGAGGAAACGATTTCGGCCCGCTCCCTACTTGGAGACGACCCGCTGGAGAGAGCAGAAATCCGCCGCCTGATAAGCTGGTTTGAAGACAAAATGTACCGCGAAGTAACCTCGCACCTCGTAGAAGAAAAAGCCCTAAAAAGGCTACAAGGCGAAGGCGGACCGGACAGCGCACGCATACACACGGCGTATCACAACATACACGCCCACATGAGCTATATCGGTTGGCTGACGGAGCACCGCAATTGGCTGGCAGGAGACGATATAACGCTGGCGGATCTTGCCGCAGCGGCGCAACTATCGATCATAGATTATCTTGGCGACGTGCCATGGGATAAACACCACGAAGCCAAGGAATGGTATGCTAGAATTAAATCTCGGCCAAGTTTCCGCTCTTTGCTGGGGGATCATATTGCAGGATTGCTCCCACCCCGTCATTATGCCGATCTAGACTTCTGACTCATCAACCAAAGGAGATGCGCTCATGATACGCTCGATTTTACTTTTGCTCTCATTGATGCTGATTGCAGCGCCAGCCTACGCGGGCGATGAGGTAAAAAAAGACGACCAGGTACTTATGGATCTATCGGCTGAAACGTGGGTAGTCACGCAAACGGCGCGAGTAGTTATCTCGGTTGAAGCGGCTGTAACCGGAAGCACAGCGGGAAGCGCAAAAACAGAGATGAACAAAGCGGTTGATACCATGGTCAAAGCTGACTGGCGTTTAACCGATTTCAACCGCAACCAGGACCAGACCGGCATGGAGCGCTGGAGCGCCCAATTTGAAGCGCGCATTCCAGAAAGCCAGCTTTCCGGCCTTAACGAGAACGCAAAAAAGCTAAGCAAAGCCGGGATGCAGCTAAGCGTCAACACGATAGACTTTTCGCCGACGCTTGCTGAAACCGAAGCCGCATACGGCCAGCTCCGCACGCAAATATACAAATCCACCAAGGACCAGCTTGAAGCGCTGAACTCGGCTATTCCTGGGCGCAACTACCGGGTAGCCATGATAAACTTCACCAATTCAAGTCCTGGAGATGCCCAACCCCGTCAATTGTTGGGGAGGGGTATGAAAATGATGGCTATGGCAGAAAATTCTGACTCTGCCGGTTCAAGCCCGTCGCTGGAGCGTGCTGAAAAAATCAATCTGACGGCGCACGTTACTTTTGCCGCACTGCCCACGGGAACGGCGAAATAATCTTTTATGGATATAGCCATGCTAAAAACTAATGTGCTCAACCCGCTGTCGGGAGGAAAACCCGACAGCGTGGTTATTTTTCTGCATGGACTGGGAGCAGACGGAGCAGACCTCATAAGCCTGGGCTCGGCATGGCAAGGGAGTCTCCCGAACACAATATTTCTATCCCCGGACGCGCCATTTCCCTGTGACATGGCCACATTTGGATACCAGTGGTTCAGCCTACAGAATCAAAGCATGTCCGCGATATCCGAAGGGGTAAAGATGGCAGCCCCCATATTGGACGCCTACATAGACGAAGTCCTTAAATCTCAAGGGGTTACCCCCTCTCGCCTAATACTGGTAGGTTTTTCGCAAGGGACCATGATGAGCCTCTATGTAGCCCCCCGACGTGCGGTTCAACTTGCGGGAGTGCTTGGTTATTCAGGAATGCTCGTATGTGGAGAACATCTACTATCCGAGAAGAAAACATCTCCCCCGGTAATGCTAATGCATGGCACAGAGGACGCGGTTATTCCTTTTTCGTCCATGGCTTATGCCGAAGCAGGCCTCAAAGCTGCGGAAATACCGGTTGAAAGCCGGGCGTGCCCGGGCCTATCCCACGGCATAGACGAAACTGGAGTCGAAGAAGGCCTAAAATTTCTGACCAGAATACTAGCATAGCAGAGGACAGAAGACAGGTATCAGGAATCAGGAAGAGGGCGCCTACCCTCTATCTGTCCTCTGATCCCTGTCATCTGCCCTCTGATTCATTAGCCAATTATTCATAAACCACCGGGTATGTTTTCAGTCTTCTTGAAGTTTGGGGGAATAACCCATAACCTATTGTCTGAAAAGTAAGATTCTCTAACGATCACCCATACCATAAGCATGAACAACGGCAATTGATGATAAGCTTACTGGACGAAGTACTCGCGGCAACTCTGCTGGCCATGCACCAACCGCTGGAATCCTTTATCCAGTTGGAGACGGCTGACGATGAAGACACGCTGGTAGCGCCGGATGGATCGTTGATATCGTTTTTAAGCGTACTTGGATCGAAGCAGATAATCGGCGACACGGAATATAAATGGCTGGTCGATCAGGTGACAATGAAACTGGGGGCGAGATTTGATCGTCCTGGGTACGCGATGCAGTTCTTCTTCATGCGCGATCCTACCATGGTTGGAAGGGATCTCGACAAACTGATGCAGTCGAGCCGCTCTGCGGTAAAAGCCATTGATATAAATCTCGAAGACCTTTTGAACGAGCGGCGGAAACATCTCACGAAATACCTTGCCCACGAAGAGATATACATAGTTCTTTGGACGCGCCCGTCTGCGATGTCGAAAGCCGATCTAACCAAAGCGCTAAAGCAGCGCAGCTCTGTAAAATGGGCAAAAGCCAACGAGTCGCAGTTTCCCCTTGCCGCCATAGAAGGACTAAGGCTACGGCACAAAAGCTATGTCTCAGCCTTACTTTCCGGATTAGAGGACGTCTCGATCAAGGCGCACATCATCAACACGCATGAAGCGCTCAAAGCGGTCAGAGGAAATATTTATCCGACTCTATACAACGAGGATTGGAAAGCGAATTTACCCGGCGATCCGCTTATGCCGCGAGCGCCTGGTTCTAAATCGGATGTATCTGACGTGCTGTGGCCTTCGTTACGCCACCAGCTCTGCGCCGGGGACGCCGAGATTATAAATCCATCCATAGTCCGAATAGGAGATATGCTGTGGGGCGGCGTGGACATGTCTTTAGCTCCAGCTGAACCATCTCCGTTTCCGCAACTTCTGGCGCGCCTAATAGACAATGAAGTTCCGTTTCGGATTTCTTTTCTGATTGAAAGCGCCGGAGCGCAAGGGGCAAGCTTCCGAGCGTTTGCAGCGGCAGTTTTGGCCTTCAGCAACGACGTAAACCGGCAAATCAAGGAGTCGCTAAAAGCGCTACAAATTCTATCGCAAAGCGAGCCGGTAGTAAAACTCCGCATATCGCTTGCCACGCATGCCCCGTCGGACAACCTGAAGCTGATGGAATCCAGACTCGCCGTTTTGACCCAGGCGCTTGAAGCATGGGGATACTGCCAGGCATCCTCATCCGGGGGAGATCCATTAGAAACCGTCATGTCATCCGCGCTTGGAGTGGCCTGCGCATCGACAGCTCCGGCAGCGATTGCTCCGTTCCGTGAAGTTGTAAAACTCCTGCCCTGGCAAAGAGCGTCGTCGCCGTTTGAAGAAGGCTCCGTACTTTTACGCACGACGGATGGTCGAGTATGGCCGTATCAAACGGGAAGCACGCTTACCACCACCTGGTTCGATCTTATATTTGCCCAACCTGGCGCCGGTAAATCGGTTTTGATGAACGCGCTCAATCTCGGGACTTTATTGTCTGCGGGAATATCCAAACTTCCATTTATCGCCATTTTGGACATAGGCCCTTCTTCGGCAGGATTGATATCGCTAATTCGCGACGCGCTTCCTTTGAATCGCCGCCACGAAGCTGTTCATTTCAAGCTTCGCATGACGCCGGATTACGCGGTTAATCCTTTTGACACCCAACTTGGGTGCCGATATCCGTTACCGGAAGAGCGTTCATATTTGGCTGAGCTTCTGACGCTTTTGTGCACTCCGCCCGGGCAATCATCTCCTTACGACGGCATGACCCAACTTGTAGGACTTTGCGTTGACGAAATGTACCGCTGGCGCGACGACAGCGGAGCCAACGCGGAAGCCCGTCCATATCTCGCCAACATTGAGCATGAAGTTGACGAAGCGCTGAGCGTCCACGACATTCACCTGCCTCAAGATCCATATTGGTGGGATGTCGTTGACGCTCTGCATGAAAAAGGCTCGTTCCACGAAGCCACCCTGGCGCAAAGACACGCTGTCCCGACGCTGGTGGACGCGGTTACAGCGGCCCGTCGTCCGCAAATCCGTGCGCTACTTGAAGAAACGCAGATTGGATCTTCCGCTGAAACGGTTATTCACGCGTTTGAGCGCATGGTGGCCTCCGCAGTACGAGAATTCCCGATTTTAGCATCGGTAACGCGCTTTGACGTAGGCAACGCACGAGTTGCAGCGATTGATTTACAAGAAGTTGCTCCGCAAGGAGACGACATAGCAGACCGCCAGACAGCGATAATGTACATGCTGGCGCGACATGTCCTAGTCCGAGCATGGTGGATTGGACCGGACGCGCTACGTTCGATACCGGAAAAATTCCGTGCGTATCATGAGATGCGGATCAAAGACATACGTGAAACGCCGAAGCGGATATGCTTTGACGAATTTCACCGCACCAGCAAAACTACAGCGGTGCGCTCACAGGTCATACGAGACGTGCGCGAAGGCCGCAAATGGGGCGTACAAATTGTGCTTGCCTCGCAGTTGCTTGAAGATTTCAGCGACGACATGGTTGATCTGGCGACCGGGGTGTGGATATGCGGAACGGCAGTGTCGGATCGTTCCATAAACGAAACGGCTGATCGTTTTGGTCTATCGGACACGGCGAGATGGGTAATGCGCTACAGACTGACAGGCCCGAGAGCCAGCGGCGCCCCCGTCCTACTTCTGCTAAGCACCAACGAAGGGCGCTATGAGCAACATTTGGTTAACACGCTTGGCCCTATAGAATTATGGGCGTTATCTACGTCTGCGGAAGACGTTGAGGTAAGAACAAGGCTGTACGCCTCGCTTGGAGCGGAAACGGCAAGACAGCTTTTAGCCCGGTTTTTCCCAGGCGGTTCCGCGAGAAAAGAGATTCGCCGCCGTGTTGTCCTACGCACCGAGAAGGGCGAGGTAGAGTCTGGAGCAACGTCGGTAGTAATTGATGAATTGGTTAACGAGCTTGTTTCGTATTCGAGGAATCAAACGATGCAGGCACAAACTTGATTGAGGGCACAAGGTTTTTATTGACCGAACCCTATGCTATAACTGATAACGATTTTTTGAGCCATTGTAACTATGAGTTGAAGGATGAGCGCTGGTAAAGGCGAAGAAGATCCGACATGGACATTAGGCCTGGTCCTCGTGCTGGTGCTGATTGTTTGTTTCGCAATATGGAAAATATTTGACGTGCAAATTCTATCCGGCATGCGTTATCTGCGCATGGCTGAAATTTTTATTGTGAATCTTTTCACGAACGAGATGCACGCCTGCTTCAACTGGCTAAAAGTAGCTAACGTAGGCAAGGTGCTACCAGGAGAAGACGCCTTTGCGTGGTCTGCGGCATGCTTTGGAAGCGGAATAACAAAACTCCCTTCGAATGAAGCTTTAAATTACTACAACATCACCCCTACCAGTCTGGGCGTGCTCACTGATCGTCTATCGGTATATATGCGCTGGCCCGCCGCGATAATATGCGGATGGATGGCGGTTTTTGCTTTTTACATATCTCCGCGCAATAAATTTCGCACGAAATATACGCTTGAGAGCTTCATCAGAATGCAAGCGAAGATGTGGCCTATTATTTCTCCGATTGTGAACTTCAACCCCGGAAAATTCAGCGCACGCGTCCCCGGAGATCCGGTTCCAGATAAACTGCCTGCGTTTGCGGAAGCATTATCTCCGGAAGAATGGATATCCTATCACCGCATTCCGGTGGTAAACGGGATTCCCGATCGCGAAGCTACGCGCCGGGCATTTCAGTTACAGCTTGGACCGCGCTGGCATGGTTTTGAAGACCTACCGCAGCACATCCGCGCTCTTATCGCGGCGTTCATTCTCAGAGGTTCGCAAAAGCGCGATGAATCTGAAGATTTTCTTGGAAAATTGGCCGTCTGCTGGTCGATTGAAAAAGGGCTGGTCCTCAAACCTGAAATAATCTCCGAAATTGACAAAATACTGCGCGACCCTGAGATGAGCGAGAAAGCCCTCAAAATAGCGAACGATCACGCCTATCGCACGACGGCTGTGCTCAGCATTTTAAAATGGGCGCGTTTCATGGGCGGCGTTTTAGCCCCGGCCCAGTTTTTATGGCTACGCGCTGTTGACCGCAATTTATGGTATCCCCTGAACAATCTCGGTCGGCGTTCATTCCACTCTGAGGGAGCAGGAGCGATCGCGCACTTTATGGCCGAACAGGGAGCAAAGAAAGCTCTGCCGATTCCACGTGTGGATACGGCGATTGTGACATTAAATCAGTACATGGGAAGAGCGGGAGTTGTAATTCCCCCGCGTAATGAAACGAAGAAGAAGATAAACGGATAAACCAACCGGGGAGAACGTTCATGCTGTCTGTGGAAAAAAGAAAAGCGCGGATACAGGTGAAATTAGTTGGAAACACGCTGATCGCCGCTTTTGGCGTTGGAGAGCCACCTCTTGTATGGCACTTTGACACTGAGCAGAACCACAGCTTCACAGTCACGCTCCAGCGCCTTGAGGGCGACTGGGATCTGGTGGTAACGCAAAACAACGAAACGCAAGCGATTGCTCACTTTGACAACTACGACACAGCGGAAGCCGCGCTGATGGCGGTACAGAAAGCGCTGATGTCAAAAACCCCGCTGCAAAAGAACAAAAAGCACGGTTTTTTAGGGATGTTTGCTCTTCTGGTTGCGATTGCAGCGTTGATATTTGCCATTGCGCCAAGCCCTACATCGGTAATGGAGACAGGGGTACAAAAGCCAATAGCAGGAAATGCTTCTTCTCCAGCAACAAACAACAAAGCGCCGGAAGCGCCCGCAGGAGTGCCTGTCCCGGCGGATGAAGCGCTGAAACGCACCGCCGAATAACGCAAAGCTGAGATATAAAACGATATGCCTATTCTTCTAGCTAAACACCAAAACGCGCAACGTTCCATATTACGGGACGTAAGGCCCGCTAGCGTGCGCATAGCCGAGTTCTGGGGCAAGTCCGATGTATTTGGAGCGATTGCGATTTGCGTGTGCATATCCATAACGTTCTCTGATTATATAACCTTCCTATCATCCAATTTTGCCGCTTATTCCGACTTTGCCGTGCTTATTGTCTGGCTATATTTCCGCTGGGCATTTAGCCGTCCGTTTGTGCTTCCATTTAAATTTCCGAAATATGCGAATTTGCCCGACGGACATAATCCCCCCCCCGGAAGACCCGGAGCCGGAAAGTCTGAAGGCATAATGTTTATCGGCAACGTCTCGGACAGCGACGATCCCGATTTTGGGCGCGAACTTTGGCTAACCAATACCGACGCCCGCACGCACATACTGTATCTGGGAACGACTGGTTCAGGAAAAACCGAAGGACTTAAATCGCTGGTAACCAACGCCCTCGCGTGGGGATCGGGATTTGTCTATGTTGACGGAAAAGCCGACACCGATCTGTGGTCGTCGCTATTTTCGTTAGCCAGACGCTTTGGACGCGAAGACGATCTTCTGATCTTGAATTATATGACCGCCAACTCCGACGCTGGAGCGGTCTCCAACACCATGAACCCGTTCTCAAACGGCTCGGCATCGTATCTAAGCAACATGGTAACCAGCTTAATGCCGGATGCAGGCGGCGACAACGCCATGTGGAAAGAGCGCGCAGTTGCGTTGCTAAGCGCGCTCATGCCCGCGCTGACATGGAAACGCGATCATCAGGGACTGCTGCTCGACGTCGGAGTCCTGCGTGAGAACATAGAGCTAAAACCCATAATCTCCCTTTCACGCGACCAAAACCTGCCGGAAAGAATTATCCGCGGTCTGCAAGGATATCTAAATACTCTTCCCGGATTTGTTGAAGCGGCGTTTGACGACGACGGCAACGAAAGGCCGCCATCTCCCGATCAACCGATGTACGATCTACAGGTCGCCAGACAGCAACACGGCTATCTGTCGATGCAATTCACCCGCTCGCTGCAATCTTTGGCGGACGAGTACGGATACATATTCAAAGTCCAACTTGCTGACATCGACGTGCTGGATGTTGTCTTGAACCGCCGCATTCTTGTAGCGCTGATCCCGGCGCTGGAGAAATCGGGAGACGAAGCGGCCAATCTAGGAAAAATCATCGCCGCGAGCCTTAAAGGAATGATGGGCGCGACGCTGGGCAACACGGTCGAAGGATCGTGGGAAATGGCTATCGGCAGCAAACAAACCCGCTCCGCATCTTCATTCATGACGGTGTTTGACGAGGTTGGATACTACACGGCATCCGGTATGGCAGTGATGGCGGCGCAAGCGCGTTCATTGGGATTCTCGCTTGTATTCGCAGCGCAAGATTTACCCTCGATGGAAAAACGCATAAAACAGGAAGCGCAGTCGATACTCGCAAACTGCAACCTGAAAATTTTCGGCAAGATCGAAGATCCTCTGGAAACGAAGGATTTTCTCGAAAAGCATTCCGGCACGGCATTCGTTATGGAAACTTCCGGACTGTCTGCGCCGACATCTACCATCTCCAGCATGTTCATGAGCTCTCCGTTCATGGACAACCGCGCATCGGGATCGTCGATTATCCGTTCCCGCGTCGCCTATGACCATGCGCGAAGTATGCGCGAGGGCGAAGCCCACATGTTCTTCTCCGAGTACGCAGTGCAAGCCCGCGTATTTTACGCCGTGCCTGAAAAAGTCAAAGCGCTGCGCGTCCACAAATTTCTCCCGGTGCCCGGAACGACAACCTCGACGGTTGCGCGTGAAAGAGCGTTGAGCGAAGTTTCAGCGAGACTAAAAGATCCTGAATGGAAAATATCCGACGCCGGAACGTCCGCTCCGTCACGCTATATATCCGCTCTGGTAAGCGGCGAAGAACGGGCCGCGAGCGCGGAAGAAAAAGGACTAAAAGCCGGGATCATCGCTCTTGCCAGCCTAACTGCGCTTCCTGCCGAATCCCCTCCGGCACAAACCGAAACGAGTAAAAAGCCTTCGGCAAAAGCCGCGCCTCCTGCTCCGCAAGAAAAAGCCAAAGTTGCGCCAGCGCAAACAACAACAGCCGCGCCCGCAGTTGACTCAACCTTACTCAAGGAAAAAGCGGTGCTACGTTCGGGTCTTCCTCCCCTACAGGAAGGCGATCAGTTTGCGATTGCAGAGATGGAAAATTTCATCGAGCAAGCCACCGCAGGACCGGACGAGAACGCTGGTAAAAAGAAAGCCGGAAAAGAAGGGTCTGTTTCTGCGCCATCTGGCATGGACATCGAAACGGTTACCCCGGCGTCAAAAGGAAGCGCAGCAATAAAAGGAGCGCTTGAAACCGAGCTTCCTCCAGAAGTCACCGCAGCGCTTCAACAGTCGGCCCAAAAGCTAAACGAGGGACTGGGATCGGCGCCTGAAAAATCGGAATAGCAATTGTAATTATCGTTCAATTTTCCAACAACACCAGGTCATCATGAAATACGCTATAATCGGCACCGGAAAGACGGGCGGAAAAGTTTTGGATATGCTGCCCAAGAAAGACGTAGTGATAGCCTGCGACATAAACACCGAGCCAACCCTGGAAAACACCAAAGACGCTGACGTAGTCATAGTATTTGTCCCCGGCAACGCTATGGCCGGATTATTTCCGCTGCTTTTAAAGATGAAAAAACCGATGGTAATCGGAACAACCGGATACACATGGCCGGAAGATCTCGATAAAACGCTGAAAGCGACAGGAACTCCCTGGATAGTAAGCAGCAATTACAGCATCGGCCTAAATGTAATGAACTACTTTGCCCGCCAGATCAAAACAGCGCTCAACAACCTGCTCCCGGAAAAAGTAAGCCTGGGGATTTTTGAGAAACATCACACAAGCAAATTAGACTCGCCGAGCGGAACGGCATTATTCCTAGCCCGTTCCATGGGCTTCCCCGCCAAAGACATAGAGGCCGTGCGCGAGGGAGACGCAAAAGGAACACACACGATATTTTTCCATCTTCCATATGACGAGATATCGATCACGCACGAAGCGCATGACCGAAACGCCTTTGCGGAAGGAGTCATAATGGCCTGCGACAAAGTCGGAAAGCTACCGGCTGGATTGCACAGCTTTGAGAGCCTTGCCAACCAGTTAATAGAAAACAGCATGAAGGAATTCAACTAATGGACTACAGGGATTTTCTCCGAGATCTTGAAACCGGAACGCTGCGCGCAGCAAGGAAGAATGAAAAGGGCGAGTGGAAAGTAGATGCGACAGTAAAACAACGCATCCTGGATTATTTTGCGGCGCATGAGCTTGCCGAAATGGGATCGGCGGCAAATCCGCAGTACATAGGCTTTGTCGATAAAGAAGGTCTAAACCCGCGCCGCTTCACCCCAGCGGACAGAGTGCGCCTGATCCCCGGCGGAGCGTCTGTGAGAGCCGGAGCCTTCATTTCCCCGAAAGTAGTCATAATGCCCCCGTCATATGTGAACATCGGAGCATATGTTGACGAAGGATCGATGATAGACAGCAACGCGCTTGTCGGATCGTGCGCGCAAATAGGAAAGCGGGTCCACATAAGCGCCGGAGCGCAAATAGGCGGAGTACTGGAACCAATAGGCCAAATGCCAGTAATCATAGAGGATGACGTATTTGTGGGCGCATGCAGCGCCGTTTTAGAAGGCGTCTATGTCGGGCAAGGAGCGGTAATAGCAGCCGGAACGATCTTATCCGGCTCGGTCCCGATATACGACACGGTAAAGCACAC
>JAQUWX010000007.1:0-18052 GCA_028692635.1 Alphaproteobacteria bacterium
GGCAAAAAAGGCAGTCCGGTCGCATATGCCAACGAGGGCTCACTCGCGATAATTCCAACACGCCAACCCGTGAAACGGCTTTTCAGCGTCTGCCCAAGCGCATGATACAATGGAGACAGCTTTTTCTTGTCCCCTATGCGTGCACCATAGGGTGGATTGACGATGACAAGGCCTGACGGTCCAATTGGAGCAAAAATATCGCTAATCGTGCACTGTCGGAATTCTGTAAAATCGGAGACGCCTGCACGCTTTGCATTAGCAAGGCTCATCTTAATCGCTCCTGCATCACGGTCGCTGCCATAAAAGCGAGACAAAGGTAAACGCCTGCTTTTCACATCTCGCATGCACTGCCAAGCCGCCGCATCGAAGTTTGCGAATTTCTCGAACGCGAAAGAACGAGACCGGCCAGGATTGAGACGAGCCGCAATTTCCGCCGCTTCGATTATGAACGTGCCGGATCCGCACATTGGATCGACGACAGGTTCGGTTCCGTCATAGCCGCATTGCTGTAGGAAGAGCGATGCCATAGTCTCCCGCATTGGAGCCTGATTGATGGCTTCCTTGTGACCGCGTTTGTGCAGCGGTTCGCCTGACGTATCAACACTGATGATACATAGGTCATGCTCAATGCGAGCCTTAACAAGAACTTCAGCATCTGGAGAACAAGGAGCGCCAAGCGTCTCTCGAATAGCGGTTTCAATCCGCTCGGCAGCAGCACCAGAGTGATAAATACGCGACTTTTTGCATACAACCTCGACCCGGAATGGCACATCGGGGCGCAAAACGCTGCTCCACGGAACGGAACGCGCACGACTATCAAGTTGAGCCAGATGAAGAACGCGAAATGAGTCTATCCGCGCCAATACACATCCGGCCCCACGGATCCATAAATTAGCGCGCCAAACTTCAGGCCAACCACCTCTGATTATAACGCCGCCAGAAACAGTCTTTGGTTGTTTAAATCCTTTGAGACGCACTTCCGCGCAAAGCGCGGATTCCAGGCCCGGCACAGCCATAAGAAAAATCTCAAAATTTTTGTCTTTTGTCATTCTGTTTATATAATGTGAAGATTCTCTTATAGCGACAACTTTGTTTATCCGTATGAGTGCGGCTTTCTTCTACCCCCTGCCCCCTTAGTCCCTTAACCACACATAAAGCGCGGGAATGACAAGCAGAGTAAGAATAGTTGAACTTGCCAAACCGAATATAAGCGAAATTGCTAAGCCTTGAAAAATGGGATCATTGAGAATAAAGGCGGCGCCTATCATAGCCGCAGATGCCGTCAGGACAATGGGGCGCACTCGTATCATGCAGGACTCTATCAATGCTTGGCGCAGAGGCATACCTGACTCACGCAAATGTTTGATAAAATCCACAAGCAAGATTGAATTACGCACAATAATGCCAGCAAGCGCAATGAAACCAATCATGGACGTTGCTGTGAATGGCGCGTTGAAAAGAACATGGCCGATTACTATGCCAATAAGAGTCAGAGGGATTGGAACCATAACCACCAATGGCAGACGGAAAGATTTAAACAAACCGACAACTAGAAAATATATGCCAAGCAATGCGGCGCTAAAAGCCAGCCCCATATCGCGGAAGGTAACATAGGTTATCTCCCACTCTCCATCCCACAAAAGACTTGGGTGAGATTCATCCAAAGGTTGGCCGTGGTATAAAATATTTGGTTCCTGTCCCGCCTCCCACTTCATGTCTGAAAGAGCATTGTTTACGGCCAACATTCCATATATCGGCGCCTCATAACGCCCCGCAAGCTCCGCCGTCACCATCTCGGCAAAAAGTCCATCTCGACGGAAAATTGGATAGGATGTTGGCTCCTTCTTGACTGTAACAACATCTCCAAGCTCAACGTTCTTGCCAATTCGTTTAGTGCCTCCGGCTGGAACAGGAGTTGAAAGAATCTTTTCTCCGAACCATTGATCTTCTCGCGGCATTTGCAGCGTAATATCTATGGGTTTTGTCCCGCCTCCTTTTTGTGAATAGCCAAGTTTTACGCCTCCTGTAATTGCAGCAAGCGTATCGTAAACCGCTTGTTCTTCTACGCCATAAAATTCGAGATTTTCTTGATTGATTGAAAAGCGCAATCTTTCACCGGGCTTCCTAAAACTGTCGTCAATGTCCGTGATAAAAGGCGTAGCGGCAAAAGCCTGCTTAATTTTTGTGGCCGTAGCGCGACGCGTTTCGGCATCTGGACCATAGATTTCGGCCAAAAGCGTAGCAAGAACAGGCGGTCCTGGGGGCACTTCCACGACCTTCAAAGCCGCCCCTTGTGGAAGAGCTATATCTTTTAATCGTGCGCGAACATCAAGCGCGATAGCATGGCTGGTACGATGGCGCTCCGATTTTGGCTTCAGGTTTATCTGCAAATCACCCTGTTCGGGATTGCCGCGCAGATAATAATGACGGACAAGGCCATTAAAATTGAAGGGCATCGAGGTTCCAGCATAAGATTGCATTGAAACCACTTCCGGCAAATCCTTTAGCTTTAAAGCCACATCCCGCAAAGCGCGATCCGTAGCCTCTAAAGTCGCGCCTTTTGGCAAATCCAGAACAATCTGCAACTCGGATTTATTATCGAACGGCAGAAGTTTGACCGTCACAAATTTCAAAGGAAAGAACAGGCATGCAATAAACGTAGCCCCAATAATATAAACGACAAAACGCTTGGCAGTTTTTTTATCAGCCAGAATGGGCGTTAAATAATATTGTAATATCTGGCCTAGTTTTCCCGGTCCATGATCTGGCAATTGATGGTTGATGAGAGCGCGCCCGGAAATTTTCAGGAGCAGCCACGGCGTAATAATTTCAGCCACAAAGAATGAAAACAGCATCGCCATAGAGGCATTAGCCGGAATGGGGCTCATATACGGACCCATCATGCCACTGACAAACATCATTGGCAGCAGAGCCGTCATAATAGTCAATGTCGCCACAATGGTTGGATTTCCGACCTCTGATACAGCATCAATAGCTGTGGCAACAATGTCGGTTTCCCTATCCAATCTCCATCGACGCACAATATTTTCGACAATCACTATGGCATCATCCACAAGAATGCCAATGGAAAAGATAAGAGCAAACAGACTAACCCTATTGATAGTATAACCCATCAACCAGGCGGCAAAAAGCGTCATAAGGATGGTAACTGGCACAACAACAAAAACCACAACTCCTTCGCGCCATCCAATAGCCCATGAAATAAGAAGAACAATGGAAAGCGTAGCCAGCACCAAATGGAACATAAGTTCATTTGATTTATCCGTTGCCGTCTCACCATAATTACGCGTAACGGCTATTTGCAAATCATCTGGGATCAATTGTCCACGAACTATATCAAGCCGTTGCAGTAAATCGTTGGCTACAGTAACGGCATTGGCCCCCTGTCGTTTAGCAAAAGCCAAAGTAACGGCAGGCGTCTTTGATAGAGAACCATCTGGCATGCGCGACATGTTCCACACATGAGTAACAGGTTCCGCCCCGCCAACAATGATAGAGGCAACATCTTTAACATAGACAGGGCGCCCATCGCGAGACGTCAAAAGCAAAAGTCCTATATCCGGCACACCTTGTAACGTCTGGCCTGCGACAATCGGCACATCACGATTTAACTGACGAAAAGAACCCGTTTGAAACGAACGATTGGCATTCGTAAGTTTCTCGACAAGTTGATTAAGCGTAATGCCATATTGCGCCAAACGCTCTGGATCTGGTTCCACACGTATCTGGTTGGGCGCGCCGCCTGTTATGTAATTCAGACCAACATTGTCAGTTTTGTTAAGTTCATGCTGAAGCTCTTGCGCAATTTGATATAGAGCGTTTTCAGTCCACTTATCGGCCCCTTCATGTTTGGAAGAGAGCGTTAGGGATACGATTGCCACATCATCGACGCCACGGCCAATAATCACAGGCTCTGGAATGCCTTCAGGAAGATCGCGAATATTAGCTCGAATTTTCTCATGCACACGCATGACAGCCATATCTTTGTCCGTGCCGACAAAAAAGCGAATGCTGGTAATAACGCAATCATCTTCCGATTGAGAATAGACATGTTCGACGCCATCTATCCCCTTAACAATATCTTCCAACGGCCTTGTAATAAGCTCAACGGCATCGTCAGCTTTATAACCGTTAGCGCTGATAACTATATCAACCATAGGAACGCTTATTTGGGGCTCTTCCTCACGCGGCAAGGATTGAAGAGCCATAAAACCCAAAGCCAAACATGCCAAAAGAAAAAGCGGCGTCAGAGGAGAGCGTATAAATATTTGTGTCAGACGACCGGAAAGACCAACTCTCATGGCTTCATTACCTCATCGCCTTCAGATAGGCCGGAGAGGATTTCAACTTGATCTTCATTTTTTTGCCCTGTCTGCACAACAATCTCTTCCCCGCCCTTCAGTCGCACAAAAGAAATCCCAAAATGATGAAAAACATAATCAGAGGGTACGAGAAATGCCTGGCGCTGTCCTGTGGATACATAGACAAGCGTACGCTCGCCTACAAAATAATTATCCATGTCTGGAACCATGACATCGGCCATAACGCGCCCGTCTTTAATTGCCGGATAGACCAGACGAACCGTTCCTTTTTTCAAAACTTCGTCTGGATTATCTTGCAGACCCCGCGCACCGATAAAAACGGCATCACCAGGCTTCAAAAAACGCGCGTGGCGTTCCGGAAGCTCAAGGCGCAACACATAATTCTCTTGAGATAAAGTCGCAATGGTTTCACCCGGCATAACCACACTGCCAACAGCAACAGGCACTCTTAGAACACGCCCAGCGCTTGGAGCAAGAACAGAGCCTTCAGATGTTTCCTGAGCGACTCCTTGATACTCGGCCTCACTGACTCGCAAGTTATTTGCCGCAACTTCAAGATTATTCTTAGCTTCATCCAGTTTAGCCTGCGTTCCATAACCCGTTTTTCTGAGATCTTCGGCGCGAGCAAAATCAAGTTTGGCTTTTTCATATGAAGATCTGGCCGCTTGTATGCGCGCCTCAAATCCCTTGCCACGTATAGCCAGCTTCTGATCTCCAATAACGGCGATTTTATCATTGGCAGCCACAGGATCTCCCTCTTTGACCAAAAGCGCTGTTATTGTGCCTCCTATGCGAGCCCTGGCCAGAACCTCACGCACAGATTCAACTGTGGCAATAACAGCTTTTCTGTCATCCACAGCCTGTCTTTTCACAACAAAAAGCGCATCTTCAGCAAAAGCCGGAAAAGCGATGCAAGAAGATAAAAAAACCAAAAAGAAGAAACGGTTCATGAGCAAGATTCCTTTCATTCCCAATAATGGCGATTGACAGATACATTAGCAAGTTCTAATATACCGACTATGAATATAAAGTCTTTCTGCGCAAAAGCGGAACGCGCCGCTAACCTCATGAAAAACCTGTCAAACGCACACAGGCTTATGATTTTGTGCCGATTACATGAAGGAGAATGTTCTGTCGGAGAGCTTGAAACTTTAATCCCGATTACACAATCTGCCTTATCGCAACATCTGGCCCGATTACGGCGAGATGGTATTGTAAAGACTCGCCGTGAAGCACAGAATATATACTATCGTCTTGTTGACAAGAAAACTTCCCAAATCATCAAAGAACTCTACACCATCTTCTGCCGATAACCAACTTGAGGAGGATAGAATGACAATAGACCAAGCTGTCATGCGCATGGCTGGAATCTTTAATCTCATTGGTCTGGCGCTTGCTTATTTCTTCAGCCCGTATTGGTTATTGCTTTCAGCATTTGTTGGCCTGAACCTTATTCAAGCCTCTTTCACTGGCTTTTGTCCTGCCGTTTATATATTTAAAAAGATAGGCATTAAATTTGGCCCCGCCTTTAACCCATAGAAACATTGCTATGAAAAGTCTGTCTTTTGTCTTTCTTTTAAGCTTGTGTTTTACGTCAACCGCATGGGCGTCCGATCAAACTTTTGAGCAAGCTTTGGCTCAAGCATATCAAAACAATCCCACCCTACAAGCTGAACGCGCCAAACTTCGCTCTATTGATGAAAAAGTATCGGAAGCGCAAAGCGGATGGCGTCCTTCTGCGGAAGCCAGCGCTGAAATAGGCAAGTCAAAGCAAACATTAGGAAGCGGTGGGAATTTCTCCGGTTCTGACGAGTTGACTCCTCGCGACGCAGGAATAACCGTTACTCAGCCCCTATTTCGCGGCTTTAGAACCACAGGCAACATTAAATCCGCCAAAGCAGAAGTTCTTGCACAAAGAGCTCGACTGTTAGCGGCAGAACAACAATTGCTCTATGCCGCCGCAAAAGCCTATCTTGACGTTGTTCAAGCGCAGAATGTTGTAAAACTGACCAGAAACAATGAAGAAGTTTTAAAAAAACAATTAGACTCGACTAATATCCGCCTCAAAAATGGCGAAGTTACTAAAACCGATGTATCTCAAGCGGAAGCCAGACTGAGTGTCGCATTAGCTTTGCGAATTCAAGCCGATGGCGATCTCTCAAACACACAAGCAACCTACAACCGCATAATAGGCCATTTGCCCGGCACCTTAGAATACCCCCAATTGACCTTGGAAACTCCGACCTCCTTGAACGAAGCTGTAGAGATCACAGGCAGAGCCAATCCCGAAATCATCGCCGCTCTTTATGGACAGGATGCAGCTAAAGCAAATGTTGATGTCGCTAAGGGCAACCTCTTGCCGGAAATCAATCTCGTCGCAAATGCATCGCGTGGATGGGATCAAAGCCTCGTTATACCTAACCGGCAAGACTCCAGTACTATCATGGCTCGCGTAACCATCCCTCTTTATCGTTCCGGCGTGGATTATGCCAAAACCCGCGCTGCGCAAGAAACCGTTACTCAACGCCGCTTTGAGCTTGAAGACGCCAGAACCCGAGCGCGAGAAAGCACCATTACTGCATGGCAATCTCTCACCACCACACGCGCATCCATCATGGCTCATAAAGCAGCGGTAGCCGCAACGGAGTTGGCATTAAACGGCGTGCGCGTTGAATCCCAAGTGGGCACACGCACTACACTGGATGTTTTAAACGCCGAACAGGAATTACTTAGCGCCAAAGTCAATCTGGTCAAATCCATGCATGATGAGGCATTGGCAATTTTACAAGTAAAAGCGACCACAGGATCGTTGACTGCCAAATTGCTAAACCTTCCAGTCGCGCTTTATGATGCAACCGAACATTACCAAGAAACCGACGGCAAGTGGCTTGGCCTAGGCTCAACAGACTAGAAGCCTAATATAAAGGGCATGATTTTTTATCTTCATTATTGCACTGCTCCCATATTTCTTTTACCAAGTCGGCAATCTGCATAGGATCAAATGGTTTGGGGATTACACCTGCGACTCCAAGTTTAAGATATTCATCAACCTCAGAGGGTTGAACTCGCGCAGTCATAAATACGATTGGGGTTTCTCTAAAAACCTCTTTTTGTATCAGAGCATTAAAGACCTCGCTTCCGCTCATCTCAGGCATCAGCCAATCAATCAGGATTATATCAGGTTTTAGCTTTTCTATTTCCAGTAGCGCCTGCGCCCCACTTGTAAATGTCGTAACCTTCAGTTTGCCGAAAGTTTCAAGACAAAGGCGCACGATTTCCAAAATATCCTTCTCATCATCGATACAAACAACATGGTTTAAAGAACGAGTCATGCCAGCCCTCCATCTTGTGATTTTGCATGAGAAACAGAGGGAAATTCTATCCAAAACGATGTGCCGCCTCCCACCTCTGATTCAAACCCAATTCGACCACCCATTCTTTCAACCAGAGTTTTTGAGATATAAAGCCCCAGGCCACTCCCTCCTTTTTTCTGAGCCGAAGGTCTTTGAGCTTGAAAGAATTTTTGAAAGATGCGCGCACGGAATTCTTTAGGTATGCCAGCCCCCTTATCAATAACATAGATGCGAATCCTTTCATCATAATCCTCAACCGACAAATGAACTGCACTTCCAGCAGGAGAAAATTTCACTGCATTAGACAAAAGATTGGATAGTACCTGTAAAAACCTTGCTCTATCCAAAGGCAATTCAATATTTTTAAATGGTGGAGAATCCAAGAAAAGTCGAACGCAATATTTTTCCGCATAAGCGCGATTCATCTCAATGCCCTGAAGAATAAGCGGCATAAGCTTCTCAGGCTTTATAGTAAGATGTAATTCTCCAGCTGCCGCTCTATCGACATCGAGCAGATCGTTTATAAGAAGCGTTAATCTCTCTGAATTGTCTTTAGCAATTTGCAATAGATCGGCAATTTGTGCCGGTAGCGTAGCCTTCGCCGTTCCGAGAATATAGCCAATCGCCCCTTGAATAGAGGTCAAAGGAGTGCGCAATTCATGGCTGACAATGGAAACAAACTCACTTTTCATTTTATCTGTTTCAGCCTTTTCCGCCTCTATTTGAGCAATGCGGCGCGCATGCTCGATGAAAACGTCAATAGTTTTGGCCATAGATCCAATTTCATCTTTCCGATTGCCAAGATCGACAGAAACGTCAAGATTACCTGAGGCCAGAGCGGTCATGACTTTATTAATACGTAAAAGGGGGCGCGAAATAGAGCGACCGAAAAGTGACGCCAAAAGAAGAAGAAAAAGAAGAAAGAAAAAAGTAGCAATATTAAGTTTAATAAACATTGTGTTTATTTCATTTTCTATATCTTCAACAAAAATACTTTCACCCAGAATCCAATTCCATTCGGGAATTCCTATAACATAAGCAACTTTTTTCTTTTCGGGATATTCCCGCCAGAAATAAAAGGCTAATCCCTCACCCTGCTTTTTAACAACATCGATGAAATTCTGCGCATATTCCGCTATTTTCTTATTCTCATCACGCGTCATACCAACACCTATCATGGATTTGTCGGGATGAGCTAAAAGAACGCCATCCATATCGCAAATCCAAAAATAGTTCCTCTTATCGCGCACAAGCTCTTGAACGGCACGAATGGTTTGTTGTTGCGATATTTCAAGAGGCACGTTACGCGCCGCTCTTTCTTTCATATCGGACGTTATAATGGTGTGGACTGTTTTAACCATCCACTGCATTTGCTTAATGTTTTGATTGAATATGACTTCATGGAGGGAATAATAACTGACTCCTAAAAGTCCACCCATGCCGATTGCGCTCAGCAAAACCAGCAACATAATACGCGCAGATATTGTAAGCGACATTCCTGTCATATAAATGCTTTCTATATATTAAAAAGAGAGGACATGTAGAGCCGCCAATTAGAAATGCAATTATGGTCTATAGACACAAAAATATAATGAAAAATCGCGCACTAAACATGTAGAAACAATGTGTTTGTGCATGCAATAGAATTCTTATGCACACAGACGAGAAAAAATGCCAAGATAAACACTCTATGGTATTTGTAACTTCTGGTAAAAAAGCCTGATTGTTTTTCGGTTTGATATAATCTGAGGCAGCATCGGCTAAAAGGGAGCATTATTAAATGAAAACCATTCTCTTTTCGCACCCTGTCTGTCTGGAACACCACGTTGCGCCAGGTTTCCCTGAACAACCGGATCGGCTTCAGACCATTTTGGAAACCCTGAAATCTCCGGCATTTTCGAATCTCGAACATCGTCAGGCATCTCGCATCGCTATAGACGATTTGCTGCTCGTGCATAGTCGCGATTACGTCGATAAAGTCATGTCGCTGATCCCTGCTTCGGGATTTTGGGCGCTTGATTGCGACACCATCGTTTCGCCGCGCTCAGGCGAGGCTGCTATGTATGCTGCGGGAAGTATCGTTGACGCTGTCGATGCCACTATTAAAGGAGAAGCTAATAATTCATTTTGCGCAATACGACCTCCTGGACACCATGCAGGACCGGATTATTCCGGCGGATTCTGCATTTTCAACAACATCGCCATTGGCGCACTGGTCGCCCAAAAGCGTCATGGGTTAAAACGGATAGCCGTTGTCGATTTTGATGTACATCATGGAAACGGCACTCAGGACATATTCCAGAACGACCCCGGCCTGTTTTACTCATCGACGCACCAATTCTCCTTAATGCCACATAGTGGAGCGGAGAATGAACGTGGCGTCTTCAATAATGTATTAAACATGCCATTGCCAGACAAAGCCGACGGAGCGCTCCTCCGCCAAGCAATATCGGAAAAACTTCTGCCTCGATTGAGAGAATTTAAACCGGAGATTCTGCTTGTATCGGCTGGCTTCGACGCCCACAGAGACGATCCATTGAGCAACATGAATATGGTCGAAGATGATTATGAGTGGTTATCACGGACATTATTGAAACTCTCCGGTGATCTTTGCAATAATCGATTGATAGCAACATTGGAAGGCGGCTATAATCTTAAAGCATTGGGAGCCTGCGTTTCCGCTTTCATAAAGCCAATGCTGGAATAGGGAAAGAACGTGCCGGATAAAAAAGATCGCATTGCTCGCGTCATCCATATCTCGGATTCATCAAAAAAAGTCACTATAATAATCGGCGATCAAGAGCATGAAATATCCTGGCATGGCGCGCCGCTGTCTTTGGGCGACGTTTTTTCTGCAACGCAAAATAATCCCCCACAACTGATTGAGAAAATCGGCGCAGCAATTCCTGGCGCATGGAACACAGATGGCGATGGCATGCGTTGGCGCAGACGCAATGCCGCTGGCCACACGCGCATGGAGGTTTTATGGAAACGCCATGCAATCCGTCGCGCTATTCGCGATTATATGGATAATGAAGGTTTTATTGAGATTGATACGCCATTGCTTGTGCACGGCACAACACCGGATGCGACCATTCAATCTTTCGAGGTTGGCGACCGTTATCTTATCACTTCGTCTGAATATCAGATCAAGCGTTTGGAAGTCGCCGGTTTCGATCGCGCATATACCCTAACTAATAACTACAGACGCGACGATGGCGAAGGCCCCTACCGCAATCAGGAATTCACGATGTTGGAATGGGCGCGTGTTGGACAAAGCCTAGCTGTCATCGAAACCGATGCGGAAAGAATGACTCTCGCCGCACATAAGGCTTTAGGCGGAAACGGAAAGCTATTTTATCAGGGCCGCTCCATCGACCTGACTCCGCCGTGGGAAAGAATGACAGTTGCCGATGCGATCGAGCGCTATGCCGGAGTAAAACTTCCTGATTTTTCTTTGGCATCGATCAAACAAGCCGTTAAAACAGCGAAAATTCATGTGCAGGATAAAGATCAGAACGATATTTATTTTCTATTTTCATTGCTTATGAACCACATCCAACCGTCGTTGGGCACAGAACGCCCTGTCTTCATATGTGATTGGCCAGCTTTTGAAACATCCTCTACGCAAGAAAAGGACAACGGCGAAGTTGCAGAGCGCAGCGAACTTTTTATCTCCGGCATAGAAATCAGCGATGGCTTTCCCTCACTTACAAACTATGAGAGACAGAAACAAACGTTCCAAGAGCAGATTAAGCGCAGACAAGCCGACAGCTCTCCGTTGGTTTCAATCGATGAAGCGTATCTTGAGGCCATGCGCATGGGGCTACCATGCGGAGCAGGCATGGCCCTTGGTTTCGATAGGTTGGTCATGGTTTTGACAGATCAGCCAGACATCCGATCAGTGCTGGCATTTGCATGGGATGAAGTATAGCGCACAGCCCAGACCTCCTCACTGACGCCCATATGAGTCATTTTTCCGACATGACTCATACCAAACTTACGCGCCACAGATTTGCTTTCTTCAGATATAACGGCAGCGATGAGGCCGCGAGGCTTGGCATTATTTATATCCGCCGCATATGTTTTCAGCATCAAACGACTTTGATCGGATTTTCGCAGCGGCTTGATAATGCTGTAATTAAATATCCAGATATAACCACCGTTTGCCGATAATGTATTTTTTGGAAAAAATTCTTTGCGGTGTTTAACGTTTTGAGGATTATCGTGAGCTTTATCAAAAAGCCCTTCGGAGATGGGGAACCAACCAGTATAGGCGACAGGCATATATGCGCCGTTTGACATAAGGCAGAACCAAACGCGAAAACCCTGAGGAAATTCGCAAATAACATTGCGCAGACGCTCATATTCCACTCGATCCTCCACAGCCTGATAGGCGGCCCAATCCGCAAGCAGAACAGCATTAATAAACTGCTGTCTCATCCTTGCGTCCAGAGGATCGATATCGGCGGCAGGAACAACAACGAAACTATCGCGCTGTTGTTGACCTATGTTTGCGTCCAGCAGCTCTTTTGCGACACCTTCTGCCCACTCCTCAATAATCCACGGTTCTTTATAGTCTGGAATAAAGGATAGAATTTCTTGCAAAATCGCCATATAGCCTCCCAGCCATGCGATTATATACTACAAATAAACACGCAGAGGCTATTTTTTCCATTTCCTCAGCATCTTTGCAAGCTGTTCCGGCTTAAAAGGCTTGTAAAGATAATCATCCATGCCAGCGCTCAAGCACCTTTCACGATCGCCAGCCATGGCATCGGCCGTAAGAGCTATAATAATAGTGTGTTTGTTCTTCGTTTTTTCAAATTGCCTAACCTGATGAGTGGCCTCAAACCCATCCATTTCAGGCATCTGGCAATCCATGAATACAACATCGTAATTAAACTTACGCAACATCTCTACTGCTTCAGCGCCGTTAGAAGCCACATCTATACTGCACCCAAATCCTCCCAGTATCTTTGTCATCAACATAAGATTTATAGGCATGTCCTCAACTATAAGCACATGAATGCCATCAAAAGATTCTATTGGCTCTATCCTGCCCAATTCTTTTTCCTTAAGGAGCTTAGTGATCGTGTGGCGCGTCACTATAGGGAGCATCTCCGCGTGTTGCCTGGCATTCCATAAAATCTTCATGACAGCGCGCAACTGATCTGGATAAATCGGCTTAACCAGAAAGGATGCCACCCCTTTACTAGCAAGCCGCTCCATTATCGGAGGTCGGCCATAAGAAGAAAAAAGAATTATTATAGGATCGCCAAATTTAGCGGGAAATTTCATTTCTCGGCCAAAAGCAAGCGCATCTTCGTCTTTTATTTTATAATCCACTAAAATAAAAAGATACGGATCGTCAACCCCAGCCGCAGCGATTACCATTTCTCGAGCTTCATTAATAGACTGCGTCGCGTCGCATCGCAGCCCATAATCGACAAGGGTTTGGCACAAAACATCTCGCGCCGCCAAATAGTTTTCCACCACAAGAACGCGACATTTCTGTAAATTGGAGTTAAAGCTTGTGGCTTGATATAAATCCTGATCCTCTTCTCCCTTCAATAGCTCTATATCAAAGGAAAAAACCGATCCCTTTCCAACCTTGCTTTTTATCTCCAGGCTCCCCTTCATCAACCCCACTATCCTGCTCGAAATAGCAATACCAAGCCCCGCTCCTCCTGGTTTGCGTTTAGAGGCGCCTTCCGCATGAGATGCTTTATCCAGAATCTCTTTTATTCTAGCCTCGGAAATACCTATGCCCGTATCTTCAACATCGACAAACAGCCGAACCTTTCCACCCCCGTTCTCTCTAGAACGAAATCTTACAAGCACATGCCCATTTTCAGTAAACTTTATGGCATTGCCCACAAGATTAAATAGGATCTGTTTGATACGACCGGGATCGCCAATGACAAATTGAGGAACGCCTTTGTCAAATTGCACTATAAGCTCTATATCCTTTTCGTGACTTTTTAACACAAGAAGATCCGTGATCTCCCTCATCGCCACATAAAGATCAAAACTTACCGGCTCTAAAACAAGCTGGCCGGATTCTATCCTTGTAAAATCGAGAATATCGTTTGCTATGTTAAGTAGGCTCTCCCCGGATTTGTGGACTATATCCGCAAGACTGCGCTGTTCGGGACTTAACTCGGTTTCCAAAATCAGCCGCGTCATTCCCAATATGCTGTTCATGTGCGTTCGGACTTCATGGCTCATGTTCGCAAGAAAATCACTTTTTGCGGAATTCATTCTTTCCGATTCCAGTTTGAGCCTTTCTCTCTCCTCGCTTAATCGTATAATTTTTACTGCGTTTTCCTTAAAAACAGATAATGCGCTTGCCATTGCTCCGAGCTCGTCCTCACGATCAACCGCAGGAATGGGGGTATCAAGCTTGCCCGCAGATACCGAATACATTGCTTCCGTCATATCGACAATAGGACGCACAAACTCCCTTATTACAAAATAAATTATGCCGCATATTATAAGACTGGCCAAAACCACTATTACAATCGATATCAATATGTATGGAATAGCCGTAGAGATGGGCATTTCACTTCCAACCATATTTGCAATTAGCCTGGTTTTGTCTTCAATCTCCCATTCTTCGTGCATATAAATTATGTTTGCGACTCCAAGCGCGGCCAAAGCAGACATTGTCAAAACGACCGCCGCCAAAGGAAACAGAGCGCGACGCATCAGGCTTTCTTTCATGAAAGAAAGAAAGCGGGAAATAAAATTGAAACGTTCCATGTCTATCACACAGCACCCTATATATTGATGGCTGGCCTGACGGCAATCTCCGACCCCTACTTAATCGGAGATAAACTAATGTTTTCAACGAATGAGGTTAAATACAACTTAAAACTACCCATTTGCGATTGTGATATAAAATAAATATCCTCCTGAATACTTTTGTATATTGATACATTGCGTTTGTGTGCAAAATGTCGCACACACAACCCCAACAAAAGGAAAACTGTGGCAGATACTTTACTTCTCAACGTGCAAAACGCCGCGATCAGATTTGGCGATAAGATTTTATTCGAAAATCTTGCCTTTAATATTCGCGAGGGCGAGAAAATTTGCCTTGTCGGCAAGAATGGCGCTGGCAAAACGACGTTGATGAACATCATCATGGGTCACCGCGAATTGGATGACGGTTTGCGCTGGCAACTGCAAGGCTCCACCATCGGCTACCTTCAACAGGAAATTCACCCGAAGCCGGGACAGACTGTAGAGGACTTTGTTTTCGAAGGACTGCATAACCAAGACGGATCTCATGATTATAAAATTGAGCGCGTTCTAGATCCTCTTAATCTTAATATTCACGACAAAATGGAATCTCTGTCAGGAGGCCAGCTGCGCCGAACCGAGCTTGCGCGAGCGCTCGTGGAAGAACCCGATATCCTTCTGCTTGATGAGCCAACCAACCATCTCGATCTCGATGTTATAGAATGGCTGGAAGGCTATCTGAAATCATATCGTGGCGCCGTAGTTTGCATCAGCCATGACAAAGCGTTTCTCAACAATGTATCGAATAAAATCTTCTGGCTTGATCGAGGCAAGTTAAAATGTTGCCCGCGTGGTTTCAGCTTTTTCGACGAATGGGCCACTATGATCTTGGAGCAGGAGGAACGCGAGCTTAACAACCGCCAGAAAAGCCTGGATCAAGAGGTTGAATGGGCAAGTCGTGGAGTAAAGGCTCGCCGCAAACGCAATATCCGACGACTGGACCTTATGAAGTCAGAGCGGGATAAATTACGCGCAGACAAAAATGCGCTAAACCGCATGCTGGCAAAAGTCGAATTTGCGGTCGGCGACACGGGAGAGGCCTCCTCGCGCATTGCCGCCGAGTTTCATAAAGTAAGCAAACGCTTTATCGATGACGGCAAAGAGAAAATCATTTTCGATAAATTCAACTTACGCATACAGCGTGGCGACCGGATCGGCATAGTCGGAAAAAACGGCTCTGGGAAAACGAGTTTTCTCAAACTTTTGGTAAAAGAACTGCGCCCGGACGAAGGCACAGTAAAACTGGCAAAGGACATCGCCTATTCCTATTTCGACCAGAAACGGAAAGACTTAAACCCAGAGTATTCGCTGCACCGCGTTCTATGCCCGAACGGCAGCGACTATATCGATGTATTGGGCAAAACCAGGCACGTCTGCGGATATCTTAAGGATTTTTTATTTGATCCTAAAATGGTGTACCAGCCAGTCAGCACTCTTTCCGGCGGACAAAAGAACCGCCTGATGCTTGCAAGAGTTTTGGCCAATCCCGGCGCTCTGCTCATACTGGATGAGCCGACGAACGATCTTGATATGGATACGCTCGACAAGCTGGAAGACTTTCTAATGAGTTATACGGGCACTTTGCTTGTTGTAAGCCATGATCGAGATTTCCTGGATCAGACGGTAAGCAAAATTCTCGCTTTTGACGGAGACGGAAAAGTCGAAGCCATTATTGGCGGTTACCAGGATTATCTGGCGCGACATCGAGGAAAAGAAATTCCCCCGGACAAAAACACATCCAAGAAAACGTCTAAGATAAAAATCGCGACTAAGATCAAGGCCCAGCAGAAACTGAGCTATGCGCTGCAATTTGAACTGGACAACCTGCCCGCAAAGATTGCCGCGCTTGAGGAAGAAATAGCAACGATTGAACCAAAGCTCGCCGACCACGATCTCTATAGCCGAGACGCAGAATACTTCCATCGACTTTCTATGCGTCTAAAAAAAGCTAAAACGGAACTGGAAACAGCTGAACACCGCTGGCTGGAGCTGGAGGAAATGAAGGCCGCGATTGTAGGGTAAAAAACTGGCGCGCCCGAAGAGATTCGAACTCCTAGCCTTCTGATTCGTAGTCAGATGCTCTATCCAGTTGAGCTACGGGCGCACACCAATCGTGCCGATCGGTTTATCGGCAGCGAAGGGCGGCAAACTAAAGTGTTTTTTCAACAAGTGCAACGGGTTTAATAATATTTTCCTGAAGATATATACTCTAAAGAAGCTTGGGATTATCTTTTCTGCCCTGTACGCTAAATAAACAACCAATACGGCATGTATCGTGATTAACCAGCCAAACCTGTCCGTCGTAATTCCATTTTTGAATGAAGAAGGCAATGTTTTGCCTCTTTTGAAGGAAATCTCCGACACATTAAAAGCGTACGCTCCTATAGGTGAATCCTTTGAAATAATCTGCGTTGACGATGGAAGCTCTGATTTAACAGCCAGCGAAATCAAACTCGCACGTGAATCCCTGCACCAGATCCGAATTATTAGGCACGCACGCCGCCTGGGCATGAGCGCATCCATACGCAACGGCGTGAGAGTAGCTCGATCGTCGTGGATATTAACTATAGATGGAGATCGACAGAACGATCCCTCCGATATTCCTCATCTTTGTGACCTGGCGTGGAAAAACGGAAAGAATCAGAAAATCCTTGTCGCAGGAATACGCGTTAACCGTTGCGATACCATAGGAAAAAGGCTGGCAAGCCGATTCGCCAACGCTATTCGCAGGCTTATTTTAAGAGATAGCTGCCCAGATACCGGGTGTAGCCTTAAAATATTTCCTCGCGAGGCATATCTAGAACTGCCATTTTTCAATGGGTTACACCGTTTTATGCCAGCTTTGCTTAAGCTTTATGGGTGCAAAAACATATTCACCCCCGTTAATGACCGCCCTCGAGAAATAGGCGCGTCCAAGTCCGATTTTGCAGGAAGAGCCATAAAAGGCTTCTTCGATCTTATAGGAATTATGTGGATTATGAGGCGCACTTCGGCTCCGGAACGGGGGCAGGAAGAATAAGTTAGGCAGTATGTTGGGTTTTCCTTGACATCCCCCCTGCTTTTCGCCAATAAAGCCACCTTCGCTGCGCTCGTAAAAAGGTGCGCGGATTTACCCCTAACAGGAAAAAATATCATGTTCGCAGTCGTTAAGACCGGCGGCAAGCAGTACAAAGTTGCCCAAGGTGATACAATACAAGTTGAAAAGCTTTCCGTAGAAGTCGGCAAAAAGGTCGAGTTGGCGGAGGTTCTGTTGCTGTGCGATGGGGGCAAGACTACTGTTGGCTCTCCGTTCATTGCCGGAGCCAAGGTTGTCGCTGAGGTTGTATCGCAAGATCGTACCGGCAAGCTTATCATTTTCAAGAAAAAGCGCCGCCAGAATTATCGTCGCAAAAAGCATCAGAGGCAGGAATTCACTGTGCTGAAAATTGCGGAAATCAAAGCCTGAATTTGACGGAGACTTAAAATGGCACATAAAAAAGCTGGCGGTTCATCCCGCAATGGTAGAGACACCGCCGGGCGCCGCCTTGGAGTGAAACTGTTTGGAGATCA
>JAQUWX010000007.1:18152-46790 GCA_028692635.1 Alphaproteobacteria bacterium
TTTCTTGCCGCATGCACTGCCGCAAAACCGAAAATATCCGATTATCCGTTTACGACGCTTTCTCCCAATCTCGGAGTAGTCAGGATTGGCCAACGCGGCAGCAAAAAAGGCGACGGCGTTGACATAGTACTGGCCGACATTCCCGGACTTATCGAAGGAGCGCATGAAGGCCTTGGGCTGGGAGATCGCTTTTTAGGCCATATTGAGCGCACCAAGGTTTTGCTGCATCTCATCGACGGAACCGACGAGGATGTCGCAGGCAATTACAAAACGGTGCGGACCGAGCTTAAAGCCTATGGACACAACCTTACCCGCAAAGCAGAGATAATAGTTCTGAATAAATGCGACGCGCTGGACAAGGAAACCATAAAAAAGAAACTTGCCGCTCTTAAGCGAGTAAGCCGCAAGGACGTTTACGCGATGTCCGCCATAGCGCACTCTGGAGTCGATGATATACTAAAGCTGATCGAGCAGAAAGTTCACAAACGGCAACTGTCGTAATCGTTTTTATTTAATTTTTTCATCAATCTTGCATTTTCGCTGCGCTTTGCTTCCGAAGTGGAAATAGCGTTGGCAACAATTCCACAGAACCACAATACCGTAGCGGCTCCGAACAGAACGTCTCCTTTTGCAAAAGACTCTACCATAGGAGGAACCAGAGCGACCGCCCCTGCCGCAGACATAAGAGATCGAGGATTGCCCAATGTCTTTCTTGTCAAAGAAGACTGCGCATCCTTAAATTTACCGGACATTCTTTTCTCAAAAAATCCCGCGCCGTAATAAACGGACGACATCCCCAGCCAAACAAACGATCCCACATCGCCTTTTGACATATACTGCGAAAACACCATCAACTGCCCTACGATATCTATAAGCAGGCTGGCTCTGAATCCTTTGTCGCAATGACTGAATCTCATATCGATAAGATCGGCCACGCATATAATTGTCGCGCCTATGGATTCCTGCGGCAGCCCATTGCTGTATCCTGCGGCGAACATCGCAAAATCGGCTAAAAGAAACAGCCCGCCCCTTACATTGTTCGCGGTTTTTCCATACCGAATTTTAATTGCATCGAAGCGCCCGGTTATTTCAACGCCAGCCGCAACAAACAATTCCTTTATCCTGGACGTGCCGTTTTGCTCGCCAGATTGATGCCTATTTTGACGAATTTTCATCTTATATTGGGATGCCTCCCCAGAACCAACGTTTATCCACAGATTTCACTAGTTATCCACACCCCTCAAAACAGGGTAAATCTTTGACTCCTTGCCGAAAAGCAGTCAACCTCACGCTTAGGTATGCTTTTCCCTGCATAATATAGCAGGTTTTGCCAGCCCCAGTTGCGAGAAAACAAAACATGGTTAATGTTATGCGTATAGTACTACTTATCTGCGTTCTGTTAATAACAGGCTGCTCTGAATTTTTTAAAGCGGATAAAATCGATCCATCGGCAAATTTAACACGAAAAGATTATCTTGATTTGCGCAATCGCAACGAGACTGCAAAAACAAAATCGTTATCGGATGAAGACGATGACAACTTATCGCCTCCTCCCATACCGGATATACCGTCACAACTGATTGAAGCCAAAGCTCCGCCTGCGATCGAAAAAGACAAGCTGGTGAGCATAACGGTCACGGAAAACGTTCCACTGCGCGATGTTCTTATAGAGCTTGGGCGCGAGGGAGGCATTAACTTCGAGATAGATCCGAGAATTTCCGGAGGAGTAATATTCACAGCTCACGAACAGCCGTTTCGTCAAGTGCTGAAGCGCCTGTGCTCCTTGTCGGGTTTAAGATACACGGTTGATGAAAACTTCATCAGAGTAGAGCTGGACGATCCGTATCAGGAGACATATTCCGTCGATTATCTAAGCCTTGCAAGGCGCACCACCAGCGAAATCGGCATAGCCACAAACGTATTCGATGTTGATGTGGCGAATGGAAATAATTCCAGCCGCAACGGCAGCAGCACCGATAACAACTCCGTGTCCAAGATTTCCAGCATCGCAGATGCGGATTTCTGGAGTGAGCTTGAAAAATCTCTCACTCAAGTGCTTGCCTCAAGCAACCGGGATAAAACCCTTATAAGGAGCGGCACGGATAAGGCCGACACTGGCAACACATCATCTAATTTCAGCATAGATAGACAAGCCGGAATGGTCACGATATTCGGCAATTCCCGGCAGCACGAAGCCGTTGCCACATATTTAAAACGCCTACAACACAAAGCCTCGGCGCAAGTCCTTATAGAGGCGCGAATTGTGGAAGTTCAACTGGATGATGAATTTAAAAGCGGCATAAACTGGCGCACGATGTTCAGCAGCGCGTTTAATTCTGCCGCCCGCTTTGGCACCACAGGAGCAGGAGCGCCGTTCTCTGCGGCAACCACAGCGGCGGACGGCATGTTTACTGCCTCGATAAAGGAGAAGGACTTCTCCGGCATATTGAATATGGTGAAAAGCTTTGGAACCACGCGAGTTCTGTCTTCTCCCCGCCTCACTGTGCTGAACAATCAGACTGCCGTTTTAAAAGTTGCTAGAAACGAAGTTTATTTCGTCACATCGGCTCAATTTCCGACTACCGTTAGCTCTGGCGGAGTGCCGGTTTCCGGGACTCCCGTATTCTCAAGCACCCCACGCACTGTTCCGGTTGGCTTGGTCATGACGGTGCAGCCCGCCATAGACGGAGATCGCGAGCGAGTGACAATGACTCTACGCCCAACGATCTCCCGAGTTGTGGACAGGATAGACGATCCCTCTATCGGACTTAACGCCTCGCAATCAGGAGTGGCTAATCCCGTAAAATCGCAAATCCCTGTGCTTGCAGTGCGCGAGATGGATTCCGTATTGCAGTTAAGCTCTGGCGAGGTAGCCATAATGGGCGGGTTGATGCAAGACAGCTCTATCAATCAGGACGAAGGAATTCCTTTCGTCGATACTCTTCCGGTAATAGGCCATTTGGCAAAGTCCAGCGACAAAACAGGCTCCACCAGCGAGCTGGTAATTCTTTTGCGCGCTACAATACTTGAAAACCCCTCACCCGACGTCGCGGATTCCAGCCTTTACAGTAAGTACAACCGCGATCCCCGCCCCCTACCAATGCTTCGCTGATAACGTCTTTGGAGAAAACAAGAAATGACTAAAAACCATCTGAAACCACAAAGCGGATTCACGCTCGTTGAGCTGTCAATCGTGTTGGTCATAATCGGCCTTATCATAGGCGGCGTGCTTACCGGTCAGCAGATTATACAAAACGCACGAATAACCAACGCGATAAACTCGATCCAGTCTTATCAGGCTCAATTCCAAAGTTATGCCCAGAACTATGGCACGCTCCCCGGAGACGATCCCAGCGCAAACAACCGTTTTCCCAACACTGCTCTTACAAGCAGTCTTGTCGGCGATGAGAATGGAGTAATCGGAACGTCGGGCGTTGATTCATTCAAAAATCCCAGCGGAGAAAACCTGTATGTGTGGGCGCATCTGCGCGCCGCCGGACTTATAAAAAATCAAGTAAGCAAAGGATCGATCGCCGTTCAGCCCCCAAACCCGTTTAACGGAGTTTACAGCTTCCAGAACGGCGCCTTCAGCGCAGCGTTTTCAACAACCGTTCTTTGCATGAACAACGTACCGTCCGACGCGGCCTTGGCCATAGATACCAGACTTGATGACGGAGTCCCCAATTCCGGATCGATTATGTCTTCGTCAAACACAGTGGATAAAGCAGCAAGTGAAACCAGCTATGCCGCAAACAAAAGCTATGTCCTCTGCGTAAGGATGTAATTTTTCTTCATGCGCAAAGACAATAGAACACATAACGGATTTACCCTTGTTGAAATGAGCATGGTTCTCATCATAATCGGGCTTATCCTCATGACTGTCTTCCCGGCGCTTATTTCTTTGCGCACATATAACCAACGCAACCTCACCGACAGCAACCTTCAAGCTCTTTTAAGAGCCACAGCAGTGTACGCTCAAGCGACCGGCTGCTTGCCATGTCCCGCCGCTCCTGATGCTGTGGGGCCTGACTTTGGCATGGTTGGAACAGTCGCGACGGGATCTCCACCATCGCGTCCGACTTGTGGGAAGTGCGCTCAACCGGAAGGAATATCTCCGTTTGCTTCTCTTGGCATACCGGAGAGCCTTGCTAAAGATGGTTGGGGTAGATGGATAACCATGCGCATAGATACTGAACTTGCCCGTGATTTTAAGGTAATTCCTCCCACCCTGCCTTCCGCAGGAGTAAGCAAGCAGGGTATGTGCCTCCAAAATTTGAGCAAGACCAATCAACCAACCGTAAGTTCTCCAGATGAAACCTCGCAACCGGCTGCCGTCGTTTTTGTCAGTCATGGCGCAAACGGTTTCGGCGCTTACTCAACCCTTTCCTCTTCAATGCACCCGCCAATTCCCGGCAACTCATCTTGCTCCGGCGGACGATATGAAGCCTGCAATGCAGATAACGATCTAAACTTCATCAATGCCCCTTTATCCAACGATAAAGACTATCCCTTCGACGATATTCTGCTGTTCATGGATAGAAACAATCTTCTAAGTCTTTTTGGCAACGGGAGTTGCAGCACTAAATGGTGAACATAATGAGACAAACCGGACATATGCTCGCCCCAAGGATAGAGCCAATCGGCAGCGCAATAACTCGTCTGCCCATAGCCCCTGTTGGGGAACGGCTTATAGCATCCAAGCTGATTACGCATGACCAGCTTCGCATAGCCTTACATGAACAACGCAGAACCGGAGAGTTGCTTGGAAACGTTCTGGTGAGGCTTGGGCTTATTAACGAAGCGGCTCTTACCGACGTTTTAGCATCTCGCACCGGCCTAAAGCGCGCAAATTTAAAACAGATATCCATAGATCCAGACTTGCTGCGCCAATTTCCTCGCGCTGCGGCAGAGCGTTGCCGGGCCATTCCCCTGACGCTTGAAGACGGCGTTCTGGAAATAGCAATGATGGATCCTTGCAACATAAAAGCCACCGACGAAATTAGGTGCTGTTTCAGCGAGAAAATAAAACTAGTCACGCTTATAGCGAACGAAACCGAAATCATAAACGCGATAGACGATCACTACGGATTTGAAGGATCTCTGGACGAGATTCTGCGCGAGCTTGAAAGCGAGGCTCCCTCTAAGATAAGCCAGACGTCTCACCCGATGATCCGTTTCGTTAACGCTCTCATGGGAGACGCTGTAAGAAACGGCGCTTCCGACGTGCATCTTGAGCCAGAGAACAACTCCATTCGCGTTCGCTATCGCATCGATGGAGTTCTGGAGCTTGCAAGAGAATTACACTCATCGTACTGGCCCGCCATTTCCCGAAGAGTGAAGCTTATGGGCGGCCTCAACATAGCCGATCAGCGCAGCGCTCAGGACGGGCGCTTTGCCATGACGCACAGCGGGCGCAATATAGACTTTCGAATAGCGATCATGCCGACAGTGTGTGGCGAAAATATCGTTATCCGCATACTTGATCAGCGGCAAGCTTTAATGCCCATCAGCTCGTTGGGATTTTCTACTGAAGCCGTCGATAACCTGACCCGGATAATTGAAAGACCGCAGGGCATTACTCTGGTAACGGGACCTACGGGCAGTGGAAAAACCACCACGCTTTATTCCATACTTAACAAGCTGAACAGTCCTGAAGTCAATATCGCCACTTTGGAAGATCCTGTCGAATACCAGCTTGGATTTATACGCCAAACCGCCGTTTCAAAGGAACACGGGCTTGATTTTGCATCTGGAGTAAAAGCAGTTCTACGACAAGACCCGGATATAATTTTTATCGGAGAAATCCGCGACCGAGAAACTGCGCAGATGGCCCTACGCTCGGCCATGACGGGACATCAAGTCTATGCCACTCTACACTGCAACGAAGTGTGGGGGGCCATTCCTCGCCTAATTGACCTTGGCATAAACCCAAGCGTGCTTGCAGGACACCTAAGCGGCATAATATCTCAACGTCTGGTGAGAAGGCTTTGCCCTCATTGCAAAATTGAATGCCCCGCCAGTCCCGAGGAAGCAAAAATTCTGCGCGTTGACAATCCATCCATATCGATACCCGTTGGGTGCAACCACTGCAATAACACCGGCAGAAAAGGACGCATAGTCGTAGCAGAGGCTCTATGCATCACCCCGGAAATTGACGACATGCTTATGAGCGGAAGCGGACGCATAGAGCTTATCCGACAAGCCATAAAGCAGAATTTCCAAAGCATGCAGACAGACGGCATAAACAAAGTGCTTTCCGGGACAATCTGCCTTGCCGATCTACGCAAAGCCGTGGACATGACGAGGGGAGCATAGCCACGCCATGCCCTCGTACAATTATAGAGCCGTTCACGCATCGGGAAAAATCCAGAAAGGATTTATAAGCGCCTCTAATGAGAATGAGCTAATTCTGGCGCTAAAAAATTCCGGGCACGAACTTATAACCGCGCACGCTCAAACGCGATCTTCTATATTTAAACCGCGCTTATCCAGCGGTCGGCTGGCGTCATTATGCGGACAAATAGCGGATTTACTTAGAGCCGGAGTGCCCCTGCTCACCGCCATAACTCAAGTAAAAATGGCGCTACCCGGAAATGACGGGATGAGCGATTGCCTGGGAGCTATTGCGTTTGACATCTCGCATGGCACAAGCCTCACAGAGGCGTTCTCACATCATCCAAAATTATTCGATGCGGTTTTCCTTGCCCTGCTGCAAGCAGGAGAAAAAAGCGGAGACCCTGCCGCGACTTTCGAGAGGCTATCCGCTCACCTTGAATGGAAAGCGCAAATATCGGAGCAGATCAGACGCGCCCTCCACTATCCCATATTTCTATTTCTTGTCGCGGGATCAGCTACCTGCTTTATGATGGCAATGGTTGTTCCTCAAATTGTGGATTTTTTAGCATCCATACAGGAAAATCCACCTCTTTCCACCAGATTGCTTATAAAGCTTTCCTATCTGTTTTCTGCCGGTTGGTGGATATTGCTTGCGCTGCCGGTTACGGCAGCCATTACAATCGCGCAGATACGGCGTCATTCCAGAACCGCCGCAGAGCTTTTCGACAAAGCTCTGCTGTTCATCCCGTTTATCGGCCCCATCATGCGCCAGCAGGCAATGGCCCGCTTCGCCAAGAGCCTCTTGTTGTTGTTACAAAGCGGAACCAGCTTGCCAGAAAGTTTACGCATAGCAACAGGCACACTGCAAAACCTTTCGCTTATGAATTTTGCAACCTATGCCGAAGAATACGTTGGTGCCGGACGTCCATTGTCTTACGCATTTGCCGGATTGCTATCTCCATTCGCGGTGCAAATGCTGCTTGTAGGAGAACAGAGCGGCAAACTTACCAAAGCGCTAGATGAGATAACCCGCCACTATGAGAACGCCACAAAGAACAGCGTCAATAAGTTCATAGGCTCTTTAGAGCCAGCTCTTACCATGCTCATAGGCGGACTCCTGGCATGGGTGGTTCTAGCGGTTCTAGGCCCTATATACGGCAGCCTTGAAGTTATAGGGCAGGCTCCATGATAGCATCCTCTTTCATGCTGTTGGTTGGGGATGACGGCGCATTGCTTGTGCCGCCAGAAGGAATCGGAGAACCTATATATGCGGGCAGCTCTTACGATCCCATACTTAATGCACTGGCACAAAATCCGAATAAACCCGTCGTAGTCATCGCGGACGTTCTTGCGCAGGAAATACGCTGCGAGACGGTCCCTCCCATAGGATACTTCGATAAAATAAAACTGCTTGAACGCCGCCTGCGCGGAGCTTTCCCGCAAAGCGATCTTTCAGGATACATAACCCCATGCCGCAACAAAGTTCTGCTGGCAGGGGTGCATGAAAACAATCCAGCCACGTTATGGCTTGATAAACTGGCAGAGCTTCCCAACCCATCGGGAAAATTATGTCTTCTTCCCCTAGAAGGAAGCGATATCGCAACCCGCCTATTGCCGGATGATGAATGGAGGCTGCTGATAAGTTGGCAGCGCACAGGAGGCTGGCGTCAGATAGTCACCCATAAGGGCATCCCCGTTCTAACCAGGCGCACTCCACAACTGCCTGAAGGTGCGCGAGCAAGCGAGATTGCCGAGACAATACTGCGCGATACGCAGGCTACGCTTGACTACCTGCCTCGCATGGGGCTTGAAGACAGCGGAACGCAGTTATCCATTGCAGCTATATTGCCGGAATACGCTCATCCGGCTGTGGCTGAGTTACCCCTGCCTGTGAAAAAAACAATCGCCATAACTCCGTATAAAGCGGCCAGAAAGCTTGAGCTGCTATTTTCTCCGCAACCGGAAGACCCGGCAGGAGATTTGCTTTTTGCGGCTTATATTGGATCAAGATTTTCTCCGCGCCTTACCCTGATGCGGCCAGAGGCGCGAGCAAGAAGAAACGCCGCGATAATAAAAAACTGCGGAATGGCGCTAGCCGTTGCGATGTGGTTTTTAGCCATTGGCTCTGTTGTCGTTTCTGCGCATGAGGTTTATAAAGCGTGGAAAAACGACCATGCATTGACCACGGAAATCTCAAAATTAAAAGATAGCCTGACGCAAGAGAGAGAAAAATCCGGGTTAAGCATAGAACCATCCAGCAAACTGCATGAAGCTTTAACGCGGCAACGATTGTTCTCATCGCAAACCCCTACGCCATGGCCTTTGCTTGGCGCGATTGCGCAAGGATTGGATCAAAGCGCCCGAGCGACAAATGCGAGCTGGAATAGCAATGGCGATATCCTGAATCTAACCTTGATGTTAAAGCCGTCTGCGCAGATCACAAAAACAGCGATGCTGGAAAACTTCCGCCAAATTGTTGAGAATATAGGAAAATCCAGCCCGAATTATGAGATCAAGATAATCAGGCAGCCGTTTTCCGCCGGTTATTCAGAAAACATTTCAAACAAGGATGGAAATGTTTCAGAGGAAACAAACGCTCCCGTCACCGGAGAAATATCAATCAAGCGGAGAGAAAAATGATAGACCTCCGCCCACACCGCGCATGGACATTAGCGATCATTTCCGCGATCTTTCTCATGATTGCCGGGAATTTCGCAGCCACTCTTTATAAAGATGCGCTGGTTGTCAAAACGAATTCTCATGTTCTTGAAAAACAGGACCTGGACGCAACATTGCAACAAATGCGCGACGATATGGCCACGGTAAAGCAAATTGGCAAGACCATGGATGAGGAAAAAATAGCCTCCATACTGGCTCCGACAGATAAAATGGCTACGGCAACAATGCTTGAAAAGCTTGCGTCAACGGCGGGGCTTGCTCGCTTCAGCTATTCCATCTCCCCGGAAAAACCGGCGACCGGAATTTCCTCGGCTGCAAATCTTTATATCAGCGCTATAACCATCGAAGCCGAAGCCCCGGATGATCGGGCGGCATACAAATTTATCTCGTCTGCGCAGAAATTAATGGGTGGACAGGCTCGATTGCATAAAATGGATATTGCGAGAATAAGCGAACAATCCACCATGGGCGCGACAAATGTAAAAATGACGGCCAACATAGACTGGCTCCACAACGGCAGCGTAGGAGCGAACGGCAAATGATGGCTAAATCATTCTTCTCCGCCGCTATTTGTTTGGGATTATTGCTTATCTCCTCGTCCGCACGCTCGCAGGAAGAGCGCTCAATATTTTTCACAGACCAGGAATTATCGGAGATAGACGCAATAACCGCCGCCGCCCGCATGGGAAACCCGGACTCTGCCGCCGATCGAGTTCACTTGGGAGCAATAATTTATTCCGGTCCAAATAATTGGAGAGTCTGGCTTCAGGGAAATATATGGACGCCAGAAACCAATAATCAAAACGTCAGGATTATCGACGTAACGCCGCAGCAGGTGCGCATATCTCTGGCATCCCCCGACAACGGACCGAGCAAAGAAATAACATTGCGCCCGCATCAGACATACATCATCAGCATAGATCAGACGATAGAAGGAAATTAGAAGATATAGCTAAACAGGTTTGTCTTCACATCCGGGGTCTCTTTTATAGAGACTCTGACGTGGTGAGGCTTGATCGTATATGAGCCTTCGGCATAGGCCGATATAAGCGCCTTATCAGCCAACAGATTAACGACCCTTGGTAACCCCTTGCTAGCCCTAAACAATCCGCGCATAGCCCTTGGCTCAAAAACGGCTCTGTTGGCCTCCGGCAAGAGACAGTGCTCCATGCGAAAGCGCACATAATCGGCAACCGTGTCTTCAGACATAGGCTTTGTAATGAAGCTGAACTGTATGCGCTGGGCGATCTGCCTAAGGTTATTATTCTGCAAAATTACATCCAGCTCTCGTTGCCCAAAAAGGACGATCTGAAGCAATTTATTGGTGCTTGTTTCAAGATTGGATAAAAGCCGGACTGTCTCCAACCCCTCAGCTCCAAGAGCCTGCGCCTCATCGACGATAAGCACATTGTGGCGACCGGCAGAGTGCTCTGCGAGAAGAAAACTTTTCAATTGCCGCATAGCCAGAGAATTATTTGCGACCTTAACTCCGAACTCACGAGCGACCAATGTCGGAAGCTGATCCGCGACAACTATAGGAATATTGAGATAAGCAGTATTAACGGGCAGTCCAGCCAACTTTTCCAGCAGAAGGCGCGCTATTAAAGTTTTGCCTGTCCCTACCTCTCCGACTACCTTAAGCAGGCCGTCGCCTCGCATAAGAGCAAATTCCAATCCCGCGAGCAAAGAACGAGCCTGCTGCGACGGATAAAACAATCTTGGATCGGGCGTAAGGCCGAATGGATAGCTAGTCAGACCAAAATGCGCCAGAAAAGGCATTACTGCCCCGCCAGATACTTTATACGCTGCTCCACCGACTCCCACGTAAGCGGAAGCGAAGCGGTCACAGCAAAACGAGCATCGAACACCTGACGATAAAGAGCTAAAGCAATATCCTTATTCTCCATGCGATCATATATTATGGCGAGGCTTAAGCGATAAAAGTTGTTTTTAGGATCAATCTCCAAAGCCTTCTTCAACTGTATTGCAGCTTCGCCGACATTATCGTGCGAAAGAAGGCATTTAGCCAAAGACGCCCGAGCTGGAGCGAAATTTGGACGCTCGACAACCATCTGTTTCAATTCTTGCACAGCGGCAGGAGATCCCCATCCAGCCAAAGCCGCCACCACATTCGTTCTGACAGCAATATCTTCCGGGTCGCGCTTTAAAATCTGAAGGCCTATGGCAGCAGCTTTTCTGTACTGCTTGTCCTGCTGCAAGGCATATGCCTTCCCCGCCAGAGCCGCATAATTCTCGCGGTCGCTCTTTAAAACCCGATCATAAATGGATAAAGCGGAAACATAATCTCCATCGTCCAGCATGGACTGAGCCTGCGCGATTGCATTCGCAGACTTGTCCGAATTCTCGCTGACCACCACCCTGGGAAGCTTCCCAGCGTCCTTTTCCAACGAATAGGCAATCGGCAAATCCTGCATCTTCTGCGCGATGTCCGCTATCTCGCTTTCAGCTCCGCCATCCGACAGGACTATTCCAGAGTTATCGCCGGCACGCTGTTGCTGCGTCGATTCCGCCGCAACCGCCGACGGCTTAATAAGCGATATGGTTTTGTCCGCAGCGCCATTCGATAACAGGTAATACGCGCTACCCACTCCTGACAGCGCCAAAGCTGCGACCATAAACAACGCAACCGCACGTCCTGTTCCGACGCCAGTGGATTGGTTATCGATGGCCAGTAACGGCACAACCGTCGCTTGCTGCTGGTGATAATCACGCGCAGCGCGATTTAAGGCTTGAAATAAAACACTCATGTCTAATTTTTAAATGGAAAATCAGTAGCGCGGCCGGACAACATACCCGAGCCTGCGGCCACGATAGCCTTCCCTCCAGTTTCTGGCAACTTTTATGAGCTTTTTGCGACTTTCAGACGCGGAAGCTCTGCAATAGCTTGATCTATAAGCTTATCTGACGCTGACACGTTCATTTTTTCGGCTAAAATCTTCCTAGCCGCCGCCATGGCAAGATTAACCATGCTGGTCTTAACATCTTCAAGAGCATCGGCTTCGGCCAGCTTTATGCGGTCCATAGCCTGCTGCTCATGCCTGGCAAGAGACACCTTCAACTCTTCCTCAGCCCGTACGCGCAAACTCGCAGCTTCGCTTTTGGCAAACTCCACAATCTCTTCAGCCTCAGCCAGAGCCGACTGCTGCTTGAGTTGATATTCGGCAAGCACAGCCTCAGCCTCGACGCGCAACTTGCGAGCCTTCTCAAGCTCATCCCGCACTTTGGCTATCTCAGCGTCAATCATCCCAAGAACGGGCTTCCTGACCCATTTATAGACAATCCAAAAGAAAAACAGGAATGACGTTATGTACCAGATAACCGGATCAGAGAAGAAACTTACTTCGTGCATCTTACACCTTCAATCCAGCAGTCTTTTCAACGATGACCTTGGCAAGATCGTCCACCAGGTTCTTTATATCGTTCATAGCCGTCGCGTGAGCCGATGCTATTTTCTTCTCAGCCGCAGAGATGCGGTTGCTAAGATCGACCCGTTGGATCTCCCTCTGATCCGCAGCCTCCTTGGAAGAAGCGGCAACGATGTCATTCACCGTCGCCTGAGCCATCTCCCGAGCACCCACAAGCGCCTTTTCGTAACGAACCATGGTCTGCTTGGCCTGCTCATTAGCGGATTTAGCAGCCTCCACGTCGGAGTCCAGCACCCTCTGTCTATTCCCCTGAGTTTCTTCGAAAATCGGCAAAATCCAAAACCGCATCAAAAGAAAAAACAGGGGAAAGCAGATGGCAAGCCAGAATAGCTGCCCGGGATAGAGAGTAATATCCAATTGAGACAAACCAGCCTTGGATTCCTCAGCCAAAACAGGCAACGGCAAAGCACAGCCTAAAATCGTCAATAGGAAACAAACTCTCTTCATGATCTATCCGCTCCGTATTAAACGGCAAAGATCAGTAGGGCGGAAATAACGAAGCCCATGAGCAACACAAGCTCGGTACCGGCGAAACCGATGAAGCCGACCATGCGCAATTTGTCGTCAGCGGATGGATTGCGAGCAATCGACTGAAGCCAGTTTGAGAAGACCATTCCCAAGCCATGACCGGCGCCAAGAGCTGCACCAAACATCGTAATGCCGACGCCAATAAACTTGTATATTGAGGCTTCCATAAAAAACTCCTTTTATCAGTTAGTGGTTGAGGTTGAACAAAATCCCGGAATAACTAATCAATGCATTTCAAGAGCATCGCGTAGGTAAACCGCACTTAGTATTGTGAAGATATAAGCTTGCAAGATCGCCACAAAAAACTCGAAGGCGACAATAACGACATTGGCCACCACTGGCAATACGCCAATAGGCGCAGCCCATCCGGCAGTAGCCAACCCTGCCGTCATCCCAGCAAACACTTTAAGCAAGATATGACCAGCAAGCATATTGGCAAACAAACGAATTGCCAGGCTGCAAGGACGAATGAAAAACGAAACGAGTTCAATCAGCGATATAAAGGGCAACATCAGTTTTGGCACGCCCGACGGCATGAAAAGATGAACAAAATGCGCACCGTGTTTTATAAATCCAGTCACGAGAACGACGAAAATAACCGTCATAGAAAGAGCAAAATTGATAACAATGTGGCTAGTAACCGTGAAACTGTAGGGGATCATGCCGAAGAGATTGCAAAACAAAACAAACATAAAGATAGACATGATAAACGGCAGGAAAGGCTTCGCCTTATCGCCCGCAGCTTCAAGCAATGTATGTCCTATTCCGTTATAAATCATCTCTGCTAACATCTGCCAACGCCCAGGCACCAAAGATTTTGATTTCATGGTCAGAACCATGAACAATGTTGCCAAGAACACGGCCAAAACCATAAACAACGCCGAATTAGTAAAGGCGACCGGATATCCGCCTATCTCAAACAGATCTGAAGAGAGCGCTTTGATGTTGAACTGCTCAATTGGCGAATGCATCGTGCTCAATTTTATTCTCCGTCACTTACTTCTGCCTGCGGCTTTACCGGAACCGCCCAGCGCCCGCCATACACCCATCAACCCAGCAACAAAACCGACAAAGAGCATGGTAATTACTCCCCACGGCTGCAAATTCCAGTAGCGGTCTATCAACAAACCAAGACCTCCACAAACAAGAATCGCGGAGGAAAAACTGTATCCAGCGCGACTTATGTTTATGTACGCTTTCCCCGAAGCCTGCATATTCCGAGCAAAGCCTTCATCCTTTTTAGGACCATCGGACATGCTCAATACCCTGTCTCTGGAAAGACTACCTAAACCGCGGGCAAAGTAGGTGGGCAATGGATGGAAGTCAATACACTAAGCGCAAGAAAAACGCTTATAAAACAATGCTGCAACGCCACATAATGTGCAAGGCAGCTAATTATCGGTCTTGTTTGTGTTTTCTGGCTCTTATCTCAGCCACAGGAGCGTTGAGAATCACCTTCCCTGCCTGAGCGAATTTAAGCTCTATCCGCACCGTATCTCCCACAACCAGAGGTTTTTTCACGCCTATCAGCATCAGGTGGTATGTCCCGAGCTTCAAGGGAACGACAGAGTGCGGAGGCACAAGAATATCATCCACTTCATGCATTCTGCGCATTCCGTGATCTCGCATTATTTTTATAAGCTCTATCTGATCGGCATCTGGGGAAGAAGCCGATATCAGCTTTTCCTGTTTATCGCTGTTATTGGCAATCTCCATATAAGCGGCAGAGCTTAAAGAATTAGGCACCGTAGGACGCACAAAGACTTTGCTTATAACGAGCGTGCCGGAAACATTTTTATTCTTAGCCCACGCATCGGCGGACGCAAAAACCAACGCCAAAAAGACAAGCGAGAATAAGAACGCACGTTTGTTCATTCGAGTCATTCCCGCGAAAGCGGGAATGACTCGGGGAGGAACAATTGCCTTGTAATAGTTTAATTTTAAAAACACTCTAAAGCACTCCAAGCATACTTGCTACCAGAGGATGCCTCACTATGTCGCGGTCAGTCAATCTGACTACAGCTATATCCGGGACTGGCTCTAACCTCTCGGCTATTTCTCTGAAACCCGATACACCATCCAGCAGATCGCTCTGATCCGGGTCGCCCGTGAGCACCATCGTCGAATGCCATCCAAGCCTTGTAAGCAACATCTTTATCTGCCCGTATGTGCAGTTTTGAGCCTCATCTATAACAACAAAAGCGTTATTTAACGTGCGCCCGCGCATGAAGCCTATGGGAGCGATCTCTATGGCTCCATCCGCCAAGCACTGCTTGAGCCTTTTATTTCCCATGCGATCGTTCAAAGCGTCATAAAGAGGGCGCAAAAACGGAGACATCTTTTCCTGCATATCTCCGGGCAGATACCCCAGAGTCTCTCCGGCCTCTACCGCAGGTCTAGACAGAATGATGCGATCAACCTTGCCCTCCTCCATAGCCTCAACAGCAGCGCTGATAGCAAGATATGTTTTTCCGGTTCCAGCAGGACCGGAAGCTATAACCAGATTGTGCTTAGCCATCGCGTCGATAAGAGCGGCCTGATTAGCGTTATGAGGCTTTACTTTTCTGACATATCCCTGATCCCTACGATTAAACGCAGGACTGCCTAAAGGGTCCCATGGAGAATTACTCGGATAAAGAGGCTCGACATTATAGTATTTGCCTTGGGGTTTTCCGTGACTGTTACGATGCTCGGACTGTTCGAAACGTGCGCGTCTTTTGCCCATGACTACTCCCTATCCTGCCCACATAACGCGAGCGCGAATTGACGCAGCTCCACCGCAGAGCCACGCAAAAAGTTGAAATTCTTCAGTAAAAAGCAGGCTTTCGCCGCAAACGGGAAATGGTGCAGATGGCATCGACATTCTAAAAATGGCCAAACCTCATACGCACTGTAAAATTAAGAGCCTGTGTCAAATCACCAAATCTAAAGGTCCCAACCACAAAATGCATGGGGGACGAGCTGCAACTTACCACAAAATGTAGGTTTTTAAAGTTAATAAGTTGCTAATAATTAAGGATTTATCCGCCCTAAACGCCTCTCGGACCGTGCCGCTTGACAAAACACCGCCTAAACCCCTAGGTTGCGCGCTCCTTTTACGGAGTGCTGCGGCTTGCGCTATTTGTGGCGCGCCGAGGCATATATGATCCAAGGACAAAAGACATGAAAGTTACCAATTCACTGAAGTCCCTCAAGAAGCGCGACGCTAACTGCAAGGTCGTAAAGCGTAAAGGGCGCGTGTACGTCATCAATAAAAAGAATCCCCGCTATAAGGCGCGTCAGGGATAATTTTTGATCGTTCGTATTGATTGAAGCACCCGCTCGATCACATCTTCCCAGTCTCCAATTTTGCGCTGACGGAATAGCCGCATAGTCGGATACCATGGGCTGTCCTCACGATCTTTGAGCCAGCGCCAATCCGGAGAAAAAGGCAACAACGTCCATACGCGCTTACCCATTGCTCCGGCAAGATGCGCAGTCGCAGTATCGCAGGTAATTATAAGATCGAGCTGCGAAATGAATCGAGCCGCGTCTCCAAAATCATTCAGCCTCGGAGCAAGATCGGTCACCGACGGATGCGCAGCCAGCAGAGCATCGTCTCCAGGGCGCATATCGCGATTAAGGCTGAAGAACGCTACGCCGTTTTCATCGAACAATTTTTCGAACAGTTTTAACGGAATGCTGCGACGCATGTCCTGCTTATGTTTTGGCGCTCCAGCCCAGGTAATCCCGATTTTAAAATTGCCGTTTTTCTCAAGGCGGGTATTCTCATCCGCCTCCATCGACGGCAAATAGGGAACATTTGCAGGAACGGTTTCAAGTGTAGTTCCGAAACAATACGGAAGATCGAATATAGAGGCGTGAAAATCAAACTCACCGGGAGCGCGACCTCGCGGTATAACTTCATCCGCTCCGCTCCAGTTTTGGAACAAAGGAACCAAGGCGGGATTCACGATAAACTTTACCCTCCCCCCTTCGCTTTTTATCAAAGGAAGATAGCGAGCGAACATTATGCAATCGCCCATACCCTGTTCATCGCCGATAAGTATGGTCTTGCCGGACAGACTTTCGCCTTGCCACAGAGGCTTTTTGTATGGCGGTCTTTTTATTTTAAGGTCCTCGAAACGAGCGCGATATCTGGTGAATCCTTTCTTATAATCCCCCATAAGCAACTCAAGCAGAGCCAGATGCCAGTGCCTGCTACCATATTCCCTTTCATCAACCAAGCGTTCGTCTTCATCCGGTATTTTTTGCCCGGAGAATTCTATCGTTTTTAAAAACGCTTCTTTTGCTTCGTCCAAACGATTAAGAAATTGATATGTCTGTCCTATATTATCCCAAATTTCTACCCAGTCCGACCTGATCTCAAGCGCCTTTTTATACGAAACAAGCGCCTCTTCGTTCCTCTCCAAACGATTAAGAGCAACGCCCAATCCCAGATAAGCGGATGGATTGTTCGGAGCCAGATTTACCGCCTGCTGAGCAACTGCCAGGCTTTTTGCATAATCGCCCTTAAGCTCCGCAACACGGCATAAATTCAACAATCCATCGATATAACCCGGCTGTTCTTTTACCACTTGCTCCAACTCGATGAGAGCATCTTCCAGCTTCCCATCAATCTCGCACATCAAGGCAAAATTGTTCCGCGCCAAATAATGATTGGGGACAAGTTGCAGCGTTTTTGCATAAGCCTCTCCGGCTTCCTGACATTTTCCAACCTCGTGCAGAGCATTGCCGAGATTATAAAACGCTTCATGCATTCTGGGCTGCAATACAGTGGCCTGGCGAAAAGCTTCTATGGCCTGTTCGTTATTTCCCGCAGCGACAAGAGCATTGCCGAGATAAAACCTGAAAAGCGCAGCGTTGGGATCGAGGGAAATAGCTTTTTCAATAAACTCAACCCCATCTGCTCCAAGAGCGACGCCAAGCAGCGCCAGAGCATCGGGATTATTCGGCTCCTCAGCAATAACTTGACGATATAGCCTCTCAGCCTCGTCCATCCTGCCAGCGCGGTGAGCGGCGATTGCTTGGTCTAACACTGACATCGACGCCTCGCAAAAAACAGGATCAGAAACACATGAATGTGCAAGTGGAGCTTTTTTCTACAACGCCGCCGCAAAGCTCATAGCACGACTGGTACTCATGCTCGCAATCTCCGTTGCACGATTTAGGATCGCAACGATCAAAGCGCTCAAAATCCCGCGGCCTCAAATCAAGAACCTGCCGCGTCACCAGTTGCTCATGAGCGTATTGCTCATAATCCTTTATTGCTTGCGCTTGCATCTCAGAAACGCAGGTGCGCCGCGTCAGATTGCACCCGCTTTCGCAGAAAGCTTTGGATTCCTTGCACTGGCTCACACACAAACGGCCTTCCGGGTTGTTTATGGGGACATAGCGCACAGAATCGATCGCATGCCTGCTGCAAGCAGCCAAGGCAATAAAACCGATGAAAAATGTAATAACTCTAAGGTACATAATGACTTTTTATACCCTCTCCCACCTCTTAACAAGGGGCGGGTATGGTCTCCCCGGCGACTTAAAGAATTTAAAATCCGGCCTTTGCACCGGCGCGACAGCCTGTTAACCTGCGGGCATGTCTGCCCCCTTTGATTCTGAAAAGCTTTTACAGGATATCGAAACTCTGTTTCGTGCCGATGAAGAAGCGTGCCTTGAAAAATTGTTCCAGCACATCAATCTGGGCAGCCTTGAAAGCTCTAAAGCAATCGCTCGCGCAACGCGCTGGATCGCTACCATACGCCATACTCACAAGCCTATGCGCGGAGCTATCGATCTGCTCGCTCGCTTTGGCATATCAAGCGATGAGGGCGTGGCGCTTATGTGTCTTGCCGAAGCGCTATTGCGCGTTCCTGACAGAACTACTGCCGATGCTCTGATACGCGACAAGTTGGGCGACGCTCATTGGGATAAGGTTATTGGCGAAAAACTGCCCATTTCGATGAACATTACCTATTGGGCGCTGGCTTTAACCGGAAAGATCGTGAACCTGAGCGATCAGAGCAAACATAATCCCAAGGCTATGCTCGGCAAATTGCTATCCAATGTCGGACAGCCTGTTATACGCGAGGCCCTTAAGGGAGCCATGAGCTGGATGTCGGATCAGTTCATTATGGGCGAGAATATCGAAAAAGCCCTATCCCGATGCAAATCTCCGGCAGAAGCTGGCGCTCGCGTTTCCTTCGACCTGTTGGGCGAACGGGCTTTAACCACTGAGGACGCCTCACGATATTTTGAGGACTGCCTAAAAGCTATTGCGACTATTGGTTCCTTCCAGAAAGAGCATCGAACTAAACGCTCTCCCGGAATTTCCATAACGCTCGGATCGCTCCATCCGCGCTACGAGATGGCGCAGCATGATCGCGTGATGAAGGAGATGCTTCCTCTCCTGATCGCTCTGTGCGAACGCGCAGCGGATTATGACATTCCGGTTACTATAAACGCCGAAGAAACGGATAAGCTATTTCTCTCGCTGGAAGTCATCACCGCGCTTTTGAACGAAGCTCATCTGAACAACTGGGAGGGGCTTGGCATAACGGTGCAAGCTTACGAAAAGCGCGCTCCTGCCACCATCGATTATATTATAGCGCTTGCTCACGAGCATCGCCGCAAGATTGGCATACGCCTTGTTAAAGGCTCTAATTGGGATACCGAAGTAAAGCACTCGCAGGAATTGGGGTTAAGCGATTTTCCAGTCTATACGCGTGAACAGGCGACGGAAGTTTCGTACCTTTCCTGCGCCAAGCAAATGCTGGCTGCTTCCGACTGGATCAAGCCGACATTCGGAACGCACAACGCCATGACCATCGCCTATGTGCTTGAGCTGGTGCGAGATGCTTCGAAGATTGAGTTCCAGCGAATGCACGGCATGGGCGAAGAGCTTTATTTCCTTATGCAGAATGAGGGTATTGCCTGCGGAATATATGCTCCGGTCGGGGACCACAGCGTTCTACTTGGATATCTTGCTCGCCGCTTGATTGAGAACGGCGCCAACAGCTCGTTTATAAACCGTCTGCACGATCCCTCTGTATTGATCGATGAGCTGACCGTCGATCCTATTGAGGAGCTTAAAGAATTTCCTCAACTTTCAAATCCGCTTATCCGCAGCGGACCTGATCTTTTTGCTCCTGAACGCAAGAATTCCGCCGGACTGGATCTTTGCGATCCTCATGTCTTCGCTCCTCTTTTAGAGAAAATAGAAAAATACGATCACAAGGATTACCCTGCCGTCCCCATCATTGACGGAGATAAATTCGGACCGGCAGATCACGTCGCCAATGTAAAGAACCCTGCTACCGGAGCCGTTATCGGAGAAGTCCTCACCGCTTTGGCCAGCCATGTCGATCAAGCTTTCGGCGCCGCAACCGAAGGATATGCGGAATGGTCCAAACAACCGGTGGAAGATCGCGCATCGTGCCTTGAGCAACTGGCCGATCTTCTCGAGGAAAACCGCGCCGAACTTATGGGCCTTTTAATCGATGAAGCGGGAAAAACCGTTCCCGACGCGCTTGCCGAAGTGAGAGAGGCGGTGGACTTCTGCCGCTATTATGCTTTGCGCGCTAGAGAAGATTTTACTCCGCGCCTTCTACCCGGCACTATCGGAGAGATAAATAAACTGCACCTGGTTGGACGCGGAGTGTTCGTCTGCATCAGCCCTTGGAATTTTCCTCTTGCGATATTCCTGGGCCAGATCGCAGCAGCTTTGGTCGCTGGAAACAGCGTAATTGCCAAGCCTGCCTTGCAAACTCCTTTGATTGCAGCCTATGCCACGCGGCTAATATTCAAATCCGGCATTCCGGAAAACGTATTTCATCTTCTGCCGGGAGGCGCGGAGCTTGGCTCTTTGATCGTCAAGCACCCATCCGTATCAGGAGTCGCCTTTACAGGATCGATCAAGGCCGCTCGCTCTATCAACAGCGTTCTTGCCAACAAGGATGGACCCATCGTTCCTTTGATTGCAGAAACAGGGGGACAGAACGTCCTTATCGTGGACAGCTCAGCTCTGCCAGAGCAAGTGATAGACGACATTATGGTTTCCGCTTTCAATTCGGCTGGACAAAGATGCTCAGCTCTACGTCTGCTGTGCTTATCTAATTCCAAGGCAGATGAAATTTTATCTCTGCTTAAAGGCGCTATGAAGGAATTAAGCGTGGGCAATCCTTCCGTATTATCTACGGATGTCGGGCCGATTATCGATGAGGAAGCAAAATCCCGCCTCGTCGATCACATCGCTTTACTCGAAAGAGAAGCAAAACTTATCGCTCGCGCTCCACTTGGCGAGTCATGCGGAAATGGCCTTTTCATCGAACCTCAGGTTTGGGAAATTCCCGGAGTTTCGTGGCTTAAAGAAGAAGCGTTCGGCCCCATTCTTCATGTGGTGCGCTATGAACCGGACGCTCTCGATGAGCTTATGGACGAGATTAACAAAAGCGGATACAGCCTTGCGGGCGGAATACATACTCGCATAGAGAATGTAGCTCTCCATGTGGAACAAATATTACGCGTTGGAAATTTCTATGCAAACCGAGCACTTACGAGCAACGCCGCTGGAGCGCAACCTTTCGGCGGATGGGGAAATTCCGGCACAGGACCAAAAACAGGCGGGCCGCATTACCTGCCCCGCTTTGCCACCGAGCGCGTGATTTCAACAAATCTGATACCGAACGCCGGAAAAGAATAAGCGTTATAGATATCCGGCCTTCTTGACGCGATCCATTGCCGCGTCAACTTTCTTCTGCGTCTCAGCGGAAATTTCGCACAGAGGCAACCGCAATTCATTTTTGCATTTACCCATTCTGGAAAGAGCGTATTTCGCAGGCGCAGGGTTCGGCTCAACGAATAGAACTTCGTGAAGAGGAAAAAGAACATCGTTTAGATACGCGAATTTCTTCAGATCGCCCGCAAACCAAGCGTCCGTGAATTCTCTCAATGCGCGAGGAACGACATTCGACGTTACAAGAATTCCGCCATCTCCGCCCTGCGCAAGGAAAGCTCCGTACGTGGAGTTCTCGCCGCACAGCAAACTGAAATCGGGACCGCAAGCAATGCGCGTCTTTAAAGGACGAGCTAAATCATTGGTCGCGTCCTTGACCGCAACAATGTTTTTAAGCCGCGAAAGATCCGCCATAGTATCGACCTTCATATCCACGACGCTACGACCCGGAATGTTATATATAATCAGCGGTATATCGACGGCATCGTGTATGGCGACAAAATGACGGCGAAGCCCTTCCTGCGTAGGCTTATTATAATATGGCATGGTTATAAGCGCGCCATCGGCTCCCGCCTCTTTGGCATACGCGGTGGCCTCAATTGTCTTGGCGGTGGAGTTGGTTCCCGATCCGGCAATGATAGGAACCCGCTTGTTTGCGGTCTTTATTCCTATTTTTAAAATATGCTTATATTCATCGTTCGATAGCGTAGGAGCCTCGCCCGTAGTCCCGTTTATGACTATGCCCTGGATGCCTTCCTTTATTTGCCAATCTATAAGATCGCAAAAAGCGCCGTCATCTATCTCTCCGTCCTTAAACGGAGTAATTATGGCGGTGAAAGCTCCTTTGAACATCCGGATTCCCCATTAAATAAAGAGACAATTTTATAAGGTGCAGACTATTGCGATTACATCGATAATTCAAGAACGCAAAAAAAACGGGGCTGATTCCATCGAACCAGCCCCGCTTTATTAGTAAAATCAGACGGATTAATCCATTAATTGCCCGCCGTTTACATTGATCGTCTCGCCGGTGATAAATCCAGCGTCATCGGCCACAAGGAACACCACTGTGCGGGCAATTTCCTCGGGTTGACCGAGACGACCAACCGGTATCTTGGCGATGATCGTCTTCATGATATTTTCTGGAACAGCCTTGACCATATCCGTATCGACATATCCGGGTGCGATCGCGTTTACGGTAACTCCCTTGAAAGCCGACTCTTGAGCCAACGCCTTGGTGAAACCCATAACGCCCGCCTTGGCTGACGAATAGTTTGTTTGTCCCATTTGCCCCATTCTTCCGTTTATGGAGCTTATGTTGACGATGCGACCGAAGCTTTTATCTCTCATCGGTCCAATCACAGCGCGTGACATATAGAAGTTAGATGAAAGATCAACCTCTATAACGGCTTTCCAGCTTTCCAACGGCATCTTATGCATCATCATGTCCTTGGTGATGCCCGCGTTGTTCACAAGAATATCAATGGTCGTTCCAAAAGCCTTGCAAACTTCCTCAACACCCTTCACGCATTGATCGGGATCGGAAACGTCCCACTTATAGATCTTTATGCCGGTTTCTTTTTCAAATTTCTGAGCGGCTTCGTCATATACAACGTAATTGGCAGCCACATCATATCCAGCCGCTTTCAGCGCCTTACAAATAGCCGCGCCGATACCTCTGGTGCCGCCCGTTACTAATGCTAGTTTAGCCATTTTATCCTCCTAATGGATGTTACACTAATTAACTGTTGTCTTATTTCTTAAGCACGTACGTTCCAGGAGCATCGCAGATAGGCTGATATAACCCGCCCGGAGTCCCCATTTGCGGCGGCTTTACACGCTCCGAAGATGAACGCGCTGCAACCCATGACTCCCACTCGCCCCACCACGATTTGCTCTGGTTAAGAGTGGAATGAGCCAACCACCGGCTGGGATCTATATAGGGTTCACCTGCTTTGCGTTCATGCACTCTGTAATAACGACCTCTGTGTCCTGGTTCACTTATGATGCCCGCATTATGCCCACCATTAGTTAAAACAAACGTAACGGGGCTGCTTGTCATAATGTGGACCTTATAGGCAGATTTCCAAGGAACGACGTGATCCTTTTCCGTTCCAACCGCAAAAATCGGAAGAGTGATATTTTCCGGAGCGACGGAGGAATCTTCTATTGTCAGGCGACCTTCCGCAAAATCATTGTGAAGGAACAATTTTTCCAGATATTCGCTATGCATCTTATAAGGCATGCGCGTCGCGTCAGCGTTCCAAGCCATAAGATCGATCATCTTATCGCGCTGCCCCAACAGATAATTGTGCACTATCCGCATCCAGATAAGATCATGTGAGCGTAACATCTGGAACGCTCCCAGCATCTGCTTCGCGTCCAGATAGCCCTTTGACCACATGAATTTTTTCAAGAAGGCAACCTGGCTTTCAGTCACAAACAGCCTGAGTTCTCCGGCTTCCGTGAAGTCTCCCTGAGAAGCAAAAAGCGTCAAGCTTTGCAGACGATCATCTTTATTCCCAGCCATCGCCGCAGCAGCAATCAAAGCAAGAGTGCCACCCAGGCAGTACCCGGTGAGATGTATCTTCGTGTTAGGAATAATAGCAGATACGGCGTCAATAGCAGCCATGGCACCCAGACGATAGTAATCATCCATCCCGAGATCGCGGTCTTCCGCGACAGGATTAAGCCACGACACGATAAACACAGTGTGTCCCTGCTCTATCAGCCATCTGATGAGAGAATTCTTCGGAGAAAGATCAAGAATATAATATTTCATGATCCAGGCAGGAAGAACAAGCACTGGCTCCTTATAGACATCCGGAGTTGTTGGGCTGTACTGGATCAGTTCCATAACGTGGTTGCGATAAACAACCTTTCCTGGAGTTATGGCCAGATTTTCCCCGACCTTAAATCCTTCCGACTCCGTAGGAGGCTCGCCCGACATCGTGCGGCGCATATCCTCCATCGCGTTCATCATGCCCTTGATGCAATTCGCGCCACCAGTGCGCACCGTCTCTTCAACCACATCAGGATTGGTAAGAGGAAAATTCACAGGCGACATAGCGTCGATAACCTGCCGTCCCGCGAAGGACACAGCGCGCTCCACCTGGTCGCCCAGTCCGGGAACATTAGAGGTAGCCGTATGCCACCAAGCTTCGGTCGTAATAAAATTCTCGGCATAAAGGCGCCACGGCCACTTTTTCCAATTCTCGGAACGAAAGCGAGCATCTTTTCCACCGCCCGGTCCCTTCTCGTCCCCCATCCTCTGCATGATCTCGTGGCCATGAGCCAACGGATACAGAGCGAGCTCCAGGAGTTTCCCAGGAGCCAGAGACAAGTGATTTATCCAAGCGAAAAGATCATCCTGTCTTGCGACAGGGCTGGTTCCATTAGTGAGCACCGACAACTGCGCCTGAAACTTGGTGTCGATGGCATCAAAAATACTTTCTTGTTTTTCGTTTTGCATGGAAAGCTCTCTCTCAACCGATTGAAAATCGTGGAAGGGGTAAGAATTTGAGTTTTCCTGCACAAATAGGAAACATTCTTGTTAACCTTAAATGCCTTAACAACAGCCGCACACACTAGAAGCAACAGGTAAAAATTGTATGAAAGGTTTTAAGGAAAGAACATTCCAAACTTAGGCAGGAAGACTCGATTATACGGCAATTAACCAAACTCCGCCACAAAACATATTGTTGCGTGCTATCAAGGCAGCTAGGATATGGCTCTTATCCTCACCGCCCCTCCTAAACCATGCTCAAGGTAGCCAGCCACACACACGAACGTGTTATTTACAAACAAAACCAGTCGCTTAATTGCTCTAAAATTCCAAGTTAGTTAACCAGTTTGTAACTTTGCATATGAAATCCTGATCGGGGATCTCTCATATCAGCCAGGGAAGGCTCTAAAAAATGGCCGTAATCATTCAAGAAGAACTTGAATCCATGATAACCAGCCATGAAAAGCACCTGCGCGGAGTAAGCAATACCCGAAGACTCGACCTCTCCATGCAGACAGCCAGGGGCCTGGACTTCTCTATGCGCACCATATCCGAGGCCGATTTCGTAGGTGCCGCACTGGACGGAAGCACCTTTGTCGGCACAATCGCGCCACGCACTAACTTCTTTGGCGCGAATATGTCCCGTTGCGATTTCCAGAACGCCGACCTGAGTCAGGCAGATTTGCGCGGCGCTCATATGAGGGCAACCAATTTTACTAACGCCATACTTACAGAAGCAAACTTCGGCGAGGGATCGCTACTGCGCCGAGACTTTCGTGGAAATATCTCTCCGGTACATGACTATGGAGCAAGCCAACTGCGCTTGAAAGACACTATATTTCGCAACGCTTCCGCCGAAAGAGCAAGATTCTCAAGCGCCATAACCCTCTCAACCGACCTAAGCTTCACCAACTTCAGAGGCGCCAGGCTAAGCGGCGTCAATTTTGCAGGCAGCAATCTACGCGGAGCATCGTTCTCTCAAGCCGATCTTACCAACTGCAATTTCAGCAATTCAAACATGCACTCGGTCATATTGAGCGGAGCCATCATCAACGGAGCCAACTTCGACGATGCCGATCTCACCGCCAGCATTCTGGATTCATCGGAATACTCGAACGTAGCTTTCGCCAAAGCTAAACTGCCCAGGTCTATGGAAAACCTCGATATAGAAATTCAGGCAATTCTCAACGATCACACCCTTTGGGTAAACAGCCTCGGCAGACAAGGGATACAAGCCAACCTCTCCGGCATAAATCTTTCTATGGCCATACTCAACGGAGTGCAATTGCAAGCGGCCAATCTTAAAATGTCGCTGTTACTGAACGCTTCGTTTAATAACGCGACCTTCTCTATGGCAGATCTTTCCGAATGCAACGCCACAGGAGCGTTCTTTCAAAAAGCGGATTGTCGCGGCGCAAATTTCTCACAATCCCGCCTGGAGCAGATCGACCTGCGCGGAGCCAACTGCGCTCCTATATCCATAATGACCGGTTTTTCCGGCTCTCGCCCCATAAGCTGGCCAGCCAATTTCTCACAGTCAAATCTGCGCAGCGGAAAATTGAACGATGCCAACTTGCGCTTTGCGAATTTTGAGGGAGCCTTACTCAACAACTGCGACTTGCGCGATGCCGACCTCGAGGACGCCATATTCGTGGACGCCGACCTTACCGGCGCAGACCTACGCGGAGCAAACATGGAAAGAGCCGATCTGCGCGGCGCCATAGGCATTAAATAATCAAGATTTTGCGTAAACAAACATTTTCATCTTAAAGGGAACGCGCACAGTCATGGTTTCATATGGCTGCCAGCCTGCTTGCAGAGGAAAACCGTTGGCTATAACCATAGTTCCCGGCTTTAGCTCTTTATTCAATTTTTCTCCCACCCTCTCCATAATTTTCCCCGGCAAATAGGTAATCACCGCGTCAAAACCGGATACGTCATATGGCCAGAAATCCAGACGCTCATACCTGAGATTGGCTGGACCAAACAGGCGCTGACGCATAACAGAGCGCAACCATGGGATATATGACAGCTCAACTCCAACCACCCGCACCTTAGGCATGGCCTTTGCTATATGCCACAGCAACTGGCCGCTGCCCGAACCCAGATCGATAATGGAATGCGATTTGATTTTACGAGTTTCCATATCATTTTTCAGAATCTCGATCATCCTTCTACGCACTGCGGGCACTGCGGGCATTGTGGGAAATGTAGGAACGCCGGTTTTAAATTCAAAATAATCGTAACTGGCCACCACAATGAAAAATGAGATGAGCGCTGTAAAAAAGATAATGTCAAAATTCATGACCAACTCTTCACAAAGAAAACGGATGAATCCAAGAGTTGGAATATAGGGATTTTTATCCCCCTACGCTACTCATAACGATGGGAATTTTGCGGGATACGCTTGCCCATCCCAGTTTGCGCCGTTCGCGTAGCTTTATTGGGTTTTTCCAGTTCAAGAAGAGAATACAAACGATCCTGTCGAGCTAAAGGATCGTCGTCATAATCAGGTCGCAGATTCTCCCATGTTACCGTTTTATCTTTTATCCCCCTCGCTAACACGCCCATATCGAACGGTTCATTTGCCACGCTTTGAGCGGTTTTTCCGTCAACGGTAAAAACCTGCACACCATGGCGAAGAAGGTCATAATTCTTTATAATTTCAACCTTAAGCACTTTTACCGGTTTTTCGGAAACTCTTTCTGAGGGGGGCGGATCGGCAAAACGGTCGGCATGCGCAATTTCAAAACTCTCAGAAGAAAGAGTTTGAAGACAAGTTTCTCCCTGCAAAAGTTCATCAAAGGAAATTCCATCTTTCATACAAAGAATAACAAGCGGGAATGGTCCATCTTTGCCGTTAAACAAACTAATGCTTACTGAATGTTGCTTTAAACCATAGGCTTCCGCAAGCCCGCGCTCATAGGTCGCAAACACAAAAAGACCGCTTCCCTTTTTGCTGGCCGTCTCATTTTGAGCAGGATGGAGGACATCGCCTTCGTTCTGAGAGATAAAATGTCCTCGAAAAATAAATGGGGAGCGATCAGGCATATCAATAACCCTAATATTTATATGACTTTACTATAGCAACATACAGGCGCGCACCGCTGCAACAACTTTTATTATTTTCATCACTTAGAACGGTTAATTGATATTGGGATACGGTTTTGCCCGAATGCCCCAGCCTGGGCATCGAACCGACCCGCAATTAAAGTGCCGCAATGGGGACAGCATCCAGCTGATGTCAACTGATAACCATTGATCTGATACCAGTCACGAACGATAAGAGGCAAACGACATCCAGAACAGTAAGTTGTATCGCCCTCTATATTGTGGACATTGCCCGTATAGACATAATGCAGCCCCTCCTCGCGTGCGATATTTCTTGCGCGGATCAGCGTAGCAATCGGAGTCTC
>JAQUWX010000007.1:46890-49936 GCA_028692635.1 Alphaproteobacteria bacterium
CAGCCAGCAGTTCCAAAAGAGAGAACGCTTGATCCTGGATAAAAGTGATTTAAGGGTTTCTTTTCGATAGGATCGATACAAAATCCCGATGACCGCCCGTATGTGGTCAAAATCATATGATTATCTTCGCGCATCCGCACGAAGCAAGAGCCTCGTTGCCCATCGTGCAATCTGCAATCGCGAGGACATAAATCGCATTGCATCCGACCATCTTCGGACCAATGCCAGTATTTGGCGAAGTACTTGCTATCTTGCGTCATGCTGAATAGCTTATATGGGCAGCGAGATGTTACCAATAGCCAAAAGGTTATGGTTTTTTCGTATGCAGTTCCTTGGGGCTATTTATATGTTGTCAATTAAACGATCCTCGACAATCATCGTAGTAATTCTTCTAGCAACGGGGCTTGGCATGTTTGGCGCTCACAACATATTGGGAAACAAGGAAGACCTAACGCGCAAGCCTATGGTTGCGGGAACCTTTTACCCCGACGATCCTGCGCAGTTGCGGTTCATGGTGGACGGATTGTTGGCTGAGACGTCGCCGCAAAATCTTGAAGGATCCATCTTCGCTTTAGTCGCTCCTCACGCTGGATACATTTATTCGGCGCGTATAGCTGCACATTCTTATGCTCAGATTAAAGGACATAAATATAAACGGGTCGTTATCATCGCTCCTTCGCATGTGGAGCCTTTATCTTTTACATCGATTTATAGCGGCGATGCCTATACGACGCCGCTCGGCCAAATTCCGGTAGATAAGGATTTCGCGAAAAAACTGGCTCAAAAAGATTCCACGTCAAAACTATCGAACGCAGGCCATGGTTGCCATATGGGACGTTGCGAACACGCAATCGAAGTGCAACTTCCTTTTCTTCAGGAAAGCCTTCAAGACCTTAAGATTGTCCCGGTCATCATGGGCGCAGCGAATTATCAGGCCTCGCGCTCTTTGGGTGTTGCTCTATCCGAATTAATTCAGCGCGAAAGCGCAACGCAGGAACCGGACACTCTCATCGTGGCCAGCTCCGACCTTTCGCACTTTCACACACATGACGAAGCTGTTTCTCTAGATCACAAAGCGCTTGGCGCAATAGAAGGAAATGATTATCTCAGCCTCTCTATGAATATAGAGCTGGGCGCATGGGAAGCATGTGGAGGCGCGCCCATCATAGCCGCTATGATTGCCACCGAACGCATGGGAGCAACTGGCCGCAAAATTCTGGCTTATGCCAATTCTGGCGACGTTACCGGAGACAAAACCAGCGTCGTCGGCTATGGCGCAGCAGCGTTATTTCAAGAGAAAAAACCGGAGGAAATAAAACAAATGTCCTTTTCTCTCGAAGAGAAGGATAAAAAAACTCTTCTTGCCCTTGCCAAGAAATCCGTAGAAACGTCGGTGCGCGACAATAAACTGACGCCTCTTCCGGACAATCTCTCCAAGCCGCTACAAACACCATTTGGCGCTTTTGTCACGCTGAAAAAAAACGGCAAGTTGCGCGGCTGCGTGGGATTTCTCACTCCAGATAAATCGTTGGCAGAAACGGTGCGCGAAGTAGCTTCTCTCGCCGCCTTAAGAGACACGCGCTTCTCGCCTGTCAAAGCAGACGAACTAAATAAACTGGAATATGAAATTTCCGTCTTGTCGCCCTTTCGCCGCATGTCGGATTTACAAGACATACAAATTGGCCGTGACGGATTGCTTATACTAAATGACCGCAAACGAGGTCTTTTGCTTCCCCAGGTTCCGGTAGAATACGGATGGGACGTGCCACAATTTATTGAAGAAACAGCGATCAAAGCAGGCCTTTCCCCTCGAGCATGGAAAGACAAAGACACCGACCTTTTCGCCTTCTCCGCATTTGTTTTTTAATAAAGATAGACGGCTTTATCTATATGGCCTTAAGACCGCGCATCAGCGCAGATAGATGTGTAAAATGAAGATCAGAACTGCAGAAAAAGAAGATTTGCCCGCGCTAGAGGTGCTATTTAGAAAAATCATAGAAAATATGTATAAAAACGGCATAATAATCTGGAATGAATCTTATCCTTATGAAGAGTTTGCTGGCGATATCGAAAATGGAAATTTGTATTTGATCACCAATAAGAATGAAATAGTTGCCGCTTTTGGTATGTACGACTCAGCAAATGGACAAGATTTTTTGAATGGAAAGATAAGAGTGCCAGAGCCGTATATTTAGGTCGCGTGGGAGTAAACGCCGTATTTTTGAGACAAGGCATAGGCACATTAGTATTGAAGCATGCGCTAGAAATTACAAAACGAAGAAACGCAAAATTTCTACGTTTGCTCGTCAGCACTGTTAATGAAGCAGCTATAAATCTTTATAGAAAAAATGGGTTTACACAAGTCACAGGCATATATAATGAATTTTCAGAGTCGCTTAATAATAATATTATGGAATTTGGCTTTGAATTAGAGCGTTAGTTAATTTCAAAAACTGCCAAAAATACCATAAAAAAGCGGCCCGAAGGCGGCTGCTTTTATGGCGGCCATAGAAGATCAATCTGGGCAATGGAAAATCATGATGATCATTTAACGTGGCTAAATACGCTATCAATCATTTTCTAGGGCCATAGAGTTCATCAACAGTGTGATATTTTTTAAATCTCTCTTGGATGAGGTTGTTTGCATGAATGTAAAGCTGAATAGCCCGCGTAAATTCAACTACTTGATCGTAATTTGGGCGAAGAAACTGGGCAATTAATACATGCATGCGACGGCTCGCATGTGTGCCATCATCAAATGGATTGGAGCCAATAAAGCGACCAAGGTGCGAATTAAATCCACATTCACAGAGATAATTTAGCCAAGCATCTTGATCGACGGCATTTACCCACTTAACAAACTCTGGCAGTTGAGGATCGTCATCAGTAAATTTCTTAAGGGTTCGAGAACTCGCTGGTTGTTCATCCGTCATTATATTTTCCTACAAGCGAAGATGTTGGGTCGGAATGTTCAGAATGATTTTGATTATACTAATATCATGGATAAATTTATCTAGTTGAAATTACACACTAAAATCGATGGCGT
>JAQUWX010000008.1 GCA_028692635.1 Alphaproteobacteria bacterium
CTTCTACGGCGGAGCGCAGCGCTACCAGGTTGGCGGATAGCGCTCAGCAGGTGGCCAAGCAAGTCGAGGCTATCGACAATCAGACCAAGAGCACTCTTGCGAGCGTTCGCCTGATAAGCGGAAGCTTCGCCGATGAAGCCGGAACATTGCAGCTTCATACGCAACAGGCTGAACAGCAGTTGCGCAATATGCTTACGGTTGCGTCCGGCCTTAAAGATCAGGCGAAGAATATGCGCGAGTCGATAAGCGAAGAAGCAACGCGAGTTATTTCTTCGGTCGGCGAGGTGACGGTCAAGATGGAGTCCGCTGCCAATCAACTGAAACAGAACGGGCAGGAAGCTATTGCCAATGCCGATGAATCTACCAAGCAGTTCAACGCTATTATTCAATCAAGTTGCGATATGCTTAGGCAACAGGCTGATAGTCTTGGGGCTACTGCCGCTACTGTCGAGACTAATATGCTTGGGGCGGGAGATAAAATTCGCTCTAATCTGCGCCTCGTCAACGATGCCAGCGAACAGGCTGATTTCCATGCCAAGCAACTCGCTGCCACTGCCGAGAACGCTACAACGCGGCTCGATGCTCTGCGCGGGTCGCTCAATTCCAGCGATGCCGAGGGACGCGCTATATTGGCTCAGGCCAGCGAGCGTATCGAGATCGTCAAGAGCAAGCTCTATGACGAATTGCAACAGATCGCGGAAGTCTCCGATGCCGCTGTGCGCCTGATACAGACTGCAAGCGGGTCGTTGATGAATGAGAGCGATACTTTGCGCTCCAATCTTTCAAGTTCGGAGTCCGCTTTGGTTGAAGCTGCCGCTCTGGTTCGCGAGGAGGGCACTCAGTTGCCGTCGCTTATCGAACGTGGCGCCGCTCAGATCGAGGCTGCAAATCAGGCTCTCAAGGAACACGCTACTTCCGCCAGCGATACTCTGGTCAAGACGGCGGATCGCTTCATCGGCGTGACCGGTTCTATCCGCGACAGCATGATGGAAGAAATGCGCGATCTCGACAGCGTGACCTCCACGGCAGAGCAGACTTTGCGTTCGTTCACTCAAGCCTTGTCGGATCAGCTTCAGGCCGTTCAGACCGGAACAGGGGCTTTGGCTTCCGAGCAGAAGACGCTCGTTGTCGCTACGGGTCAGACTATCGATCAGCTCTCTGCCGCTGCGGAGCGTTTGCACGTTCTGCATCAGGATGCGGCGAGTACGGCGGATCAGTTGTCTCGCGCTTTCTCAAACGTCGAGCAACGCGCAGATTCAGCCGACAAAAAACTGTCTCATATCAGCGTCAATATCGGTCAGCAGATCGAACAGTTGGCTCAGACCGCTTCAAAGGCCGAAGATCAGATGGTCGGCGCAAGCCAGGGCTTCCGCGAGCAGCTTGAGCGTATCCGCTCGGGCGTGCAGTCGCAGATCGACGATATCAATCGCGGCTTGATGCAGATAACCGCTCAACTCGAGCGCACCAGCACTACGCTGCGTTCGTCCACTACGAGCACTATCAACGATATCGAGAAGATCGGATCTCGCTTCGAGCAGACCAGCAAAGACGCTTCCAATCAACTTACCGAACGTACCGCTCGTATGCGCGTGTCCACGGAAGAAGTGGCGAAGCTGCTTAACGGGTTCGGCGATCAGCTTGATATACTGCTCGATCGTTTGTCGATGGCTGGCGATGGCATCAAGCGTCACGAAAGCGATCTGCTTGGACAGTTGCAGACGGCTCTTTCTCAGCTTGGTTCGGTCGCGGAGAGGTTGGAGGCTAATCGCCTGCTTACCTCTAGCGTTAGCGAGCAGGCCGTGTCTCGTTTGTCTGAAGTCTCGCAGATCGTCGAGAAGCAGATGCAGGACTTCTCGGCTGACTCTGACACCGTGTCCGGCATTATGCGTGGCGTCGGTAAGATGTACACCGATCAGTCGCAGACGCTTAATCGCGGAGTTTCCGACGCTCAGAACCAGGTTCTGGCTATGGGGCAGACTATGGACGAGTTGCAACAGCGCGCAGATAGAATGCGTATCGCTCTCAAGTTGCAGGGCGACGAGCTGGTAGGCTCGCTTGAGCAAATTCTTCAACAGCTTGCTACTGCCGGGGATCTTGTGACGGATACCGTTGACGATCTTTCGGTGCGCCGCATTGGAAGTGGAAATAACGTTGCCTAGTAGTTGGTCGGCCAGAGAAATAGATTATCTTGGAAAAATCGCTCGCATGGCGGGGTCTCGCGCTGTGTCATGTCGTGCGGCCGGGAACGTCACCGAGCGTAAGAGCGATGGCAGTCCCGTTACCAGAGGCGATCGTGAGGCTCAGGAGATAATTATAAAAGGGCTTCAGGATTTGACTCCAGGCGTTCCTATAATCGCTGAGGAAAAAGAAAATCCGCATAGCCTTACCGATCTTGGCACATATTGGCTGGTGGATCCGTTGGACGGCACTTGCGAATATGTAAAAGGCAGAGACGAATTTTCCGTCAACATCGGGCTTGTATATAATGACGAACCTATAATCGGGGCGATTTATGCTCCGGTCATGGACGATTTGTTTTATGGCGATCCAACAGGCGCTGTCAGGACTAATCAAGACGGGACGTTTAATTTGCGCCCAACTTCTATTTCAGATTATCGGTCGTTTACTGGTCTTCGTCTTATTACCAGTCGCAGAGAAGCCGATCGGCTGCCTTTGAAACAATGGTTGGAGAGCGGGCAGATAAGTTCATGGAGCATATGCTCCAGCGCTTATAAGTTCGGGCTGCTTGCGGCGGGTGAGCACGACATATTTGTGCGCACCGGCCTTACCTATGAATGGGATACTGCTGCGGGTGACGCTATTTTGCGCGCAGTTGGCGGGCGCACTACTACTCCGGACGGTAAAGATCTTGTGTATGGTAAGTTCGATTTCAGAAATGACGCGCTTATCGCCTATAACAAGGGAGCGGAGAATTCTATATTCGCTCTCGAGCTTGGGCAGAGACTGCTGAAACTCGCGGCCTGATCAGGCTGTAACGCAAAACAAGGAAGATAACATTGAAACTCGAATCTCCGGCTTTTAAGCACAACGATTTTTTGCCGATGGCTTGCTCTTGCGATGGCGCTGGCATTTCTCCGGCTCTTGTTTGGTCCGATGTTCCCGAGGGGACGAAGAGCCTTGCTCTTATTGTTGACGATCCGGATGCTCCCGATCCTGCCGCTCCTAAAATGACGTATGTTCACTGGGTGCTTTTCAATATATCTCCAGAAATTACCGGGCTGCCAGAGGGAATAAAAAAACTTCCTGCCGGAACGCGCTTGGGGATGACCGATGACAATGGAACTGAATATGTCGCTCCTTGCCCTCCTATCGGGACACACCGGTACTTTCACAAGCTTTATGCGCTGGATACTATTCTCGATTTAATAGGCATGCCTTCAAAGGCTCAGCTCGAGCAGGCTATGCGCGGGCATATTATCGCGCAAGCTACGCTTGTCGGTAATTATATCAGGCCGTAGTCATAACCGATCCGGGCGCCGGCGGGGGAGTTGGTGGCTCTTCGCTCGTTGGGGATTTGGTTTCTTTCTGGCCGGTGCTTAAACCTGCCGCAATCTGGCGGTTTATGTTGATAAGCCCAATAAGCAGATCCGTATTATATTCCGTCAATGCGCGGAAGCTTACCTTGTCCACATAGCGGCTCAGGTTAAGCAGCATAAGTTTGACGTCTTTGGGCAGCGTGTTGTCCGGCTCGGTCAGGCATATTTGAAATACCGTCCATAACTGCTGATTGTGCCGCAGCGCCTCTACATAATCCTCTTCTGTGCTGTCGGGGCGGCGGGCTGCTTCCATGCGGCTGGCGCAGCTTAGTAGCGCACGCGCATCCGTTTCACGCACGGTTTCACCTTCGCGCTGGTGCGATGTGTAGGTTCCGTGCTGTCCCTTCGAGGAATATGGCATTTTAAATCTCCCTTAAAATTATACAGGCGCAGTCGTTGACTCTGCGATCTCCTTTATTCCTTCAGGTAAATTAATTTGTTTTTCCGGTTGCTTCTCTTCCAGCATTTTATGCGCCATGCGCAATGCTTTGAACGCGTCCCCGGCTTGCAATTGCACAATGATCTCCTCAACGTGGTCAGATAGGTTAGGATAAATGTTACCAAAATTTCTCAGCGTTTCAACAACCAGATTGTCTAACGGTTGTCCCTTGCCTTTGAACAGATAAATTACCTGTAGAAGAAAATATATATTGCTGACGTCCGAGTCGTCCCGGCGCTCGATGTTCATCAGGTAATTATCCCGTAAAACGGGACTGTCCGATAGCACAAGTAAATCCGCAGGACGGGTGCCTACGTTCTTTAGCACCGCTCCTCCGGCAAATATCTTTTCTTCTGGCTTGATGCGAATTTTAAGCGGCATGACTCGACTCCTTCGAGATGAAATGTATGTAACTATAGGCGCTTGTTCCCATTATCGTTACACGTCCATTATGGTTGATTATAACACATTTATTGAAACATTCGTTAACGCCAGTAAAGGACAGGGAAAACGCATTAGCCTGCGGCTTTATGCGTTTTCACCCATCAATTAACTAAAACAACCGCAAGATTGCCTGCTGTGCCTGGTTCGAGATGCCCAAGCTGATAACGCCCAGCTGGTTTCTCGTTTGCAGCGCTTGCAGGTTCGCGCTTTCCTCGTTGGTATCCGCCAACACCAGGTTATCAGACGCTGTTTGCAGCGTGTTGATAAGGTTGTTGGTGAAGTCCTGACGAGTTGACACGACGGTCGTGCTGTTACCAAATCCGGCTGCATCGGTACGCAATGTTGCAAGCGCCGTTTGTAGCAGTGATTGCGCAGCAAGAATGTCTCCGTTGTTGACAAAGGCGTTCGTGGCTGCCGCGACTCCCAATCCAGCGCTGGTGGCGTTAACGCCAGAGATGGTCATGGCTGTCGAGTTGCTCTCGTTGAAGTACACGGTAAGGTTCGTCGTCGCGTCCAGAAGATTGGTGCCGTTGAACTTCGAGTCGTCCACCAGGTAATCAATTTGAATTCTCAAGCTATTATACTGACTGGATAGGCCGCTTCTGGTCGTCGCGTCGCTGGATTGCAGAGCGGAATTGATGATACCTTGCATCTGGTTGATGACGTTCGTGATGGAGGTTATGCCATCCGCTGCCGATTTTACCGTTTGCAACGATGTTGCCAGACCATCTTTAAGATTGGACAGATCGTTTGCGCGGTTTAAAAATCCCTGGGACGCAAAGTATGCCGTTGCTCCATCAAGGGCGGTGTTGATTTTCTTGCCAGTCGCCAATTTGTTTTGCGTGGAACTTAAAAGCGCGGCGGTGTTTTGTAACGACAGCAAATTGCTTCTTGCTGATGCCGTTAGTGATACTTGTCCTATTGTCATAACTGAGCTCCTCCTGAACTATGACTTGCGTTTCTTCTGCGGACACTCAGCAATATTTCTTTATCGCTACCGTCGCAGTGCTTACAGCAAGTGATTTTGCAAGAGCCGTGCCAATCGCAGGGCGGCAAAAAATGCCCCGGCAAATTGTTCAATTTTATCCAGTGGTTATGTGTGAAATTTTATATAAAAAAAGCAAAAAAAAGGGAGCGGGGCGAACCCCACTCCCTCTGCATGAGTTGAGACAGTACTTAGAACAACCGCAAGATTGCCTGCTGCGACTGGTTCGAGATGCCCAAGCTGATAACGCCCAGCTGGTTTCTCGTTTGCAGCGCTTGCAGGTTCGCGCTTTCCTCGTTGGTATCCGCCAACACCAGGTTATCAGACGCTGTTTGCAGCGTGTTGATAAGGTTGTTGGTGAAGTCCTGACGAGTTGACACGACGGTCGTACTGTTACCAAACGAGGCCGCATCGGTACGCAATGTCGCCAACGCTGTTTGTAGCAGCGATTGAGCCGCCATAATGTCCCCTGCGTTTACAAAGGCATTAGTGGAAGCTGCGACTCCAAGACCGGCGCTGGTGGCATTAACACCAGAGATGGTCAGTGAGGTCGTGTTGGTTTCATTGAAGTACACAGTCAGGTTCGTGGTCAAATCCAACAGGTTAGTACCGTTGAATTTCGAGTCGGTCACCAGATAGTCGATCTGAGTTCTTAAACTGTCGAACTGATCGGCCAGACCACTACGAGTTGTCGCATCGCTTGATTGAAGTGCCGAGTTGGTGACACCTTGCATCTGAGTGATGATGTTCGTAATGGAGGTGATGGTGTTGGCCGCTGCCGTAACGGTTTGTAGACTCGTTGACAAGTTGTCTTTCAGGTTTGACAAATCGTTCGCACGGTTCAAGAAACCTTGAGACGCGAAGAACGCGGTCGCTCCATCAAGAGCATTGTTGATCTTCTTACCGGTTGACAGCTTGTTCTGAGTAGAACTCAGAAGTGCGGCGGTCGCTTGCAGCGACAGCAGGTTGCTTCGTGCTGACGCAGTTAGTGATACTTGTCCAATAGACATTGTGGAACTCCTTTCAAGGGTTGATCGCAGACTCCTTCTGCGGGGTACTGGCGTTTAGCCTAGCCTTAAAACGTAAATCTAGGTTTAACGTCATGTAATATAATGCAAAATAAATGCCATAATGTGTTGTGAGGAATATCAATGAGATGCAAAAATCAGGACTCTTGCGACTGGGCAATTATTGCCGGTTTTTAGCAAAACGGGTGTCTGGGTATGGTATATTTTGCCGTTTCAGAGGATCAGAGGGCAGATGGCAGGAATCAGGGATCAGAAAAAAAAGAAGTTTTTCTTCCTTTTCTGATCCCTGATTCCTGCCATCTGTCATCTGAAAACTACGTCTAGTAGTTTTTTGTTAACTGTACTCCAGTCGTAGGCTTTTATGTTTTCGGATATGGTGGCTGCTTTGTTTTTGGCGGCTTCGTGTTGAGTGTAGGTTTTCTCAAGCGCGGCCACTACTTCCTCTACTTCCGTTTCGCCCCAGTCTTCAAAGCTTGATGCGCCGGGCGGAGATATAACTGGTTTCTGGGTGTTGAAGCTTCCGCAGTCGAGAAGGTCGATAAGATCGGTTTGTCCGGTGTTGTTCGATACAAACGTCGGAATCCCGCACGCCATTGCTTCCATCGCTACCAGATTAGTGCCGCCTTCGCAGCGATTAGGAAAAATTGCAATGTCGCATTCGCGCAGGGCAAATGGCATCAGCATATTCGGAGTATATGGCAATGTGATAAAACTGCCGGGCGGCAATCCTTGCTGGATTAGCCATGGCGCAATCTGTAAGCCCTGGTCGGTTGCTACCGGTAGATCGGCGCAATGTCCGGCCAGTTTGAATGGCGCGGGATCAAGCGGCAATAAATTCTGCCAACAAGTTACGAGCAGGGATTCCGGGTGCTTTTCTCGGAAGATTTTAAATGCCGCTATGACAATATCCTGGCCTTTGCGAAACTCAAATTTCCCCCCGGAAAAGACTACAAATCTGTCTTTCCACAAGCCTGAGCGCGGACCAGGATAAAATATGCTCGTATCAATCCCCTGGTAGCAAAGATGCACAGGACCTAAATCCAATTCATTCAGAAATCTTTCGTTCCAGCGCGATATCGCTATCAACATTGAATAATTCTTTGCAACTTCGCGTGCGTGTGGGCTGCACACTTTGTGCTCGATCGCAGCGCAGCCGATGTTGGGGTTTCCGTTCACGCGGTCTTGTCCTACAAATCCGGAGAAGTCATTCCCTACGGCATGCAATACCGGATGATCAAACGCCAGCGTTTCATTCGGTTGCTTCTGCATTACCTCCGATATTTTTCGCGCAAGAGTTAGTATCGGATCAAGTTTTACTTGTGTCAGGGGTGGAAGCATTATCGCTGCGGGACGGTGCGTGAGAATAATTTTATCGGCGCCCTGTCTTATCAATTCCAGCGCAATCTGTAATCCGTATATGCCGTATCCAGAAACAGTGGATAACGCCCATGTCAGAGCTAGCGATCTGGTCAATGTGTCGTTCCCTTATATTGAGTTCAAATGGGGATAAACTCTAAAGATGTATTAACAAACATTAAAACAAGCTTTATGAAAGGCTATAAAATTGGAAGTACCTAAGTATTGCATTCAAATATCATAAATATGCTCCCCTTGACTCCATTGGGAGATTCCTCTCAATGGTAAATTTTGCTCCAAAACCAAGCGTAACGCCGCGAATCACAAAAGATATTTCTTGTCAAGAGAAAAGATCTGTAGTATCATGCTTTATAGGGTGGAGCAGCTTTTAGGTGATTTGCTCCGAGTTGTTTTGGGAAAAATGTTTTTGGTAAAGTTTTTTGTGTTGAGCTGAATCGAGCAATTTAGTTTTTTGAAAAATGAGAAACTCGATTACGTAGTTGATTATGATGATAAGTTTTTACGGGAGGGAGCGTTTAGTGTTATGTCCGATGTAGTGGGCAGCATTTTGGCGACAGGAGCCGCGGCATTGCCGAGGGTGGCCGCTGCTGCATCTGCGAAGACGGCTGACGTTCAGGGGACGGCGACTTTCTCTGCCGCTGTTAACGGTGTAGTTGGTGTTGAGATATCACCTTTGGCTGCACGCATGGAAAGCGATCCTATTGCGGGTTTGGTTACGCAATATCTTGATAATAGAGGTAATGTAATTGACCAGATCCCGTCGTCTCTTGCGTTGACGTATTTGCGGGCTGGATTGACTGCTGATGGAATGAGCCGTCAGCATGAGATTGGTTACAGCAGTGGAGCCGTTTTCGCCTGAGAGACGCGTTAGTTTTTGATCTATCGTCTGCGATTCAGCAGAAAGGCGCTTTGTAAGCGCTTTTTTTGTGACCTACCGCATTTATTTCTTTGCTTGCGATTTATCGGGCGGAGTCTTGGAATCTTTTTCCGGCTGTTGGAAGCCAACTTTGCTGCTGGCTCCAAGGCTGGAGATCGCTTTGTGTAATGCGTCTAGCGTTTTGTTGTCGAGTTCTATTGCTTCCAGTTGTTTCTTCTTATAGCTGCTTATTGCTGCTGAAATCGCCGGATCAATAGTTTCTTTCTTTGGCGCCGCTTTAGATTCTGTTGCAGAACTAGTTGATTTGTTGGTTTTTTCTACCGCTTTCTTCTCTCCTTCGCTTGGCGTGTTGCTTCTTGTCGCAGAGCCTGCGTTCTTACTGAACATAGTTCCTCGTCCAGGCAGGACGGTGAGTCTTATGCGGCTGGTTGCTTCTTTGTCTATGGCAAGCCTGTTTTCTAAGCTCGATCTCGTAGCCTTGTTCGCATCCATCCAACCAGCATCGGGTGGACCCATTTTCATCGCAGCGTTATCATATGGAATTAAAACCGGCATCGCGTTTGTTTCCTCGACATCGCTTTCGTATTGCGGCCCGTTAGAGCGGTTTTTGCTTATTGCTGGAAGCGGTGCCAGATTGAGCGCTCTTTGCGGCGCGGCAGGAATCATCTCAAAATTGGGGTCTAACGATGGAACCTCTACTATGGAACCTAGCGGCGATTGAGTTTCTCGCGCTTTGAAATCCTCAGGAGATAACCACTTCTCTCCTATTGAACTAAACGGATCTGCGGGAGATTCGGCTTCTTTTACCTCTTCGGCTCCCGCTGAGGTTGCCAACATAAAACAAAAAACCCCCAGGATCACTCCAGATCCCCAAAAACATCGCTTTGTTGAAAGCGCGTCCATGTTGGGCTTTGACGACATGTTTTTCCACAATTCCATTAGCAAATTCATAGCGTTAATCTAAATTATAAGCAGAATGCTCCTCGTGCTACTAGGTGATATTTTAGCTCTATACACCTAATAAAGCATGAAACAGGGGCTTACTTCGCTTGTTTATGCAGATTCCCAATTGATGAGTCCGGTAAACTTGGCTAAATATCAAGCATAGGTTGTGCCGTAACGGTTTTTTATTGTGAGGTAAGGTCCTTGTCTTCTTTTGATTTTGCGTCTCCTGGTGTTGGAGATACGGTTGAAGCGATCGTCAAGTGGTTTAATCCTGCGAAAGGCTTCGGTTTTGTTGCTCCTGTCGATGGTTCGTCAGATGCATTTATGCATATGTCCGTTCTAAGTCGTGCGGGCCTTCAGCATATTGATGAAGGCGTTAAGTTGCTCGTCGAAATCGGCGATGGACAAAAAGGTCGGCAGGTGCTTCGCATCGTTCAGGTGCTAGGCGCCGCTGAGGGGGGAAGAGAGACTGGCAGTGGTTCTTCTCGTCCTGCTCCAACCGGCCCTGCCGAGGAAATGGTGGGAACCGTTAAGTGGTTCAAGAACGACAAGGGCTTCGGATTCGTGACCCCGGACGATGGCGGTAAAGATGTATTCGTTCACAGAAGCGTCGTTATGCGCGCAGGTCTTGCTGAGCTTGTTTCTGGCCAGAAATTGAGGATGCAGGTTCATACTGCCGATAAGGGTAGAGAAGCTTCCGAAATCTCCGCTATTTAATACTTATTCGCACGCGGTTTGATTCTACGGCTATCGTTGTGCCGTCAATTTCTCTCGCTTCCGGCTGCGCCAGGATAAAGTCTCCGTTACTTGCCGCTCGTACGATGAAGGCTACCTTCCATTTGCCTGGCGATTTGTTGCTCTTGGGGCTGAGTATAAAACCGGTTGTCTCCTCAGCGGCGTCCATGCTTTGCCAATCGGTCAGATCGTCCCCGATCCATGGGTACTGTTCCATCAACGCTTCCGCTGTGAGATCGCGTGGGACTATCGGTTTAATGCCGGCGCTTCGGGCGTTTTGTATGATGAACGCTTTGTCCGAAGTAGGATAGGAGCCGCTTATCTCAAGAATATATGTTTCTTTGCGTTGGAGAGATCCTTCTTCCTGGACCTTTTCTCCGCTTGGTTTGTAAAGCTGCTGCTGAATCTTCAGCGTTTGCGACACTTCTTTCTTTTGCTTTTGGTCCTTGGCGGGGGGCGCGTTTTGTTTGGCGACAAATAGCGCTTGTGAATTCGTGTTGTGCAAAATTATCGAGTTGCGGGCTTCCGCCTTTGAAATTACATAAAATCCATCATGTTTCTTCGCGCTTTCGTTTATGGTTATTTGCCACGATCCTGCGCGTTGCCCCATCGACCAAAGGGCGCGGAGAAATCCAGTTTGCGATGACGATGCGGGTAAAACGGGCATATTCGTGGCCATATCGTATATGTTTTCCCAATCCAGGTATGCGTTATCGCTTAACACGGCCAGAATTTTCCATGCCATCACAGGATCTTCGGACGATGATTCCGATAAGAAACCTTTCGCCGGTTTCATCCATAGGCGGGATGCTCCTTCGTCTTTATTTAAAGCAAAAGAAAGCCCTAGTTGCGCCGCTGCCAGCGGGGTCAGGTTTTTATCTTTGCTAGTATCTGCGTAATAACGAAGGGCCGACAGGTCGCTTTTCCCAATGTAAGCAAGAGCAAGAAATCCGCACGCTCTCTCCGACCTTTCGGACTCTTCAAACCATGTGTTCTCAAGTTTGCGTTGAAGCCATTGCGTCGCGTGATTTGCAGCAAGAGCTGCTATGGCGTTGGTCTTGGATTCTCCGTGAAGCGCAGTTAATGCCGCCGCTGTGCTAGTTATGTTGCCTTCATGCTGTCCCGGCCATGATGGGAAGCTTCCGTCGGCGTTCTGACGTTTCAGCATCTGCGATAAATAATTTTCGCGGGAGGCGTGGATGTTTTCTTCTTGCTGCCAGCCAACTCGGGTAATGGTTTCTTTCCATTCTTTCGAAAGTATAAGCCAATCCGATAACTCAACTGTGGTGAACTGTTTTCGCTCCAGAAAATCCGGCAGGCTTTTCATTATAGTAAGCGTAGGAACTGCGCTGATTATTGCCGATCCCTCCTTATTCGCTCCGATTTTCGATGCGTCGGTCGTTAGCGGCTTAAGCGCCATAAACTGTTGCGGATCGAGTTGTTGCGCTGTCTCTGTGGCGAGGGATGAATTTCCTTGTACTTCTATCGGCCATTTGCGCACAGTTCGCGCTTTGTCCGGCCCTGTGACGGATAGGACCAGGACTCCGGAATTTTCTCCGTCCGCGGATATGGTCGGGGTTAAGGATTGGCTTTGTCCACGCTTTAAAAATACAGCACCGGAATTTTTCCCCGTCAGATTTATTCCGTCTTCGCTTGTTAGCGAATACGAATATTCCCCGGCCAGGCTTGATTGGTTGATGAACCTTATGTTCACTCTAGCCTGATCCTCGACAAACAGAGCGTCCGGCACATCGGCTTTTACGGCCAGCGCGGGCATGGCGGGCACAGTTAAAACGCGACTTCCGCTTTGAGTTTCATTCCACGCGCTTAACTTAATTTTCGCGGAGCCAGCAAATTCAGGCAGAGTTATGGAGAGCGTCGCTTTGCCGTTACGATCGACGGAAACCTGATCGGCAATTATGCTTGGCTCGGCGCTCCCTAAGGCGGGTTGCTTCGTTACGATCGCATTTACGAAAGTCGGTTGTTGCGGTTTTATATTCTGGACAGTAATCGGGAGAGATAGTTTTTGTCCCGTCACTATAAATGATTTTAGCTCGGCTTGAATTCCAAGATCTCGCTCTGGATGATAGAGCGGTATCACGAGACTCTGGCTTATAATTCTTGGAGCTTCTCCCGTGACAGTAGAGGCTTTTATCTGAACCCGGCTGCTCCACGCAGAGGTGGGGGTAAATGAAATCAGATTGTTCCCGGACGGAAATGCCTGGTGAATTGTTTGGCGCATCTGTCCGTCGTCTATCACAATGCCAACAATCATGGGCTTTTTAAGCGTAAGCGTGACGTGGTTCTGTTTGTTGGATGTAAGAGTTTCGGACTGCGCGGATAATTTTATTTGATCTATTGCTTTTATGTCATCCGCGTTTGTCGGTGATTGAAAACTATGTTGTGTCAAGACGTTGCCGTTTGCATCGGTTATTTCCAGTATGTAATTTCCAGGTATGATCGGCCATCTTATTACGTTATCGCTGTTGGCGAATAACTCAAGATGGCCGCCTCCTATGCGATGACGCAGCGGTAGGGGGCGGTGCTTCCAACCATTTTCTGCCTGATACCACTCAAAGCTGCGGCCTTCTTCAAATATCTGATAAAATACTTTCCCAAGAGCTTGGCGCTTCAAATTGTTGTCGATGGCTATGACGTTAAATGTGGCTCTGTTGGGATTGTTCTCGCTTATCGGTTTTACTCCTATCCAACCGGTTTGCGATCTGAATGGCAGATTCGCGCTGTATGGAGTCGTTGCTCCGTCGGCGGTTACGGATAGGTTGATCGCTCCTTCGGGGATAGGGTCAACGTTGATACTTATGTTGGCGTTTCCGTTTGCGTCAGTTATGAAGCTTGAGCTTCCTTCGAGTTTGTTCGCTCCGTCCTTTGAGCATGCTCCGAAAAAGTAGTCGGGCCATGAGGTAAATCGGGGGCAATCTATGGTCCAATTCGCTTTTCCTGTTCTGTGCGAAGCCTGGTCTCCGTTGAGCTTTACGGCAACGTTTATCGAGTTGTCTTGCTCAATGATTTTCCGGTCAACCATGGCTTGCAGGTCGAGTTTTCCTGCCGCTCCTTCCACCTTTATTGTTTTCGATGCAAGGCGCGTGTTGTCGGGTTGGTACCATGATACGGTCCAGTCTCCGTTCCCTCCAACCAGCGATATGGGCATATCTATAAATGACGGCGCTCCGGTTTCTTCGATGGTAACCGGTTTTTCAATTTCAACTTTACCATCGGGGCGGGTGAGACGCAGCAAGCTGTGTTCAATCTTGATTGCACGTCCGTCGGTTTTGCGCGCTCTTACTTCGAATGTGGCTATGTCTCCGGGTTTGTAAGAATCGCTGGCCGTGATTATTTCCGCATCCGTAAGCTCGTGCTCAATAGACGATGTGGGCAACGGTAGGAAAGCCAGATCTCCCGTTTTGGATGTTCCTATAATCATCGCCGAAGATCCGATGGTCTTTGCCGAGACTCCAATTTTAGCGCTGCCGTCGGTAGAGGTGGATGCTTCCCCTATCGTGTTGTCTTCTTTGTCCAGCAGGCGAAGGTCAATTTTCGGAGCGACAGATTTTTCGGATTTGGCGAAGACTATGAAGCCATCTCGCGTGTTCTGGGCCATCAGGCGCAGGTCGGATTTGATGAGCCATATTCCAGCCAGCATTTTAGGATCGGCTTCAATTCCGCTTGGCGCGGAGCGCGGAGCGGCGGTCAGAAAGTAAAGACCCGGCGGCGTCGATGGTAGCGGAATGTCGGTCTTTTGCGTTTGATTGGGCGCATCGCTTAACACAAGATCGCTTTGCCAAAACTGTTGGCCGTTCTCGCGGGCGAAGGTCAGGCTTTCAGATGGGGCGAGGCTGGACTGCTGGTATTGTTTCCATGCAAGCGGATATAGGTCGGGATTGCTTACGCGGTATAATGTCAGGCGGGCTTCCTTTATATTGACAGCTTCAAGGCGTGGCGTTGTCGAAGATGGCGCAATCAAGGACTCTGAGGACTGATCGAACACCATCTCCGGTTTGCGGTCCGGCACTTTGAAGTCCAGGTTTATTGGCACGCCGAGCTTTACGCCATCGACGCTGTAAACATTGTTCAAGGTCAGGTGATAGTCGCGCTCGTGCTGGAGGCGCTGTATGCAGAGCTGGGTTGGAGTCAGGCTTAAATCATGCGCCGCAAGGGATACTTTCTTGCCTTCCATATCCAGTTTTATTCCGCCTAATATAGCCGCTCGGTCGCTTATGTTTAAATGCGCGCTGAAAGTCAGGCATAATTCCGCCGCGTCTATGCCTCGGTTGAGTTTATAGCTGATTACTGTGAATCTGTTTGTCTCGGCTGCTTGGAGCTGAGTTGCGGTGAGGGCTAGGAAAAGTGCGGCAAATAGGAATTTTTTCATGACCGTGCTGTTTTAAAGGTGCAGACGGCATAAACATATCCTTATGATATAAAAATAACAACAAGAGGCTATGGCGCGACAGGTCCGTCCTCCCCAAAGAGGCTAAGGTCGGGGGCTAGGGGCTATTCGCCGTGGAAAGGGTGATGTGGCCCAGTTTCCACATTTTCTCGAAAAATGGGAGCGCAGTCTTTTCCCCCGGTGTGGGCTTGATCTGGTAAATGTTTATAATTTCTTCAATGGTTTTTTTGCCATCTATTCCCAAGAATAATTCGGCTTCATATCCACCTATGACGCAGTTATGCCATTCCCTGCTTAGTCTTAATGAGCCGTCTTCTTCATGCTCTACTTGCAGGCGGTTGCGGCGGGAGGGGACCATTTTTATCGAATTTGCGCCGTCAAAATTTATTCTAAGTCCATTGCCGTTGTAGCTTCTTTTTCGCAATAAAAAACGGTGGTTTCCCCGCATCGGAGCCAGTAGTTCGACGACGGCCCATTGTTCTTGTTCAGGCAATCTTGATATTTTTTGGTATAGGTCTTCCTTTCCGAGGCACATGCCGTCGGGATAATAGTATAGGTTGTCAAACCAGCTCTGAAAAGAAAGGTCGCAGGCGTCAGAAAAGGCCAGAATTTCTGGTACGGAATATGCTCGATCCTTTGTGTTTAAAAACATATCGACCACGTCTGTGTCGTGCGCTTCCGATAGGTCATCGTTCGATACGTAAAATCTTAAGGGATGTTTGCTCGGGAGAGAGGATATGACGTCTCTGGCAAAAATTATTTCTTCCTTGTCGTATCCGACGTTCAATCTGCGAAACGCCTCTTGCATCATATATACGCCCGTCCTCGGGTATTTCGCGTACAGCGACAAAAGCATGGACCCATCGTCTTTTAGGACTGCCGACAGCGCTTTAAGACCTTCTTCCGGGATGGGGAGATGATGAAGAACTCCAGAGCTTATAACAATGTCAAATTTACGATCCAACGATGCGGCGTTTCGCAAATCCATATGAATCAACTCAAGATTCGCAAGATTATGTTTTTGCTTCAGGCGCTCGGCGTGCGCAAGGCTTGTTGCGCTTTGATCTATGCCTATTACCGAAGCATTGGGATTATTGTGCGCGACAAGCGGCGCTTCCATCGTTCCGCAACCGGCAATTAAAATAGATTGATTGGGTGCGGGTGGTTTTTCCGGGAAAAACAAGTCATGATCTTTTGATGGATCGCAGTAAATGAAATTTCCTTCAGACAAAAATACTTCAAGATCAATCACCGGTTCAGGATATGCCCAGTTAGCGTACATTCCACGGTAATTGAGTTTGTTCGGTCGCTGAGTTAGAAAATTTTTTATCGCGCTTTTTATTGTTTTAAACATATCAGATGCAGCCTGTATGTATTGTTTGCCTGTATTTGGCATTATATAGTCATTTTTGCATAGCGTTACTACATTGAGTCATACGGCCCGCGGACGCGGGCCGCTGGATTCCCGCCTCCGCGGGAATGACTCGGGGTTATGCAAGAGGTCTATTGGAATAACCATAAGCCCAGCCCCAATTTTTCCGTATATTATTGATAAAAATTTATTTTCTGGAAGTTGATTTGTGACAACATTAATGCCGCCAATGCAACTGCTATTTCTTCGGGGGGGTGCGGTAGCTGTCTAGGAAGCTGCGGAATAGGTCAACTTCGGTTATTTTGTTCTGGGCTGTGGCTATGTCGCGTAGCTGGCCAGCTCTTTCAGGACGGGTGAGTATGCGGAAGGTATCGTTTTGCGGCGAGCCAACCATCGATGGGCCGTAATCCGCCGCTATGCGGTCAAGACTGGCTGCGTCTCCAGACATTGCAAGCGCTATGGCGCAGTTTACCAGCCATTGGGCTTGCTCAAAGGTGACCGGGCTTCCGGTCGCAGGAGCTGGACCGATAAGATCGAGAAGAATTCTTGCCGCTTCCGCCCAGCGATGCGATTTCATTGTTATGTCCGCTCGCAGCATTTTTGCCGGTTTGGAGTCGTCGTTCTGTAATAATGCCAGCGCGTCATCTTCCTTGCCCTGTTCGGACAATGCTCGTGCGCGCAGAAGTTGCCTTTCTTTAACTATATCCGACGGAAGCCCCGCTTCGCCGACCATTCCTAGCGCAGATAAAGCTGCGTCCGCTTTGTGATCGATTAAGCGTATTGCTGCCAGGCGGGTGCTTGCTCGCGCTTTGTCTTCTCCTTGCAGAACGTCTTTGACCAATCCTTCAAGTAGAGTGGACGCCTGATCCAAAAGGTCAATGCTAACCAGACGTTCAGCGAGATTGCGGATCACGTTCGTTCTCGTGTCTCCCGGCGGCATCAGTTCTCCGAACAACTGGTATAGCGATAGCGCTTCAAGCGGCGATAGCGGAGAAACATTCTCTCCTATGAACGAGTTTAAAAATGCATCGGCCATTTCGCTTTTGATTTGCGGCGTTACAGAGCTGTTCGGGAAAAGACGCGTCGCTTGCGTCATTACGCTTAGCGCGCTTTTTATATTCTTAGCCTCAAGATAAAAAAGACCTAGGCGATGCAGTATGTCTAATTCCAGCTCATCTCCGCGCCAGACAAAACGCATCGACTCCAGCTGATCTGCCGCTTGCGCCGGAGTTAGCGATTTGGTAGCCACTCCAAGATCAATAAGCGCCAGTTTGGCTCTGATCTTGTAAAGGCGATCATGCGATCTCATGACTTGTTTCCATAGATCTTCCGCCATTATTTGACGACCAGCTTTGCTGTGGATTACTCCGCGCAGGTAGTTTAACGCGGGGTCCACTTCCGGTCTGTGCGGCTGCATGTCTATTTGCGCCAGCCATTCCGCAGCTTCGCTGTCTCGATTGACGGCTAAAGCCGCTTCAATCGCAAGCACATAAAACTTCGAAAAGAACGGCTCGGGATAATTGGAGAGAATGTTTTGCGTGATCGCAAATTTTTCCTCCGCGTTCTGCCAGTCGCGCTGTTGGACTGCCCCAACGGCTTGCCACAACTTTATCTCAGGCTGGAACCTTATTTCGGGTTTGCTAAGATCGATTAGCCCTTCTACTGCGCGGCCAGATAATATCTTGGACGCTCCGCTTAGCGCCTGAAACTCCGGATAGTTTTTCAGGTCGGGGTCTTCCTGATTTAAAAATTTCAGCAGGGCCTGGCATTCTTCTCCCATACCATGGGCAAAATAAAATCTTGCCAGTTCAAGCCTCGCTCTATTGCGCTCGGTCTCTCTTACTTCGACTACGGTTTGCATCAGGCGCTGGCGGGCGGTGGTGAAGTCTTCGTCGCGCTTGCCTGCCCATGCCGCAAAATCAAAAAACATTTTGCCGGAATATGACGCTTTAACTTTGCTGGGCGATCTTTCGAACATCCCTGTGTCTGTGGCTGGAGACAGCGTCAGTCCGTTGATCGTGGTTATCTCAATTCCATCGGAAACCTTGTTTACGATCAGTTTTTCAATCCACGGCTTTATGGCCAATCCTTGCGCGCTTGGCACAAGTTCAAGTTCTGCGTAGCGGCGATATACGCTGAATGCGTCAACTTGCTTTAAGGGAAGGGCTATTATTTCGTCTCCAACTACCGGATCGGTAAAACGCACCGGTTCAGGAGGTTCAATCGCAGGAAGCAGAAGACGCGAACCTAAAGCAAAATCCGGCTGCGCAATCAGCGCTCCGCTGACGGGATTGTCTCGCCACTGTTTGCTTAGAAAAACCTGCCAGGTCGTTCCAGAGCGGTTGGCTCTTAGTTCCACTCCCTTGGGGAGCGAGAAGCGGTATCCGTTGTTGTTGGGAAGATCAAGCGGCTCAAGCGCGACGCGTGGTGCCGGTTGGCCGTCGGTTAGCGCCGTCAGGTCAAGAGTCAGTTTGCGATCAAATATGATATAGCCGTATCCGCTGCGCGAAAAAACCGCCGAGCCAATTTCCACTTTCGGATTCAAAGACAAAACCAGCTCAGGAATTGTTCCGACTTCCAGCGTCCCTGCGGGCTGATTGATTGCGGGACGGGTATATATCGGGACAAGCGTTTTTACTGGCGTGCTTGTGGTTGCCATAATGGAGCTGGCGGTCGCTGTCTGCTCCATGACGGGCGCCGGCGAAGCGCTGGCGGCAATTTCCTGCAATTTGTCCAAAGCGCCGGTCGCGGTGGATTTGACCAGGATCGGTTGAGTTTCCGCTATAACCATTGCGGCCAGCTCCTGGGCTGTCTTGGGCGGAGATACCACCAATAGCGCTTTAGCGTCGCCGTTCGTCGGAGGAGTTTCTTCTTTCTTCTCTGCTGGTTTTGGTTCTTCCTTTACGGCAGTAGGCGGAGCTTTTGCTTTCGGTTTGGTGGGAGTTTTCTGCTCAGCCACAGGCGCAGGTCCTGCTGCGCCAAATAAATCGATTACTATTGCTGTGCCACTGGTGAAATCTTTGAGCGTGGCGTCTTTTGGAACCTCGAAGCTGACGGATAGGCTGTCGGGAGCGTTATCTGCAATTGTGAAATTTTTAGCCCGGGTTAGTTTGGACGATTGCAACGGGCGCAGATTTATTTCGCCGCTGGATTTAAACATAATTGAAACGTGCGTTCCCTCGCGGCTGATTTTGTATGTCACACTGCGCGGCCAATCAAACACCAGGCGCTCATAGTTTTCGTGCACCCCTGCGCGAGTGGAAACCGATGTTGCTGCGAAAGCTGAATTAGCCGTCAGACAGAATGTCCCGCATCCGAACAATAAAAACAGGCATGCCAAACGCAGCGCAAAAGCACGCGCACCCGCAGCGGCAATACATTCCCGCTGTCCGGCATCATTTACGCCTGAACCTGATTTACTCAACATCTTCCACCACGATCGCATAATCGGGCATACCCACTTCTGCCGTTCGTTATGGTTAAAATGAATGAATTGTCGCCATATAACAAGAGGATATTGGCCTAATATCCTTTTCTGCTTTATGTCATGCCCCGGAAGGGGTCTGGAAGCACGCTAATTACCCAATAGGCGGTCTATCTCGCTTTGGTCTATGGCGTTTTGGGGGAGTTGGGGACCGTTTACGAGTAGCTTGTCCGGGTCTTCCATCGTCTCTTTTGCCGAGCTTCCGTCGTCGCTGCGGCCAACTTCATCCCCAAGAGCCCGAAGCAGGGCTTCCACCTTGGAATCAATGTATTTTAGCGTTTGCACAACTTTGGTTATTCGTTGCCCGGTTATATCCTGAAAATTGCACGCTTCGTATATGCGCGTGGTGCAGGCAACTAGCTTTTCGTTGTTCTCCGGCGGGCATTCCGCCGCAATCGCCGATATCTCGTCGCACACGTCCATGATCTTGTTGGTTGCTTCTTCGGTGGCTCCGACGACCGCGTCCAGCTCATCCGTAGCGCCGGGAATCTTGCTGGCGCTTATGTCTTCGGGTTGAATCTCCGCAATTTCCTGCTTGGCGCGTTTTATGTATCCCGCCAGCTCCTGTAGTTCAGAGTAAAATTTCAGATCAGCCGAGTTTATATCCCCGGTCAACGTCGAGATCACCTGTCGTACGATTGACGCTATGTCTTTGGCTTCGCATGCTTTCGACGATTCATTGTGCGCTGCTTTTATTTCGGCGCTAAGATTGCTCTCGAGCTTATTGCCGGGCTGCTGGTCTGTGGTCATTAAAATCTCCACGCGTCAAATCTAATTAAAACTGTCCTATTACACTCGAAATTTTCTGCTTAAGCGTTTCAGCGTTGAATGGTTTCACAATATAATTGCTCACCCCAGCCTCTTTCGCCGCCACCACGTTTTCGGTCTTGCTTTCCGCCGTCACCATTATAAATGGCGTGGCTTTAAGTTTCGCGTCTGCGCGAACCTCTTTTAAAAGCTGCAATCCGGTCATCGGCTCCATGTTCCAATCGGAAATCACAAGCCCAAAACTCCCTTCGTGCATCATTCGCAGCGCCATGCTGCCGTCCGTCGCTTGACTTACGTTCTTGAAGCCGAGCTGCTTCAGCAAGTTCTCAATGATGCGCAACATCGTTTTATAGTCATCAACGATGAGTATATTCATATTCATATCAACTGCCATATATAGGCTCCTTCTGGTACTGGTTCTTTTCGTGTAATCTTATGTTGTTTTCTGAGGGCAGGCCATAGCCAAATCATTTTTACAAACAGGACAGTAGCTCCAACATTCTGAAAAAATAGTTACCTTGTGCGACCCGTTATGCCCAGGTATTCACTTTGTCTGCGGCAACTGGTCCTTTTTCGTAAGCGCAACCGTTATTTCCTTCGCCTTTTCCGGCAACATTTCCGCCATTATTATCGCAACTTTGGCGGGTTTCATGCGCTCTATTACCCCAAGAAGGGTGGGCAGCTCTAACTTTTCGAATATGCGTGCCGCTTCTTTGGCTTTCATCGTTTCATAGATTTTTACCAGGTTATCAAGTTGCGCTTGCTGGCTGGCGCTGGCCTGATTTACCAGTCCTTGCAGTTGGTTGCGCAGGGTTTCCATCTCCTGCATCTTCTGGTCAACGCGCTGTTCCGCAATCTTTAAAAGCATTTCTCTTGAGTCAAGATCGCTCATCCGTTGCTCAAGCTGATTCCGCCTGTCTTTTAGCTGTTTTAAGATCGAGGCGTCGGTTTCTACGGTTTCTTCCGAGGCGTTATGTAAGGCTTTGTCGCTGCTTCCATCATTGACTCCCTCAGTTTTTGCGGCGGAGGGCTTGCCTTCTTCTTTGTCTGGAGCTTTGCTTTCCGTTTTCGACTCTTCTTCAGTCGCCGCTTGCAGCCGGGATACCGTATGAAAGGTTCTGCCCCCAGATGCTGCGCTCCACATGTCTTCAAGTCGCAGCCCTATCATAAGGACGCCCATGAATATCATGGTGGGCAGAATATATCTCGGCTGCGCCAGAGTTCGGATAGAGAACGCTTTGTTGTTGATCATCCGATCTTCTCCAGCGCCTGCAATAAATCTCTCTCAGCTGCCGTCGTCGGTTGGACAACTGCCGGTTTGGGCGCGCTGGCTTTTGGCGTCTCCGCCTTCACCTTCGCTGGAGGCTGGGTTTCTTCAATTATTGCCGCAGAGCTGGTGGCTGTTATTGCTGTCTGGCTCAGGCGCGTCGCAATCTGGTCGGCGCTTTCCGTGAGAAATTGCAGCTCATCCCGGATCTGGTGCGCTTTGTCTATCAGGTGCTCAAGGTCGTCTCCGCAATCACGCGCCGCTTGCTTCAGGCCCTTTATTCCCGTCTCCGCTCGCGCAACAGTTCCGCTGAAGTCCACGACAAAGCGTTCCATGTCGGCTCGGCTCGAGCGAAGCTGGGCTAGCTGACGGTTCAGCCGTACTGCGTACACAATCCCGGTTATCAAAAGCCCAATGAGCAGGGCGTCGAGAAGAAGATAAAGGAGTTCCATCATAGCTTGTCAAAGCTCCCCTTGTTTTCGTCCAGAACAATGTCGTCTACACGCACTGCAATGTGGCTGTTCAACGATCCCATGTGGCCTTTGAACAATGTTACATCTCCAGACCTCAACGCGATAAGGTCGTCCGGCTTTACGTTCAGCATAAGGCGCGAACCAACTTTCCAGTTGATAACGTCTCCGAGCGGCATCGATACTTCTCCCAGCACAGCGTTCATCGGCATGCTGGTTTGCAGAAGCTCGTTTCCTAAGTGAGTTTCCCAGATGGAGTCGCGACCGAATTTTTCACCCATGAACATTTGCAGCAGCAGTTCGCGGATGGGTTCCAGCGTGGCGTATGGGAATAAAATCTCAATGCGCCCGCCTCGGTCTTCCATGTCGATGCGCAGTTTGGCCAAGACGGCGGCGTTCGCCGGTCGGGCGATTGTCGCAAATCTCGGATTGGTTTCAAGGCGGTCAAATCGGAATGTAACAGGAGATAGAGGATCAAACGCGCCGCTTACGTCGGCAAGCACTACGCGGACTAGGCGTTCTACTAGATTGCGTTCAATCGTCGTGTAGGGGCGACCTTCTATGCGCATTGCCGCAGTTCCGCGTCTTCCGCCTAAAAGAACGTCAACGATCGAATATATCATCGCGCTGTCTATCGTTAGCAGCGCCGAGTTGTCCCACTCCTCCGCTTTGAACACCGCAAGCATCGCAGGAAGCGGTATGGAATCCAGGTAATCTCCAAAACGTACCGAGGTTATTTGATCCAGACTCACCTCAACGTTGTCCGAGGTGAAATTGCGCAAGCTCGTTGACATCATGCGCACAAGGCGGTCGAAGACAACTTCGAGCATTGGCAGGCGCTCGTAATTGACAAGCGCGCTGTTTATCAACGCCATTATGCCGGAATTGTCTTGCGACGCGCTTCCGCCGCCAAACCCCAGCAGGCTGTCGATTTCGTTCTGGCTTAGAACTCGGGCTGCGCTGCCGTAGGCTCCTGCTTCTTCTCCTTCTCCTTCGGCGGCTTCGCCTTCAGCTGCTCCGCCTCCCGCGCTGGCCGCTTCCCATTCCGCGGCCATGCGTTCTTCTTCAGTCATTTCCTTGGTAGGTTCGTCAGCCATAACTATTATCCTGAATTCTTAATCTTTAAGCCTTATATGTTACATCGTCCCTATTGTACCAGCATTTCCTGAAACAGAACATCTCGTATGCGAACCGGTTGAGCGATTTCCGTCACTCGCAGTAAAAGCGCTTCGCGTAAACGGTATATTCCCGATGAACCGCGCAGGTCTTCTATTCTTAGCTCGCGCAGGTAAACTTGAAAGCTGTCTATTATGCGCGGCTTGAGCGTGTCCATTAATGCTGCGTCCTTTTCGTCCGCTAACTCCAGGCTGATTTTTACCTTGAGATAATTCGGGCGCTTGCCTTCTCCGCTTAGATTTACCAGAAGATCTCCAAGCGAGAAAAATACCGCTTTGCCTTTTTGTTCTTCTTCAGAAGCCATCGACGCTTTATGCTGTTCTTCCGGTGTGGGCTCTTTGTTGGAACTGAACGCTCCTGTGAAGAAAAGCGCCGCGCCTACGCTGATGCCTACAAGCAAAAGCCCTCCGGCGGCGATCATTATTATAAGCTTGGTGCTTAGCTTTTTTTTGCTGTCACCTTCGCCCTCGGTTTCTTCTCCGCCTTCGCCTTCCTTTTTGGGATCAAGCTCCTCTTCGGAATCTTTGCCCTTGGGGTCTTTTTCCTTTTCTTTGGCCACGACGAAAACTCCCTGAATATAGCTGCGCAGAACTTGCGCAAAGATTTACCATCATAGCCGACCTTAGTATGGTTAAAAAGTGATTATAAAAAAGTCCTCCTCTCTTGTGTCCTCGGCAGTTTCTGCCGTATGCGGAAGAAGTGTGGCCGGCAACACGTCCGCTCATTATTGCATAATATATATGATAACGTATTGATATGTATGGGGTTTATGCTTTTGGCACAACGGATGCATATGTAAGTCCGGTGGGGTGCCTCAAGTAAGCACCTTATCGTGTGGCAAAGATATAAAAGTCGTAGGAATATCATGGAGATACCCAGCCTTGTCCTAGGTTCATATGCAGAGGTCCTTACCAGGGCCATGGATGTCGTTGCCAATAATGTGGCCAACGTGAACACGACTGGATTTAAACGCGAGGGCGTCCAGTTCGATACTTTGGTCAATGTGCCTGCTCCCGGGGAAAAAATAAATTTTACAATCGATAGATCTTCTTATCGCGATGCTTCTATGGGACCGATGATTACGACGGGCAATCCTCTCGATTTGTCGGTGCAGGGAGAAGGATATTTCCCGGTTCAAACCCAAAGTGGCGTTCAATATGTCAGGGGTGGGGCTTTCCAGCTTAACAGCAACGGAGACATTATCACTGCGACGGGAGACAAAGTTCTCGGGGCGTCCGATCAGGCGATCAACGTGCCTAGCGATATCGTGAGCGTTTTCGTTTCGTCCGATGGAGTCGTTTCAGGAAAAAATTCAGCTTTTGATACCGCTGCTGTGCAACTGGGCAAGTTCAAGCTGGTCAAATTCGCCAACGAGCAGCAATTGCAGAGCGTCGGCAACGGTTATTACACCACATCGCAAGCTCCTCAGGTTGCTACCGATAGCAGCGTTCTACAGGGAATGCTGGAGCGCTCTAACGTGGACGCAGTCACGGAAATGACAAAGATGATCGAGGTCCTTCGGTCTTACCAGATTACGGCGAAGCTTATGGATCGTGAAAATCAACGCATGGATAACGCTATTACTAAATTGTCGCGAGCTACTGTTTAAGTTTTGGGAGAGTAAAACATGAGAGCACTAAATATCGGCGCAACCGGAATGCAGGCTCAGCAGCTGAACGTTGAGGTAATCTCGAATAATATCGCGAACCTTTCAACTACCGGCTTTAAGCGCAATAGAGCGGAGTTTCAGGATCTGCTTTATCAGAATATGCGCAGAGTGGGATCCAATTCATCGGATACAGGCACTTTGCTTCCTTCCGGATTGCAAGTGGGACTCGGCGTGCGTCCCGTTGCGACTTATCGCATAAACGAGCAGGGCAATCTTAATATCACCAACAACCAGTACGATCTTGCTATAAGCGGGCAGGGATATTTTCAGGTGCAGCTCCCGGATGGAACTACCGCCTATACCAGAGCCGGATCGTTTCAGACTAATGAAAACGGGCAGATAGTGAACCCGGATGGGTTGCTCGTTCAGCCGTCCATAACGGTTCCGCAGGGCGTTACCGGCGTTACTATTAATGCCAGCGGTCAGGTTTTGGCAACCGTCGATGGAGTGGTGGCTCAGCAGAACCTGGGTCAGTTGCAGTTGGCTACTTTCATCAATCAGGCCGGTCTGGAATCTATCGGAGACAATCTCCTCAGAGAAACGCAGGCTTCAGGATCTCCTGTCGTAGGCAATCCTCAGGCGGCTGGATTCGGTAAGATCGTTCAGTACTCTTTGGAAACTTCTAACGTGGATATCGTCGCGGAGATAACTTCTCTTATTACCGCTCAGCGTGCGTACGAGATGAATTCTCGCGTCATTAAAACCGCAGACGATATGCTCACCACTATCAGCCAGTTGAGGTAGTTTTTATGCGCAAGCTGCGTCTTGGTTTTCTGGTTGTTGCTATATATGCCTGCGTAGGGGCGGGGGCGGCTTTTGCGGCTTCCTCTTTGCGCCCGGTCGTTGAGGTGGATCGCCAGGTTGTCAGGCTTGGCGACGTGTTCAGTTCGGTGCCGGATGGGGTCGATCTTGACATAGCTATGGCTCCCGCTCCGGGCAAAAGAGTCACTTATGACGTAAATGTTCTTAATCGGCTTTCTCAACAATATGGGCTTGGGTGGCAGCCTCAGAGCATGGCTGATAAGTGCGTGATCGTTCGCGCCAGCACAAAGATAACTCAAGACGCAATTCGTCTTGCCGTTCTGGAAAAGATAAAGGACGAATCCAAGACGACGGAAGGTAATCAGGTCGAGGTCAATTTTGATAATCGTAACCTGGAAATACATTTGCCTGTCGGACAGGCTCCGGATTTCGTTTTGAATAATTTCACTTATGACGCTCAAAATCAGCGCTTCCGGGCGGAGCTTGTCGCTGGGGCCGGCCCGGCTCCTTTGGTTCAGACCGTTGCCGGAAGAATTTCTTTGAAAAAGAGCGTTCCCGTTCTTTCTCGCAGGCTTGAGGCTGGAACTGTAATCAGCGCGGCCGATCTCAGTTTGATGAACATCGCTGCCGAACATTTGTCTAACGACATGTTCACTTCGCAAGATGGACTTGTCGGTAAAGAGCTGCGTCGCGATACTGCCGAGGGGCAGGTTTTGAGGACTAGAGACGTTATTCAGCCTCGTATGGTGACACGCGGAAGTCTTGTTCTGATGAAGGTCGAGACGCCATTTATGCAGATCAGCACTCAGGGAAAATCTTTGCAGGACGGTAGTATGGGCGACACTGTGCGGGTCACTAATGTAAAGAGTAACCGCGTGATCGAGGGAGTCGTTGTTTCTCCCGGGGTTATCAAGGTGGAGGTCGGTTCACTTTCTTCTCCGCAGCATGCGGCTGTTGAAGACGACAATTTAGCGCAACGCAATAGCGCAGGATTTTAAGGAGATGGGCCTATGCCTTTAGAAATTTATAAAAAAAGAAGCGGTTTATTGCTTCTTGCCAGCATGGCGGTGGTTTTAACCGCTTGTAATACTCTGGATCGCCTTAATGAGGTGGGGTCCGCTCCTAAATTATCGGAAATTCGCGATCCTTCCGGATTGGCGGGGGTAGAGCCGGTTAGTATGCCCATGCCTTTAGCCAACCTTAGCGAGCGCCAGCCTAACTCGTTGTGGAAGACCGGTTCGCGTGCGTTCTTTCGCGATCAGCGCGCTACTCGAATTGGAGATATTCTTACCGTCGTAATCAGTATCGATGAAAAAGCTCAGTTGCAGAACGAGACTAAACGGACGCGTGAGAATTCGGAAAAAGATGCTATGCCAAATATGTTCGGCTATGAAACCGATCTTAGCAAGGTTCTTCCCGATACCATCGATCCTACCAGCCTGGTCAAGACTTCAAGCTCGCTGAGTAATAACGGAAAAGGCTCGGTGAATAGATCGGAAAAAATCGATTTGCGGGTGGCGGCGACTATTATTCAAGTGCTCCCTAATGGAAATCTCGTGCTGGCCGGAAAACAGCAGATGACCGTCAATTTCGATCTGCGCGAGTTGCAGATCAGCGGCGTTATCCGTCCAGAGGATATAAGCTCGGATAATACGGTCACTTATGACCAGATAGCTGAAGCTCGTATATCTTACGGCGGTCGCGGTTCTATACAGGATGTTCAGCAGCCTAGGTATGGTTCGCAGATACTTGATATAATCATGCCGTTCTAAAGTAGTTAACGCTGTTCAAAACGCTTTTTGCCAACGCTATGTAAAATCAGGTAAACCAAAAATTCCTTGGTAAAGATGCCTGTGATTTTTGCTGCGCTCGTTAACGACTTAATAACCATCTCATTGAAAGTATTGGATAAATTTGACGTGGGGTAACTGTTTTTGATACTCTCGTCTTCATACATTTCGATTACGCACATTTCTATTGGTTAACAAATAGTGAAATTATTTTACAAAGCCATCGGAGGAACGCTATGTCTTTCCATGTAACGATTGATAAAGAACAACCAATCGAACCATTTTTGCCTTGCATGGATATTATGGCCGAGCCCGATACATCATTGCCGGAAGTAGAGGAGATCAAGGGATCGTCCTCCGCCTATGGTGCGCGCTATATGCTTAAGGATAAAGATGGTTCCGTGAGGAAAGTTTATCTTGACGAAAAATTCACAACGATTGATGGCAAAAACAAAACCATTATTGACTTATCTCCTGAAGAGCTTTTTTGCTACGTTGATTATGACGTTGAGAGAGATGGGCACAGCATTAGCAGCCCTGCAATTCGCGATGAGAATCTTAAGCTTATTCCCGTGTCATACGAAGACAGATGCGCATTGCATGCTTATTTCAGTAAAAATCCAAAAATGATTGTCCGGGGTTTTGATCCGGTAAAAGACAAACCGGAAATCCCGTACCCTTTTAAAAAAACAGCAAAAGGCCCGCAAAACAACCTCCATTAATCGGAGGAACGGCCAATGCCGACTATCAACAAAAGAACAGGGGTTGTAAGCGAATTTGACGGCAAATCTGCCGTTGAAATAAAGGACATCGCGCTCGCGAGAATAAAGCGCCTGAAAGATTCAGCTTTCTTGCATAATGGCTGGTTCGTCGTTTATTCCGGGCCTTCGAGAGAGTGTATGAGCGGGTGGGAAAAAACGCATTTAACACCGCCGCAACTAAACGAAGATCGCGCCAAGAGGATTGCAAAAGATTGGGGGGCTGCCACAGTTTGGCTTGATGGCTCTCCGATTGGACAATGGCTTGATGATAATAATCTCTATGCTTGCTTGGAAGAAAAGAATGGCGAACGCAATGATGCCTACCGCGCCGATGTTGATATTGTTATGGCTGCGATATCTAAGACCTATATCAAAAAAGCTTTCGGGCAGGTGGCAACTGCTGTTTGTGGGGCAGATCATTCTCGCATGTTTTATAGCGTTGAGCTTAGGGAGATCGTTAGAAATAAGCGCGTTGAAACAATCAATGAGTTGCCGCGAGAGTTAGTAAAAAAGTTTTACGATATGAATTCGGATGAAGCGTTTCAGCTTATATGTTGGGCTGAATTAGGAATGTCCAAGCAACGCGCCGATGAGAATCCTGCGGATATAAAGGTTCAATATGATTACGATCAGCGCTTGTTTTATTATGCTGAGGAGCGCGAGCACACGAGAAAAAACTCTGCCGTTCTTTCTGTTCAGCAAGAGAGAAAAAGCCGCGAGAAGCGGCTTGAGCTCTTTGCTTCTTGTATGGAAGAAATAACCTCTAATAAAACGTTCTATCCGCTGTATGATTTTGGGACTATGTCGATTTGCGATCCGGCTGCGTTAAAAAGAGCGCCTAATAAAATCTTTGTGCCGTCGGGCGCGGCTGTTTCATAGGAGGGGTGTAGTTTTTGGCGCTATGGGGAATCTTCGACTGGCTCGCTTTTGGGTTTCCAGGGGTGGGATCGGCGCCACTTCCAGGGGATTTCGAAAGAGCCTTGCCATATTCCCAGTTTTTTAGCTTTCGCTTGCTCTTCGGCTTTCTTTGTCGATTTGCAGGAGGAAATCGCCCAGCCTCTTTTTACTACTTCATAACTTAAATCTCCGCTGTCGGTCTGGCAGTTAGCCAGTGGACGCGAGTACTTGTCTTGCGCCGTGCTTTTGCAGGTAACGGGGCGATCGGCTATCGCGTCTTGCAGGGCTTGTAACGCCATGTCTCCGCAGGCGTACTCGGCCCCGTTTTTGTCAAGGCAGGTTTGATGTAGCTCTACGGCATCAAGGCAAAGCAGGCGCAGTTTTATGTCACCTATGTAGATGGTGTCGCCGTCGATTACACTTAATGTGCCTCGGTGAGTTAGCGTGCCTGTTTCAGCTCTGGCCGTTGACGGTAGCGCCAGGAGAATAGCCAGAATTACAGCGGCGTATGTTATGTCTTTTATATAATTATATATAACCGGGTTGTTCCCAGATCGGCGGGAAGGTAGCGGCTTGCGTTTGTGGGCTATGCCGGTGTAGCGGGTTATAGAGTCATACGTCGCGTGGACACGCGACGCTGGATTCCCGCTTTCGCGGGAATGACTCGGGGTTTTTGTGTTTTGGTATTCAGCCATGGGTCATATAAAAGGTCTGCGTTTATTTTTGGCCGTGGTGTTTACTGCATGCGCCAGCTGCCGTCCGGTTGTAGGCAGGCTGTGCCGTAACTGTCTCTTATCTCGTCGCCTATGCGAACGGTTTGCGTGTATTCACGGCAGTATTCTTGCGGGGTTGAGACGCCTACGTATCCTCCGGTCACATATGTCGGTTGCTGCACATATATGATCCTGGTCGAGTGCATCGGGGGAGCTACGTATGTCGGTTCATATCGGGGGTGGACATAGTAATAATTCGGAGAAAATCCCGAGGTTCTTCCATAATATGATGAGACGTGCATTCTATCTGCTCGATCCAGGGATTCTCCAATTCCGTTTCCGGCTAAGGCTCCCATGGCGACCCCAAGTCCCGTATAGGCGAGTCGTCCGTCGCCATGTCCAAACTGGCTGCCCAGTAAACCTCCGAGCCCAGCGCCCATGGCTCCTCCCCAGAATGATTTGTCGGCATGAGCGGGGGAAGCGAAGCTTACGGTCATTAATATTGCTATGGCGGCAGCTTTAAGTGAATTGCGCATCTGTTTGCCTATTTATAAAGCCAGAAATCATACCGGAATGCTCCGGTGACAAGCCTAATTATATACCAAATTAGAGCAATTTTGTGGTGGGCTTTTCCGTGCTATACATAAATAACAGACCGTCTGGTCGAATCGGAAGGTTAATGTTACAGGTCGGGTATGCAAGATCACGCGGTAGAGCAACTTGATAAAGTATTGGCGTTGGCCGATTCAAGCCACGAAGGAGAAGCTGTAGGCGCCGTTCGTATGGCCAGGCAGATGCTGTCCCGCGATGGGCTTAATTTCAGCGATCTGGCCCGGGCAGCGTCCTCGCGGTCGCGCTTTACTCTTCCTTTGTCTATTTTCTCCGGCCAGCAGGTGCATCTGGAATCCCAGATAGCAAGGCTTCAGCAACAGGTTTACGACCTTCAGACCGAGCAGCAGAGCCAGCAGACCCAGATCGAGTTCTGGCGTCGCAGGGCTATGGATCTCGAACAGCAGCTTAATTTGAGCATCTCGGATGCTCAGCGCTGGAGGCAACTGGCTAGAGATACCGTGGAAAAGTTGTGGGATGCCGGTCAATCCATACATAAGGCAGAGGATGCCGTCGCAACCGAAGATTCCATGGACGATTATCGCCAGGTTATATAATCCTTATTACCTATCCTTTTTGTTCTCTGTTGGGAATTTATACATATGAAGAATGTTGTGGTTGTCGGCGCTCAGTGGGGCGATGAAGGCAAGGGAAAGATAGTCGATTGGCTTTCCAATAAAGCCGATGTGGTCGTGAGATTTCAGGGCGGGCACAATGCGGGGCATACTCTTGTCATAGACGGGATCGTTTTTAAATTAAGCCTTTTGCCTTCCGGCGTCGTTCGTCCCGGGAAGCTTTCTGTGCTCGGTAACGGCGTAGTTGTCGATCCCTGGGCTTTGATAAAGGAAATGGATGAGATCAGGAAAAAGGGCGTCAAGATAAGCCCGGAAAATCTGATTATAGCCGAGAATTGCGTTCTTATACTTCCGGTTCACGGCATGGTGGATCGCGCTCGCGAGGACGCAAGCGGAGATAATAAAATAGGCACTACCGGTCGCGGCATCGGGCCTGCTTACGAAGATAAGGCGGCAAGAAGAGCCATTCGTTTGTGCGATCTTTCCGATCCCGAGTTGCTGCGCGTGAAGATCGAGCGGCTTTTAGTTCATCACAACGCTTTGTTGCGCGGTTTTAATGCCGAGGAAATCGATCCGGTAAGATTGCATCGCGATTTGATGGAGATCGCTCCGCAGATTCTTCCTTACTCGGCGGTGGTGTGGCAGCGTCTTGAGGCTGCGCGGCAGTCAGGTAAGCTGATTTTATTCGAGGGCGCTCAGGGCGCTATGCTCGATGTCGATCACGGAACTTATCCTTTCGTTACTTCCAGCAATACTTCGGCGGCGCAGGCCGCTACCGGATCCGGCGTAGGGCCTAAGGCTGTCGGGAGAGTGCTGGGCATATGTAAGGCTTATACTACTCGCGTAGGGGCCGGTCCGTTTCCTACGGAAGATAAGGGAGATGCCGGAGAGACTCTTGGCACTCGTGGACATGAGTTCGGCACGGTCACCGGTCGTAAGCGCCGCTGCGGCTGGTTCGATGCGGTTCTGGTGAAGCAGGCGGTCAAGATTAGCGGAATGGATGGTATCGCTTTAACTAAGCTCGATGTTCTGGACGGATTCGATGAGCTTAAAATCTGCCACGGGTATAAATTCAGAGGCCAGGTTATCGATCATCTTCCTTCCTGCCCGACAGCTCAGGTCGAGGTGGAGCCTATTTATGAAACTATGGAAGGCTGGAAAGAGAGCACCAGGGGCGCTCGTTCCTGGGCAGAGCTTCCCGCCGCAGCCATAAAATATGTCAAACGGTTGGAGGAACTTATTGAAGCTCCTGTCGCTTTGCTTTCCACTAGCCCGGAAAGGGAAGATACTATTGCTGTGCGCGATCCATTCGCCGATTGATATCAACGGTCATTGATAATGGCCGTTAATATGATGGAGAATAATCAGAAGTTATGACCGACGAGAACGATACATCAGCAGTAAGAACCGATCTCGGCTCTCCGATCGAGCTTTCGTCACGCGTAGATGTTTTCCCAGGCGCTCCGTTGCCGGAGTACAATACCGCTGGCGGACAGGCGTTCGTCGCCAGGTCCAGGGGCGAAAATCGCTCGGATATGATCGCCATCGTTTGTAATTCTAATTTTCCTCCGCGCTCTAATTTCGTTAATCAGATGCGCTCTGCCGATGCGACCGGGTTGTTGAAGCTTAGGGAAAGCGGCGCCGTTTACTGGCCGGCCTCAGATTCTTATCATTATGTTTTTGCTTATGAGCGTCCGCTTTCTCCTCGCTATTGGAGAACCCTCGACGAAATTCACGCCCCAATGGGCGAGGATGCTATAAACCGCACTTTCATAACTCCGTTGTCGGCCTCGTTGATGGAGCTTCACCGCATAGGCGTGACTCACGGCTCTGTGCGGCCCAATAATATATTCTGGCGCGATGGCGCTACGACAGAGCCGCAGTTGGGCGAATGTTTGTCCGCTCCTGCCGGGATAGGTCAGCCGGTGCTGTTCGAGACTCTGGAACGCGCCATGAGCACTCAGGCAGGTCGTGGGCCGGGCGTTTATGTCGATGATACTTACGCTTTGGGCGTAACCATCGCTATGGTCATTTTCGGACAGAACCCCATGCAGGGAATGGACGATAATGCCATAATTCAGGCTAGGCTCGATTTCGGAAGCTTTAACGCTATTATCGGTACGCGCCGTATGGCTAGCTCTCACATCGAATTGATGCGAGGACTTTTAACCGACGATCCTCGTCAAAGATGGAACGCTTCAGATATTCAGGAATGGTTGAGCGGTCGCCGTTTGACTCCTAAAAGCACAGAGGCGGGAAAACGAGCTAATCGGAGCTTTGAATTCGCGGGTAAGGAATATTGGCAGGTGCGCTCGCTCGCTTCGGCGCTCGCTGCGAACGTGCCGGAGGCTGTAAAGATAATCGACAATAAGTCTCTCGATCGCTGGCTTTTAAGATCGCTTAACGATCAGCAGCGCGCTCAGTCTATGGCTAAGGCTATCGAGGAGCTTAAGGAAAACGGGAAGACCGCTCATTATGAAGATCAGTTGGTTACTCGCGCTTGCATAAGCATCGATCCTACTTCCCCTATTCGCTATCGCGGCGTTACCGTTATGCCGGACGGAATAGCCGGGTTGCTGGCGGAGGCTATTGCAACAGGGGCCAGCACTCAGATAATCAGCGAGATAATATCCAATCAATTCGTTTCGGTTTGGGTCAACGCTCAGCGCGACTTGAAGGTCGATCTGGTGCCTATGGCTCAACAGTATGAGAGAATTCGCTCCGTTATCGATCGGTCGGATTTCGGTAGCGGGATAGAGCGCGCCGTTTATGAGCTTAATCCTACCATGCCTTGCGCCAGCCCGATGTTGCGCAAGCATTATGTGTTTTCCGTAAAAGCTTTGTTGCCCGCCTTGGAGCGCATAGCCAGCAATCCTAATCGTCCTACGGAACCTATAGACAGGCATATAGCCGCGTTTATCGTCGTTCACGAAAGACGTGGCGAGCAATTGCTTGAGCAGATGTCTTTGCCTGGAGCTTCCCAAAAACGCGGGCTGGTTCTTCTTACTCTTTACGCCGACATGCAATACAGGCTTGGGCCGGAGCAGTTGCCGGGATTGGCTAAATGGCTGTTGCCGCTTCTGGGGCCGAGCGTGAAGAGATTCTTTAATCACCTTTTGCAGGAAAAAATTAACAAGCAGATGGCGGACGCTACGGATAAGGGCGATCTTAATTTAATGCAGCGCATAATCGACGATCCTAAGCGCATCAGTCACGATGAAGAGGAATTTTTAAGAGCCAGAATTCTCTATAACAACGTGACAAAAGAAATTTACGATATAACCAATAATGTGAACGATCGAATATATATGGAAAGAACTGTCGGAAGACCCGTCGCGGCTACTTTAGCCAGCGCCATTTCGATTATTCTTATTTCTGTGACTGTGGTGCGTCCCTTTCTCGGATTTTTGTGGTGAGCGCGATGGCAAAAGATAAAGATGCCGAAAAAAATAAGGGTGAAAAGAAAAAGGGCGGTATAAAAATCGTGCCGTTGCTTCTGTTCCTGCTCGTTTCTCCTTTTATAATGCCTACGCTTCTTATCATGATCGGGCTGTTGCCCGCGCTTATCGCTTTGATCGCGGATGAGGATGACGATAAGTCGCTCGCTATATCCGTGGGGTCTATGAACCTGGCGGGGGTGGTGCCGTTCATTGTCGAGTTGTGGCAAAACGGCCAGACGTTCGAGAACGCTTTCTACATAATAAAACAACCTAACACATGGCTTATTATGCTGGGCGCGGCGGCTGTCGGCCAGTTGATCGTGTTCGTCGTTTCTCCGATGATGGCTTCGCTGGCGCTTAATCAGGCGCAGTCACGGCTTGAAACTCTGAATGACAGTCTGGGTAAGCTGAAGGAAATCTGGGGGCCGGATGTCGCTAATAATCAGCCTTTGGAACAAGTGCGTAGAAAAAATAACGGATAAGATGGTCGGTTCGGAGCTGTCGCGATTTATCGCGGCAGGTTGCTTGTGTGCGTCGGCTCTTCTTTGAGCGCCTCGCGTTTTATGCTTTCCTGTAATTTTTCAAAAGCGCGCACTTCTATTTGACGGATGCGCTCGCGGCTTATGCTGTGTTTTTGGGATAGCTCTTCAAGCGTGGACGGGTTGTCGCTTAGGCGGCGCGCTATTATGATCTCGCGTTCGCGGGGGTTTAGTCCCTGCATTGCGCGGGCAAGCAGTTTTTGCCTTCTTTTGTTTTCCTGTTCGTCGCCTAGCTTTATCTCCTGATTCTCGTGTTCGTCCACAAGCCAATCTTGCCATTCTCCGCTTTGTCCATCCGAGCTCATCGGCGCGTTTAACGACTGATCGCCGCCTAAAAGTCTGCCGTTCATGGACAGGACTTCGTCTTCGCCTACGACCAACTGTTTGGCTATTCGCGTTACTTGCTCTGGAGATAAATCTCCGTCGTCCATCGCTCGCATGTCGCGCTTTAGTCTGCGGAGATTGAAAAACAATTTCTTCTGCGCCGCGGTCGTTCCTATTTTTACAAGCGACCATGAACGCAGGATATATTCATGCATCGCGGCTTTTATCCACCACAGCGAATAGGTAGATAGGCGAAAGCCTCGGTCGGGATCGAAGCGTTTTACCGCCTGCATCATTCCAAGATTGCCTTCAGCTATCAGCTCGGAAATCGGGAGGCCGTATCCGCGATAGCCCATCGCTACTCTGGCGACCAGTCGCAGGTGGCTGGTGACGAGTTTGTGCGCGGCCTCGATGTCTCCATATTCCTTCCACGCCTTGGCGAGTATGTATTCCTCGTTAGCGTCGAGCATGGGAAATTTGCGAATCTCGCGTAAATAGATCGCAAGATTGCCTTCACCCCTTAAGGCTGGAAGAGCTGATGACGATAAGTTCATAGCTTTATCATAGCTTTTCGCAGATATTTCAGCAATGCGGCCATATCCGGCGGTAACCCGCTTTTGAACCTCATTTTTTTGTCCGTTGAAGGGTGGACAAATTTTATCTCGACCGCGTGCAACGCTTGCCGGGGGATGGCGTTCAGGCGCTCAATCAGCGTGCCGCTTGCTTTTTTGGCTCCCTTGATCGATCGGCCAGCGCCTCCGTACGATTGGTCTCCGACAACGGGATGGCCGATGCTTGACATGTGAACTCGGATTTGGTGGGTGCGGCCAGTCGCCAGTTTGCATTCAACCAGGCTGGCTATGCTTCCGAATGTTTCAAGCACTCTATAATGGGTTAAGGCTCGTCTGCCTCCCCCTTTAACTATAGCCATTTTCTTGCGGTTGCGCGGGTCGCGGCCTATGGCTCCTTCGATCTCTCCGGACATTCTGCCGGGGATGCCCCATACTAACGCCTGGTAAACTCGGCTTAGGCTTCTGTCTGCAAACTGCGCCGACAGCTTTTTATGCGCGTTGTCGTTTTTCGCAACAACCATAAGGCCGCTTGTGTCTTTATCCAGTCTGTGGACTATTCCCGGGCGGGCTACTCCTCCAATTCCGCTTAGGCTTTTTCCGCAATGCGCCAGGAGGGCGTTCACAAGCGTGTGGTCTCGATTGCCCGCTGCCGGGTGGACTACTATTCCGGCAGGTTTGTTAAGTACCAGCAGGTCTTCGTCCTCGTGCAATATGGTTAGCGGCATACTCTGCGCCTCAGGCAAGGCCGAGACTGTGGGGGGCATATCAATCGTGTATTCTTCCCCGGCGGTTACTCTATGGTTGGGGTCGAAAATAATTACGCTCTTTCCGTCTTTGACAAACCCTACATGGCCTGTTTTAATTAATACCTGAAGCCGGGCGCGAGAAATGTCGATCCCCAGATCAACCCATTGAGCTATCAGAACTTTATCCAGACGATCGGATGTTGCCGTCTCTGGAATGATAATTTTATGTTTCATGCTCATGAGGTGTATGATGGTGCGCCATAACGGAGGTGTTTTCGTGGATTTATTTTTAAACCCTGCTATCTTCCTATGGCTTAGTACCAATTAGTGCAAGAGGAACTTATTATGACTTCGCAAGTCAAAATCTTTATTGTCGCTTTAACTATATTGTTTTCTCTTTCAGGTGTCGCTTCTGCTGCGGATTATGCTCCTACGCCTAAAAAAGCTCCTCGCGAACCTGTGTCTAAGCAGACTCTGGCCGATCATAAGGCTGCTGCCGCTATTCCAGCTTCGCGTGTTATAGAAGGAACGGCTGTCGTTATAGATAATGAAAGACTGCGTATCAGAAACTTCGATGTGCGTCTCTTCGGTATCGTTCCTCCTCAGCTCTCGGCTTCCTATGGTCCTCAGGCGAGGGCTGCTCTCGATAAGTTGACTCAAAACACAAACGTTCGCTGCGCTATTCGCGATCGCGCTTCCGATGGACGGTTGCTCGCTACTTGCAATAACTCTTCGAATACCGATCTCGCTATGGAGATGCTGCGTCGCGGGTTCGCTGTGACTGCTCGCGGATCTTTGCTTCAGACGGAGCTTGCCGCTCCGTACGCTGCTGCTGAGCAGGCTGCTCAGGCTCAGAAGCTTGGTATCTGGTCTGGGGCGCAAAATTCTCCATCCGTCAATATAACTCCGGTCGCTCCTGCGGCTCCGGCTAAAACCGAAACTGCTGCGGCTTCTCCTCCCGATACAAAGGCTGCTTTGGGCGAAGCTGCTGCCGAGGTCGTTAAAGATAAGGATGCTGCGCTTAAAATCGAGCCGCTTCCTGCTTCCAGTCTTATGCCTTCTATTCCTCCGGCTGTGAAAAAGGAAGCCGCTCCTGAAGCAGTCGTGGCTCCTTTGGAGGAGCCGGTCGTTCAGGAGCCGTCGTTCGTTGAGCGCTATCAGCTTTTGCTCACCGGCATTCTGATGCTGCTTACGGTGCTTTCCGTCGTGACTGCGGTGTTGATGCAGAAGCGGTCGGATAAGAAAGAAGAATTGCGCTCTATCGCTGCTGCTTTGCGCGGCGAGCTTATGGCGGCTAAGGCGGTTTGTATTGCAAGGTTGCAGCAGTTTTCCTCGTCCTCTGAGGAAAAAGATGTCTCCTGGCCTCGCGTGAGGGTTTTGGTGTTCCAGGCTCATGTCGGGCGTATCGGATGGCTCGGCGCGGAGTTGGCCAGGCAAATATCGTCCATTTATGGATTGGCCAGCGATTATGCTTCTTATTATCAGGCTAATTCTGCGGACGACGCCAAAGCAGGTTCTGAAAATAAAAAACAGGCGTTGGAAAAACTCGTCAGCCATATCGATACGGTTTTGCCCCGTTTGGCTAATATCGAAAATAAAAAGTCTTTGTCCGGTTCGGTAAAGTCTTTGTTGTATCCGGCTCTTTCCGCTTTGCCTCTTAATATCGGTTCGTCCGGGTTGAGGTCGGCTCCGCTTTCTATCACTTCGGTCGCGGTTTCATCCGGCGTGGCGGCTGCTCCTGCTGTCGAGCAGAAGGCTTCGGCTGCCGAAGAAATAACTACTCCGGTTCGGGAAAAGGCCGAGGATAAGACCGAGGTTGTGGCTGAAGAAAAAGTCGAGGAAACGGCTGAGGAAAAAAGCGCCGTCGTTGCGGAAGGCGCAAACGAAAATCAGCCCGAGGCTGTTGCTGAAGAAAAAGTTGAGGAAGTTGCCGCTGTCGTTGCGGAGGAAGAGATTTTGCCGACTGCGGAGGTTGTCGCTTCCGGAGCCGTTCCTGACAGCAAAGCCGTTGCAACCGCCTGGGAGCGCCTTAAAAACATCAAAGATTTCGTTCAGGATAAGCTCATTTTGCAGCAGCCATTGGAATCTACCAGCGAGCATGACGAATACATGGCTTTGCTTAATGCCGAGGCGGAGGCTTTCGCTTCATACGATTTTAGCGAATATGAGGCTCCCCGGGCTAAGTCTAAAAAGCGCCGCCGCTCTGGTGGATGAGATTTTATTTCAAACATGGCTGAGCCTATTTTTTATAGCCAAGCGAGTTAGAGATGACCAAGCCCGTTAATGTGAAAGTTCAAGCTGGCGCCGAAGTGCCGGATATAAAAATATCTGTCAGGAAAACTTTCGGTATCGATACCGATCTTGAGGTTCCCGCTTTTTCCAAGCCAACCGAGCATGTCCCGGAGATAGATAGCGCTTATCGATTCGATCATGATACGACGCTGGCTATTCTGGCGGGGTTTACTCATAATCGCAGGGTGCTTGTTCAGGGTTATCATGGCACTGGAAAATCCACTCATATCGAACAGGTCGCGGCTCGGCTTAACTGGCCATGCATTCGCATCAATCTGGATAGCCATATAAGCCGCATAGATTTGATCGGAAAAGACGCGATTGTTCTTAAGGACGGACAGCAGGTTACTGAATATCGCGAAGGCATGCTGCCTTGGGCTTTGCAGCATCCTTGCGCTATCGTGTTCGACGAATACGATGCCGGAAGGCCGGACGTTATGTTTGTCATTCAGCGCGTGCTTGAGGTCGATGGCAAGATGACGCTTCTCGATCAGAACCGCGTGATACATCCTCATCCTTCTTTCCGTTTGTTTGCGACCGCCAATACCATCGGGCTTGGCGATACGACCGGGATATATCACGGCACTCAGCAGATAAATCAGGGGCAGATGGATCGCTGGAATATTGTCGCTACGCTGAATTATCTTCCGCCTGAAGAAGAGGCTAAAATTGTCGCGGCCAAGGTTCCTTCTTTCGCGACCGGCGATAAGCGCAAGCTGATCGAGGCTATGGTGGCGACGGCTAATTTGACGCGGCAGGCTTTTATAAATGGCGATCTTTCAACCGTCATGTCTCCGCGCACCGTGATTACATGGGCGGAAAATATGGAAATTTTCAACGATGTAGGCGTGGCTTTCCGTTTGAGCTTTTTCAACAAATGCGATCCTATCGAACAGCCGGTTCTTGCGGAATTTTATCAGCGCTGTTTCGGTTTTGAGCTTATGAACCGCTTGAGCGGAGCAAACTGACCCGATGGCGAACGCGGACGCCGACGCCTGCGAAGATTTCAAAAACGCAACTGCCATTGCCATAAAGGCTATGGGGGAAAAGCCGGAGCTTGAGGTCGCTTTTACTGCCGGAGTGTTTGGCGTAGCTAAATCTCGGGTCAGCCTTCCTTTCCCGGAGGGGGGGCTTGGGGGCGAAGATATCGCTTTAATTCGAGGCGCTGCCGATAACGCCGCTTTGAATTTACGCTATCACGACGATGGGCTTTATGCGCGGCTTGCTCCTGAAACAGGGCCTGCTAATGCTGTTTTTGCGGCTCTGGAACAGGCGAGGTATGAGGCTCTTGGAGCTCGCGGCATGGAGGGGGTGGCTAAAAATCTTTCCGCTCTTATAGAAAATCGGTGCAGGCAGAAGAACATTCTCAACGCTGAAGTGACGCTATCGGAAGCGGCTCAATTGATCGCTTATGAGGTTTTCTCGGGCAGAAAAATTTCCTTCGCGGATATTCCGGCGGTTCGCGTATGGCGCTCGTTCATAGAAGATCGCGCCGGGCCGCATTTTGGCAGGCTGCCGGAGTTGTTGGCGGATCAGGAGGCTTTTTCTCACGAGGCCTGGAAAATTCTTGCAAAGCTGGAGCTGGTTTCTCCTGAGGAGGAGAAAAAGAAGGAAGAAGACGTTCGCGATGAAAGCGAAATTCCATCGGAAGATCTCGAACGGGAACAGCAGAACGCTTCTTCCGGCGAACAGGAAAACGGAGAAGATAACGACGAGGATTCATCGTCTGCGCGTGTCGCGGGCGAAGAGCAGGAGTCCGGACAGGATGAGGCTGAAAATCAGGGCAAGGAAAATGGTTCTAAGCCTATGGCTTCAAGCTCTGACGGTGTGGAATTTGATGACGGGCCGCGCACTACCTACAGGGCTTTCACCACAGAACATGATGAGATTGTCGCGGCGGAGTCTTTGTGCTCGTCGGAGGAATTGTCTCGGCTTCGTGAGCTGCTGGATCAGCGCGTGCAGCAGATGCAGCGCGTGATCGTGCATCTTGCTAATAAATTGCAGCGCCACTTGATGGCTAAGCAGACCAGGGCTTGGGATTTCGATCTTGAGGAAGGCATGCTGGATGCTTCGAGGTTGGCTAGGATTATTGTCAATCCTTCTCGCCCGCTTTCCTATAAACAGGAAAAGGATACGGATTTTAAAGATACCGTTGTGACTTTGCTTCTGGATAATTCAGGATCTATGCGCGGGAAGCTTATCGCTTTGACCGCTATGAGCGCGGATATTCTGGCGCGCACTCTCGAGCGCTGCGGAGTAAAGGTCGAGATTCTTGGGTTCACTACTCGCGCATGGAAGGGCGGTAAGTCCAGAGAAGCCTGGGTGCTGGCCGGGAAGCCTCCGTTGCCGGGAAGGCTGAACGATCTTCGCCATATCATTTATAAATCTGCCGATACGCCCTGGCGAAGGGCGCGGCGTAATCTCGGGCTTATGCTTAAAGAGGGCCTCCTTAAGGAAAATATAGACGGTGAGGCTCTTATGTGGGCCTACAGCAGGCTGAAAGCCAGGCACGAGCAACGCCGCATTTTGATGGTTATTTCAGATGGCGCTCCGGTCGATGACTCCTCTCTTTCCGTTAATCCTTCCAATTATCTGGAAGCTCACCTGCGTAGCGTGATAGACTGGATAGAGGCTAGGCCAAAGGTTCAGCTTGTCGCTATCGGTATCGGGCATGACGTTACGCGCTATTATCGCAATGCTGTTACTATAACCGACTCGGATCAATTGGGCGGCGCTCTGGTGGATAAACTGGCGTCGTTGTTCGATGCTCCGGCGGCGGAACAGAAGTCTAATTACGCTAAAAGGGGAAGACGGGGATAAAACCCGCTTTTGTAAATGAAAGACCGGCAGTCCTCATCTGGCAATAATCATCCAACTGTCCATAAAGACGGGCCGCCAGCGCATGCCGACGATCTCCCCGATTTTCGCGAGTTGGTCGAGCATGCCGCTCAGGGCATTCTCATTCATCGGAATTTTAAGCCTCTTTACGCTAATCACGCTTTTGCCGAATTGTTCGGGTTTGAGACTTCTGCCGATGTAATGGCGCTGCCTATTATTCGGCCTCTTATTCCTGTCGATATGTGGCCGCATATCGAGGCTTCTTACGACGAGTTTGTGCGCGGAAAACGTCCGGGTAAAACAAGTTGGATCCGCGCAATAAAAATCGATGGGAGCGAGATATGGCTCTCTTTGACCGAACGCCTGGTGAAATGGCACGGTAAGACTGTCGTTCAATGGAATCTGTTCGACGTTAGTCAGCGTATGGCTATTGAGCAATCTTTGGTGGAGAGCGAGCAGAGATTGCGCTCAATGTTGGAGATTCTGCCTACTCCTATTTATATCGAGCGGAGATCCGACGGGCATCTTATGTTCGTCAATCGTAAGACCTGCTTGATGTTCCAGCAGAGCACCGGCCCGCTGCTTAAACGTAAATCGTTCGATTTTTTCGCTACTAAGGAAGACTGGGATCAGCTGCGCGTTCTTCTCGATAATACTCCAGACCTTCGGGAAATGGAGGTGCGGATGAAGACCGCTTCAGGAAGAAATTTCATTGTCGAGCTTGCTTCTATAGCTCTCGATTACGGCGGGACTCCGGCTGTTCTCGTGGCTTTGAACGATATATCCCAGCGTAAGGAGCTTGAGATTGAGTTGTTCCATCAGGCCAGCACTGACGCTTTGACCGGAATAAGCAATCGCAGATATTTTCTGACGCAGGCAGAGGCGGATTTGCGCCGCGCAAGGAGATATTCTCGCGATATGGCTTTGATGATGTGCGATGTCGATTTCTTTAAGCATGTGAACGATCAATACGGCCATGCTGTCGGAGATACGGTCTTGCAGGAAATCGTGCGGGCCAGTTTGGAAAGTCTGCGCGATTCAGACATCATGGGGCGGCTCGGGGGAGAGGAGTTCGCCATTCTTTTGCCGGAAACCGATCTTGCCGCGGCTCTTGAGGTTGCGGACCGGTTGCGCCAACATGTTGCGGATCATCCTATAAAGGTGGAGGGCAAGACGCTGCATTGCTCTTTAAGCATAGGCGTCGCTCGGTTGGCTCCTCAGGATAAGGATATAGACGCTCTTTTGCAACGCGCCGACGATGCTATGTATGTGGCCAAAAACAACGGGCGTAACAGGATAATAGTGGCCCCATGAGCAAACTTACTTCGCAGGTAGTTGCCGCGCTTCTGGCGCTGGCCAGTTTCACTTTGTGGAATTTCTCCGATGCTGGATTTAAGCTGGCGGGTGAAAGCCATTTGCCTATTAATCAAATAGTCGGAATAACCGGATTGTTTGCCGTGCTTATTATGTTTTGTGTGAGCGCTGCGCGTGGAGAGTTGATAAAATTTAAACCAAAAAATAAACGGCTAGTCACTATACGGGCTATCATCGGTATGGGCATACTGATTTGCAATATCATCGCTTTTTCGCATCTGCCCCTTGCTAATTTTTATATGATAGCTTTCACAACCCCCTTTGTTATAGCGATCATGGCGATGATTTTTCTTCATGAGCGTTTATCGTTGGCTAATGTGCTGGTAATTATCGTCGGATTTATTGGTATAGTAGTCGCTGTGAACCCTGCCGATCTTCTGGCTGGCGGCGGGGACTTTATCGGTTATCTGTCTGCGTTTGTGGGGGTTCTGTTTTTTGCCACGTCTCAGATAATGTTGCGGCCTATGTCTCAGACCGAGACGCCGGAGTGCATCATTTTTATCGGCAGGCTCGTTCTCGGCGCTGTCGGGTGCTCGTCGTTCGTATTTTCGTTCGAGCCGGTTTCATTCTATATGCTGCTGGTTCTGTTCGGAACCGCGCTTATCGGCGTCTCGGGCGATATCATAATGGTTGTCGCCATGAAAAAAGGACAGGCTTCCGTAGTCGCTCCCTGCCAGTATTGGCAGATTATTCCCGGAGCATTGATCGGATATTTCGTTTTCAGCGATGTGCCATCTTGGAGCCTGGTCTGTGGAGCTGCCATCATTATCGCTGCCGGGTTGTTCTTTATGCGATCGTTGAATTTAACCAAGCAAATCCCCTCTGAGGGGCAGATTCTCTCAGAATTTCAGGGCACTTGATTATTGGGGCCGTACTCTGCTATTCCCTTGCGCCTACCTCGTTGAAGCATGATTGTGCGGTCGTGGCGGAATTGGTAGACGCGCAGCGTTGAGGTCGCTGTGGGAGCAATCTCGTGGAAGTTCGAGTCTTCTCGACCGCACCACCGGCGGGCCGCCGGGGGCTTTTGTTGGCTTTGGCTGAGGCTGTGGGGCAGAATGTCCATGAAATTTTGAAACCCCAATATGACAAATCACATTAATAATTCTATTTGCGGACGCTCCGGTGTCTCCCCGGATATGGCGCGGCTTTTGGGGTTGTGCGGCTCCTGTACATAAAACCGTTCGTGCTGCAAGCAATGCCGATATTGATTTTAACCAAACTTGAATGAGATAACGGTATAAGAGTTCTTTGATATTGAAGGGAATTTTTATGCCAGAAATTGTTGATGATCGATTTGAGAGAGTTTATGCGGAGGCGATAAAAGAATGCCGTTCGTACAGCACTGAAGATTTGCTTTCATTTGTGAAAGAGAAAAAGAAATTTCCCTATGATAAGGACGAAGATTATCTGGATGCTTATGATCTTACGTTAATGTCGTTTGCCTTGGAAAGGCGGTCAGATAAAGAGCAATATTTGACACCTGAAACAAAAGAGCAACTCGAAGTCATTACAAGCAAAGCAAGGGAAAGCGTCGCCTCCTCCTTGGAATTTCATGAGCGCTGGGGGTACACCGAAAGAGGTTCATCGGAAAAGAAGTATGATTTTTTGATGTCTTCCATAAGCATCTCATATACTTACAACCACATGATTCTTTCCCATGTCTATCCTGAATATTATGGTCCTGAGGCCGCGCCTGCGGATTATAAGAAAGCCGTTGATATAATGGCGGAGTATTGGGGATGGATGTTATCAGGCAAGCAAGAAAATGTCCTTTTCTCTCGATGGAAAAATGGGAGTTCAGACTCAGAAAGTTTTGAAATCGAACACAGCCAAGCCGCTTTAGCATCTCGTTGGAAAGAGAATTATACGGAAAAGCAAATTTCTGATTTTAAAGAGGGGCTTAAACGGCACTTGCTGCTAACGGGGTTAAGCAACGTTAGTATGAAGTATCACCCAGATACCTCATTATGTGTTGCTGGTTATGAGAGCGGTATTGATGTGGGCATGCTCACTTTTCCGTTCGATACAAGCACCAGTTATTGGAATCGTCCGCACTCCCCTTATGATAAGCCATACGTGGATTACTTTGTTGTCAAAATCTATAATGGCAGACGCGGAGACCCTCATTCGATCCCAGTTAAGGTCGACGGAGAAAAAGTTAGCCCGGTTAAGCCCTCTGGCGTTACTTCCGTAAACGAGCAACTTAAACTTACCTAAGTGGCCTATTGAAGAGCACGCCGCGCTTCTCTGTAGGATCGTCACGGGGGTGTTCGAACTACAGAAACGTTTTGTTTGTCAAAACGTGGCCGCTACAGTTAGTGTCTTCTCGACTAGCTATTTAAACGAGCTTCGGGTGTGGGCCACCATGGGCTTTTGTTGGCTCTGGCTGAGACTGGGGAGTGAAAGTTGTTCAAACTATAAAATTTAACGGCGGTCTATTTTCTTACACAGCGCTGGTATGACGAGGCGTCTTTAAGCGTATAGTTCTGATTGCCGTCAGTCATTCTTTGTGAATTTGCATAGTCAGCTTCTGTTCCTCCACCCCACCCGCCTTCGGTGGAAGTAATGTAATACGATCCTCCGGTGTCAAAATTTCCTATGGACGCTTTGTTGGAATAAAGCACATTAAGCTCGTCTTTTGCCGGAAGATACCAGTCGGTATGTCCATGGACGTTTTGCGCAGCGCACGCTCTGGCCGCCTGATAATTGCTGCCAAGGGCGCTTAGTCCCGACGTGTTGGATTCCCCGGCAGTTGTGGAGTTTATACCGGTTATAGTGCTGCGCACACCCCATATGTATCCCGTTCTGCCTCCGGAACATGCGGATCCGTTCCAGCTCATGCCAAGATCGCAACGTGTGGTGTACATTTTTACATTTCCGTCAGGAGATAATCCGGCATAAACGGAACCATCCGAACATATCGTGCCTATAGACGGAGAATCGCTGCAAATATCGTATCCGAAAGTTATCCAATTTGTTCCATCGCACCCCTGAAAACGGCTGCCGTTCCACTGTATCGTTCCTGCGTGGCTGGAGTCGCAAGTATATGAGGTCGAATTAAGAACAGTGCTTGACGAACGAGAAGCTCCGTTTACGTCGAGTTTATATCCGGGTGTTGTTGTCCCTATTCCTACATTGCCGTTGCCGTCTATCCTCATTCTTTCCGTCGGAGGATTGGCTCCATCTCCTGCACCGCCTACGCCAAAGGCCATATACTCTGTGCCCCAAACTCCATTGTTAAATCCAGACTGAATTCTTCCCGCCAGTCTCACCCCTGCATCTCCATAAGGGTTGCTGTCAAATGTTGACCAAAACTTTATCATAGATTCCCGGTTGTAGGTTCCGCCGAACGGTTGCAGAGAAAGTGCAGTATCGCCGTTTCTGCTTAAAGTGGTATTGCCATCAAATATAGTTAAGTTTGGATTATTGTGATCCGTGCCCATTTTTATCCAATCGGCATGTAACCTCATTCTATTGTATCCTCCAGAAGCTGTCTTAGCCCCAAAAATTGCGAATTCGTTCGTGTTGTCGTTTGATAAATACGAGAAAATCCCAACATGTAGGGGATAGTTAGGAGCTGTTATTCCAATTCCAACGTTACCTACATTATCAATTGTCATCGCGGGCTGCATTGTCGCGGCATCGGGGCTTTGCCGCGTTCCAAGCGTCATTGAACCGGAATTGCCGCTAATTGCTTCTGTTTTAATGTATCCAATCGCTCCGTAGCTGCCGCCAATTTGGATTATACCTCCGTCTAAAGAGCGATTGTTGCTGCTAAGAATTCTAAGATCAGCTGCATCGCTGGGGGCTGTATAGGCATTTGTCGCGCTGCCGCCTTTTATATCCAGTTTTCCTGTAGGAGAGATCATTCCAATTCCGACGTTGCCGGATGAGTTTATCATGAAGGCGGCTCCAGATATTGCATCGGCTCCGGGAGCAATGTGAAAGGTGTTGTCGGTATTAACCCCATATGTCCACCAAAGATTGTTGGACGATGCGTCTTTTGCGGCTTGTATGATATAGCTCGCCGTGCTTGCCGCTGCGGACGCGATCTGCATTGCACGCGCAGCCCACAATCCTCCATTTATAATTGAAATACCTCCCACCGCGTGATGTTCGGCTGCGCCGGTGGGATTTATGGACAAGCTTCCGCCAACAATGTGTAACCGATTGTTGCTGGCTGTAGTGGTTCCGATTCCCACGTTGCCGTCGCTTGTTATCCTCATCCGTTCTACGCCATTAGGTAGGAATATGATCGGAATATTAGCGGAACTAAGCCCCACACTTCCTGTGTCTCCATAGAGTCTCCCTTGTACTGTTCCGCTGTTCATTAAGTCCAATATTCCGCCAAGAACATTATTTGACAAAGATAATGTCGTGTAACCACTGTAGTTGTTGGGCGTGGTGGTTCCAATGCCGACACTACCCGATGCCGTTATGGTTAACCTGCTCATCCCCGCCGTAGCTATGCTCACAGTGCTAGCGGTATCGCTGAACAAACCGGTAGTGATATCTCCATTGCGGCTAGGCGCTGTATTGGTTGCAGACGCCCCTAAAGCTCCTCCGCCTAATCCGCTCCAACTCGCCCCATCGCATCCTTTAAACGAAGTTCCAGTCCACTGGAGCATTCCGGCTTTTGTCCCGTCACATGCTGTTGATGTATATGCCGGTGTTGCTACTGCTCCCAACATCAACGGGCCTTTTTGAAATACAGTCCCGTTGCACTGGCCTATCGTATCCCAGTCGATGTTGCTGTTGTCGCTGTTGCATGTCTTGCCAATGGTTTTCTGAGCTGCGTGCGCAGGGCTGCACAAAAAGACAGCGATAAACAAAATCGCAAAAATAATTTTTCTCATGGCGACACCGCCTTGCAGCAGCGGCAAGTGCCCCACACGGGAGAAACTGCCATCTCTTCACAGCTCTGGGGAGGTGTTATTGCGCTGGTTACTCCGGTGCAGGCGGCTCCTTTTTTCTCGCACAGGCTGTTGCATGTGATAGGAGCTTTGGATGTATGCACTTCAGGTGTAATCGTGAAACATGAAAGGTTTATGCCATTCGCCGGATATTTTATCTCTACATTGTCGGTTCTTGCTTGAACTGTTCCGGCGAGGCTTATGACAATCAGGGTAAACCCGATCCTTGAATATCTGCACTCAAACATAGACGACTCCCTTGTAGGCACACATAAAGGAAGCCATCCAGAGAGTTACCCTCTGGTGGCGCGGGAGTTAGTTAATCGCCAATATACGATTGCGACGGCCTTTAGCCGTGGGGCCTGGACATCCGAAGCGCTGCTTTCACAGCGCATCGCCGTCGCCTCCCGGCCATATATGCAGGTCGAAAGGCAAACGTTATGACGGCAACGCAAATTACCGATATTGGACGAGGTAACTACACCCCGGGGATAGCCTTCTCTCTATCCTCGTTTGCAAGAATAGGACCAAATATATTAAAGATCAAATTACTTATAAAATAAACGTATGCACTGCGAATCACGGTAAAAACCCGGCATGACAAATCATATTAATAATTCCATCGGCGGGGCGCCGGATATGCCAGCTGCGGCTCGTTGTGAGTGGCGGACGGAGGACTTTTCTTATGTGCTGCCCGATGAGCGGATTGCGGATGCTCCGGTGTCTCCTCGGGATATGGCTCGGCTGCTTCATGTGAAGAGAGATGCTTTGGCCGATTGTACGGTTA